>JBIKZZ010000187.1:0-6533 GCA_044354435.1 Rhodoferax sp. | reverse complement strand
CGCCGTGCGCCTCGTCTGCGAGCCCAAGACCAGCCGCATCGGCCAACAGGAACTGATCACCACGCTGCTGGCGCACACCAGCCTGGAAACCTCCTCGCCCATCAACCTGACGATGGTCGGGCTGGATGGCCGCCCTACGCAAAAATCTTTGCGGCAGATGCTGCTGGAATGGATCGAGTTTCGCCAGAACACCATCGAGCGGCGCTCTCGCCACCGGCTAGACAAGGTGCTGGACCGCATCCATATCCTGGAGGGGCGGCAACTGGTGCTGCTCAATATTGACGAGGTGATCGCCATCATCCGCCAGTCGGATGAGCCCAAGGCCGCCCTGATGGCGCGTTTTGCGTTGTCAGAGCGGCAGGCCGAAGACATCCTCGACATACGCCTGCGGCAGTTGGCGCGGCTAGAAGCCATCAAAATCGAACAGGAGTTGGCGGGGCTGCGCGAGGAACGCCAACGCCTGGAAGACATCCTGGCCAGCCCCACCGCTTTGCGTCGACTGATGGTCAAAGAGATTGAAGCCGACGCCAAAACCTTTGCCGACCCACGCCGCACCCTCATCCAGGCTGAGAAAAAAGCGGTGCTGGAGGTCAAAGTGCTGGACGAGCCTGTGACGGTGGTGGTCAGCCAAAAGGGCTGGGTGCGTGCCCGCACTGGCCACGGCCACGAGTCGGGCAGCTTTGCCTTCAAGGCCGGAGACGGCTTGTACGGTACGTTTGAATGCCGCACCGTGGACACCCTGCTGGGCTTTGGCAGCAATGGCCGGGTTTATTCGGTGCCGGTATCGGTGCTCCCCGGCGCTCGCGGTGACGGCCAACCCATCACCAGCCTGATTGAGCTCGAAGCCGGCACCGAGTTGCTTTACTACCACGCCGGTCCAGCCACCGCCAGCCTGTTGCTCAGCAGTTCGGGTGGCTATGGTTTCACGGCCACGGTGGCACACATGGTGTCGCGCCTCAAGGCCGGCAAGGCCTTCGTCACCTGCAACCCGGGGGAGACGCTGTGCCGACCTTCGGTGGTGGCTTCCGAGGCTGGCCTGGTGCCGACGCCGCCGGCCAGCCACGTGGCCTGTGCCTCGGTGGGCGGGCGGGTGCTGACCTTCGAGATCACCGAGCTCAAGCAGATGGCCGGGGGTGGGCGTGGCCTGATGCTGCTCGACCTGGAGGCCAAAGATAGCCTGGCCGGTGCTGCGGCCTACACCCGTAGCATCCGCATCGACGGTATCGGGCGCGGCGGCAAGCTGCGCGATGAAACCCTGGAGATCCGCAGTCTGAACAATGCCCGCGCAGTGCGAGGGCGCAAGGGCAGAGCGGCTGATTTTGGCTTCAAGCCTACGGCGGTGACGCGCGTCGAGTGACCTGGTCGGCGGTCTGACGCAGCAGCGCCGCCGTAGCCTGCTGCGTCAAGGTGGCGGGCCGCAGGGCACTGGTGGCCAGGGCCACCATAATGCGCAGGGGCGGATCGCCGATCGGCCGCAGTGAAAACGCCGAGGGCCTCACCGAGCTGGCGACCGCATTGCGTGACAAAACAGCGCTGCCGGCGCCATCTGCCACCAGGTCCAGAATGGCCGATACCCCGTCAATCTCCAGTGCAATGTGGGGTCGGCAGCCGATGCGGGCCAGTTCGGACTCCACATGCATTCGGATGGCGTTGGGCCGGCTGGGGATCACCAGCGGCAAATCGGCCAGGACACGCAGCGCTAGTGGCCCCGGCGGCGGATCTTCAGCCAAGCCGGGCGGGCGTGCCTGTACCAGCACCAGCTCCTCGACCATCAGGGGTTTGATGTCGACATCGGCGCCGGCTTGGGCGTTGTAGAGCACGACAATGTCCAGCCGGCCATTCAGCAGTGACTCAAGCAGGGCCACCGACAGGCCCTCGCTGATGGACAGGCTGGCCTCGGGCATGGCCTGGCGGAAAGCGCGGGTCAGGGGCACCGTCAGCACCCGGGCCAGGCTGGTCGGCAGGCCTACGGCCACGCGGCCGGCCAGTGCGCCGCGCAGGCGGCCCAGCTCTTCGTGGGCATGCTGAACCTGGTGCAGGATGCCTCGGCCGTGAGCCAGCAGCAGTTTGCCGGCTTCGGTGGGTACGGCGCCACGCCCGTTGCGCACCAGCAGGTTCTGGCGCAGCTCCACTTCCAGCAGACGCACCTGCCGGCTCAATGCAGGTTGAGCCACGTTCAATGCCAAGGACGCGCGCGTGAAGCTGCCCAGCTCAGCCACGCGGACAAAGTAAGTCAGTTGCTTCAGATCCATCTTGAATAAATTACCATAACCAATCGTTCATTATGCCAATTTGGTATATCTGATAGTGGTGACTATCGCTGGTGCGAAGGTGGCGCAACGCCGACAATTCAGCCTATGCAGACCGCCATCCCCTCCCTCTTTATGCGCGGTGGCAGCTCGCGCGGCCCGTTTTTTCTGGCCTCCGACTTGCCCACCGACATCCCCACCCGCGACCGCGTGCTACTGGCGGTGCTGGGCTCGCCCGACCGCCGCCAGATCGACGGCATGGGCGGCGCCCACCCGCTGACCAGCAAGGTCGGTATCGTCAGCCCTGGCAGCAAGCCGGGTGTGGCGTTGGACTTTTTGTTCGCCCAGTTGCAGCCGGACAAGGACACGGTAGACACCAGCCCCAACTGCGGCAATATGCTGGCCGCGGTGGTACCGTTTGCGCTGGAACGTGGCCTGATAGAACCACAAGGCGACACCACCACGGTGCGGGTGCTGACGCTCAATACCGACATGCAGTGCGATGTGACCGTGCAAACGCCCATGACGCCGCAGGGTCGGCGGGTGGCCTACGACGGTGACGCCCGGATTGACGGTGTGCCCGGCACCTCGGCGCCGATCACCATCAATTTTCTGGACACTGCAGGTTCGGTTTGCTCAGGGCTGCTCCCCACCGGTCGCGTTCGTGATGTGGTGACAGTCACCGGCGAGGACTTCGCACCCTTCACCTTGCCAGTGACCTGCATTGACAACGGCATGCCGCTGGTGATGTTTCAGGCCGCTGATGTGGGCTGCACCGGCTACGAGACGGTCGCCGAGCTCAATGCTGATACGGCGCTCAAGCAGCGCATTGAGGCCTTGCGCATCCAGACGGGACATCTGATGGGCCTGGGCGATGTGAGCACCAAGAATTACCCCAAGATGACGCTGATCGCCCCGCCGCGCAGCGGCGGCAGCCTCTGCACCCGCAGCTTCATTCCCCATGTGTGCCACGACGCCATTGGCGTGCTGGCGGCTGTCACGGTAGGTACGGCTTGCGTGCTCAAAGGGGCGGTCTGCGAGGGCGTGGCGGTGATGGACGCCGGCCATGAACCGCGGGTGTCGGTCGAGCACCCTACCGGTGAATTCAGTGTGGCGCTGGGACTGGACCCGGCCAACCCGCAAAACGTGACCCGTGCCGCCTTGCTGCGCACCGCGCGCCTGATCATGCGCGGCGAGGTGATGATCCCCGCCGCCGTGTGGACCGGCCAGCCCACCTGAACCCCAATCAGCCAAGACCTGAGGACTCCCCATGAGCCAACAAACCCTGATCATCGACTGCCACGGTCACTACACCACCGCGCCCAAGGCGCTGGAGACCTGGCGCAACCGGCAGGTCGCCGCCCTGAATGACCCGGCCAACCGGCCCCGCGTGGCCGAGCTGGTGATCAGCGACGACGAACTGCGCGAGAGCATCGAGACCAACCAGCTGCGCCTGATGCGCGAGCGTGGCAGCGACCTGACCATCTTCAGCCCGCGCGCAAGCTTTATGGCGCACCACATTGGGGACTTTGAGGTGTCCAGCACCTGGGCGGCGATCTGCAATGAGCTGTGCTACCGCGTCAGCCAGCTGTTTCCGGACCACTTCATCCCTGCCGCCATGCTGCCGCAAAGCCCGGGCGTGGACCCCGCAACCTGCATCCCCGAGCTGGAGCGCTGCGTGCGCGACTACGGCAACGTCGGCATCAACCTCAACCCTGACCCGTCGGGCGGCCACTGGACCTCGCCCCCCTTAAGCGACCGCGCTTGGTATCCGATTTACGAAAAGATGGTGGAGCACAGTATTCCAGCCATGATTCACGTGTCGACCAGCTGCAACAGCTGTTTCCACACCACCGGGGCGCACTACCTGAACGCCGATACCACGGCCTTCATGCAGTGCCTCACGAGCGACCTGTTCAAGGATTTCCCCACGCTCAAGTTCATCATTCCGCACGGCGGCGGCGCGGTGCCCTACCACTGGGGCCGTTTCCGTGGCCTGGCGCAAGAGCTGAAAAAACCGCTGCTTAAAGACCACCTGCTCAACAACATCTTCTTTGACACCTGCGTCTACCACCAGCCTGGCATTGACCTGCTGACCAAAGTGATCCCGGTGGATAACATCTTGTTTGCCAGCGAGATGATTGGTGCGGTGCGTGGCATCGACCCTGAAACCGGACACTACTTTGACGACACCAAGCGCTACATCGAGGCCTCGACCATCGTCGTCGGGGATGACCGTCACAAGATTTACGAGGGCAACGCCCGCCGTGTGTTCCCGCGGCTGGACGCGGCCCTCAAGGCGCGCGGCCACTGAGCGATCAAGGAGAACTGACCATGTATGAACTAGGCGTTGTTCACCGCAACATTCAGCGCGCTGACCGCGCCACCGCCGATGCCCTGGCAGCTATGGGTTCTGCCACTGTGCACGAGGCCATGGGCCGCGTCGGCCTGCTCAAGCCCTGTATGCGGCCCATCTATGCTGGCGCCCAGGTGTCTGGTACGGCGGTGACCGTGCTGCTGCACCCTGGCGACAACTGGATGATGCACGTGGTGGCTGAGCAGATCCAGCCCGGCGACGTGGTGGTGACGGCCATCACCGCCGACTGCACGGATGGCTACTTTGGCGACCTGCTGGCCACCAGCTTCCAGGCGCGTGGCGCCCGGGCCCTGGTGATCGACGCCGGCGTGCGTGACGTGAAAGAGCTCACGCGCATGGGTTTTCCGGTCTGGAGCAAAGCCATCTCCAGCAAGGGCACCATCAAGGCCACGCTAGGCTCGGTCAATGTGCCGGTGGTGTGCGCTGGCATGCTGGTTACCCCGGGGGATGTGATCGTGGCCGACGACGATGGCGTGGTCTGTGTGCCGGCTGCGCTGGCGGCCAGGACCCTGGCTGCGGCGCAACAACGCGAAGCCAATGAGGGCGAGAAGCGCGCCAAGCTGGCCACCGGCGTGCTGGGCCTGGACATGTACAAGATGCGCGAACCGCTGGCCGCCGCCGGCCTGCGCTACATCGACTAGCGCCAGGCCACCACCATGAGCAAACCCACCACAGGTGACTTCACCAAGACCGCCGGCTGGCTGGACTGGTACGCCGGCCCGGCCCAGCCGCGCTTCCAGCTGCCGGCCGGGGCGGTGGACGCCCACTGCCACGTGTTTGGCCCGGGCGCCGAGTTTCCCTATGCGCCCGAGCGCAAGTACACGCCGTGCGACGCCTCCAAGGCGCAGCTGTTTGCCCTGCGCGACCACCTGGGTTTTGCCCGCAATGTGATTGTGCAGGCCACCTGCCATGGGGCCGACAACCGCGCCATGGTGGATGCCTGCGTCGCCTCGGGCGGACGGGCGCGCGGCGTGGCCACGGTCAAGCGCAGCATCAGCGATACCGAGCTGCAGGCGCTGCACGTGGCCGGCGTGCGCGGCGTGCGCTTCAACTTTGTCAAGCGCCTGGTTGACTTCACGCCGAAAGACGAGTTGCTGGAGATTGCTAACCGCATCAAGCCGCTGGGCTGGCATGTGGTGATCTACTTTGAGGCGGTGGACCTGCCCGAGCTGTGGGACTTTTTTACCACCCTGCCCACCACCGTGGTGGTGGACCACATGGGCCGGCCGGACGTGAGCAAGCCCCTGGACGGCCCGGAGTTTGAGCTGTTTGTGAGGTTCATGCGCGAGCACCCCAATGTGTGGAGCAAGGTCAGCTGCCCCGAGCGCCTGAGCGTGACCGGCCCCAAGGCATTGCGGGGCGAAGCCAATGCCTACCGCGATGTGCTGCCCTTTGCCCGCCGCATCGTCGAGACCTTTCCCGACCGGGTGCTGTGGGGCACCGACTGGCCGCACCCCAACCTAAAGGACCACATGCCGGACGACGGCCTGCTGGTCGACTTTATCCCGCACATCGCCACCACGCCCGATCTGCAACAAAAAATGCTCGTCACCAACCCCATGCGGCTGTATTGGCCCGACGCATGTTGACCCCCACGCTTGTCGCTGCGCGTACGGCGCTGCCCCCAGAGGGGGCGTCAGTCGCCTTGGGGCGGCCCGGCGGCGACTGGCCTACTTATGGAGACTCTAATGGCACTCGATAAACCTTACCTTGACGTTCCCGGCACCACCATTTTTGATGCCGAGCAAAGCCACAAGGGCTACCACCTGAACCAGTTCTGCATGTCGCTGATGCAGGCCGCTAACCGCGATCGCTTCAAGGCGGATGAGCGGGCCTACCTGGACCAATGGCCGATGACCGAAGACCAGAAATTGGGGGTGCTGAGCAGAGATCTGAACCGCTGCATT
>JBIKZZ010000186.1:0-6554 GCA_044354435.1 Rhodoferax sp. | reverse complement strand
GCACTCCACGGTGATCTCGATCGCACCGCGCTCTGTGAACTTGAAGGCATTACCCACCAGATTGATCAGGATCTGACGTAAGCGCAGCGCGTCGCCCAGCAGGTGCGTCGGCACGGCGTCATCCACCTGCACCCGCAGAGACAAGTTTTTCTCAAGCAACTGGTAGGAAAACAATTGGGTCACCGCGCTCAACAGGTCTTGAAGATCGAAGCTCTCGTTGACCAACTCCAACCGGCCAGCTTCCATCTTGGAATAATCCAGCACATCGTTTAGGATGCGCAGCAGCGACTCCCCCGCCTGACGCAAGTTGACCATGTACTCAAGATGCAAGCCCTCCAAAGGCGCCGACTGCAGCAATTGCGAGAAACCCAAAATGGCATTCAGCGGCGTGCGAATTTCATGGCTCATGTTGGCCAGAAACTCCGACTTGGCGGTCATAGCGTCATCTGCCTGTTGCAAGGCCTTCTCGACCTGCCCCTGCTTGGCCAGGGACTCGCGCAGGTAGCGGCGCTGCAGAGCCTCGCTTTCGATCAACTCAGCGACCCTGCGCCGAATCTCCATGTTCATGAGAATAAAAGCTGACTCCAGGGTGCCGATCTCATCCCTGCGACCGCTGACAAGGTCGATGTCGTAATTACCGGCCCGAATATCGCGTGTTGCCGTCACCAGCGTTTGCAGTGGCCGGGTCAGGGTCACACTGATCCACCAGAGCAGCAATGAAAACACCAGCAGCGCCACCGCGCCCACCTGCAGGACGTGGACGCTCACACCGCGCGCGGTCTGCTCGATTCCGGCTCGGGACAAGCCAAATTTGATGACGCCCAATGCCTGGCCGCCCAGGCTGAGCGGAACCGAAAATTCATCGTACAGAACATTGGCCGCCTTGCGCTTGGACATATCAGCTGTCGCTGGAGATGCCGCCCCCTCTTCGGCGATCAGATTCCCACTTGCATCGCACACGCTCAGAAACACCAGCTCACTGGCCGGCCGGCTCTCCTTAAGGATGGCTGCGACGGAGGCGTAGTCGCGCTGCGCCATGGGGACCGCGAGCGCGGCCACCAGCAGTGGCTTGATCTGACGTGCGTTCGCCTGCTGATCATCGTCAAGAAAACGAACCACCCACCACAAGGTGCTGCCACCCACCAGTGCCAGCACGCACAGCTGAAGCGCCATGCCGGCAAGAATCAGCTTGCCCTTCAGACTAAGACGCCCCCGCATGTGTTTCAGCCAGCCAGCCCCTTGCGCGTGACGTCATTAAATGCATCCAAGGTTTTGAGTTCCGGCTCACCCACGTCACGGATATTCGCAAAACCCGACAAGGCAAAGAACTTTTTACCCTCCTCTGTTTGGGGAAAAGCCAGGATCAATGTCTTCAGCCGTTGTAGTTCAGCGGCGGGCAGCCCTGGGTTGGCCATCACCAGAAAGCCCGGCAATTTGGCGATTTCAGTGACGATGCGCAGGGTGTTGCGCATGGCCTCTGGTTTGGCTCGGAACTCGCCCAGGCTCATGATGGCAAGTGGCGCCTCGCCCGTCCGCAACACCGCGCCCAAACTGTCGTCATTGGCGGCGGTCACGGTTTTGAAGTCAGCACCCTGGCGCAGGCCCTGGCCACCCAGCCACTCCAAGCCAGCCAGTGCCACCAGCGATTGGGGGTTGGCCAAAGCCAACGCTTTACCACGCAACTGCGCGACCGAAGGGTTGGGGTTGTCGGCCATTGCCACCAGGATGGCCGGGATCTTGGGGTCGTAGATGGCCAGCGGCTGCCAGTTACTATCCGCTTGAGCCACCCGCCCCAGGTTGGCCGCCGTCACGATCAGGTCGTAATCTCCACGCCGGGTATTCTCGGCAAAAGACCGGAAATCCGGCGCAGTGGCGATGTCAACGCCACGTTTCAGCTCCCGCTCGAAATACTCGCGCACGGGCTGGTAAGTGGTCAGAATCACACGGGCGCTGACGTTGGGCAGGACCCCGATCCTGAGAGGCGCAGTACTTTGTTGAGCCAAAGCCGGCGCCAGCATGGTCAAGCCCAAGACGACCATGCCAAAAATCGATACAGCCCGTTTCAAGGACACACTCACACGCATGGCTTCACTCCGAAAAAAACAAGACATTGGCCGTCAGACGCTTCTATCAGTTTGATCATAACCGTGAGGTCTTTCAGTCAGCCCGCGTTCCCAGCGAGCCTGGTCGCTTAAACCACGCGCAGCGGGATCGTCACTGGACCATCGTTGACCAGATGCACCTGCATCTCCGTGGCAAACCGACCTGTCTGGACCACGGAATGCGCGGACCGGGCTTGCATCACGAAATAATCAAACAGGCGCCGCCCGTCCTGCGGCCGGGCCGCCGCCGTGAAACTGGGCCGGTTACCGCCAGTGGCATCCGCCGCCAGCGTGAACTGGCTCACCAGTAGAAGCCCACCAACTGCGCCGCTGCCATCCATGTCTTGCAGGCTGTGGTTCATCTTGCCCGAGGCGTCATTAAAAATACGCAGCTTCAGAATCTTGGCCAGCATGCGGTCACACTGCGCCTCGCTGTCGGCGCGCTCCACACAAACCAGCACCATCAACCCGGCGGCAATCTCGCCGACCAATTCATCAGCCACCAGCACACGTGCCTGGCGGACCCGTTGCAGAACGGCGATCAAGTCAGCGTAACCCGGGCAAAGCGGCGCTTACCCACCTGCAGCACGTAAGTGCCAGCCCCCAGCTTGAGGCCCTTGTCACTGATCGGGCTGCCATCAACACGCACACCGGCACCGTCAATCAAGCGGTTGCCCTCGCCACTGGAGGCCACGAGCCCGGCCAGCTTGAGCAATGCACCAATTCCCACCGCCGCACCGTCCGGACCTAAAGGCAGTGTCATCTCAGTGATGTCCTCAGGAACACCGCCGTGGCTACGGTTGATGAAATCCTGCTCCGCAAGATCAGCCGCGGCCAGCGAATGAAAACGCGCCGTGATCTCGCGTGCCAACGCCACCTTGGCGTCTTTCGGGTTGCGCCCCCCCTGAACCTCGGCTTTGAGCGCCTCGATGTCTGCCAGACTGCGAAAGCTCAGCAGGGTGTACCAGCGCCACATCAGGGCGTCAGAAATACTGAGCACTTTGGCAAACATGGTGTTGGCATCTTCCGAGATGCCTATGAAGTTGTTCTTGCTCTTCGACATTTTCTCAATACCATCGAGCCCCTCGAGCAGTGGCATGGTCAGAATGCATTGCGGCTCCTGGCCGTATTCCGCCTGCAAGTGGCGCCCCACCAGCAGGTTGAATTTTTGGTCAGTGCCGCCCAACTCCAAGTCGCTTTTCAGCGCCACACTGTCGTAGCCTTGCATCAGCGGGTACAGAAATTCATGCACGCTGATCGGGGTGCCGGCCTTGAAGCGGTCATGAAAATCATTGCGCTCCATCATCCGCGCCACCGTATAGCGGGCCGCCAACTGAATCATGCCGCGTGAGCCAAGGGCGTCGCCCCATTCGCTGTTGTAGCGGATCTCGGTTCGGTTCGGGTCCAGCACCATGGCGGCCTGGCGGTAGTAGGTCTGCGCGTTGTTTTCAATCTGCTCACGCGTGAGTGGCGGGCGGGTGCTGTTGCGTCCGGAGGGGTCGCCAATCAGAGTGGTGAAGTCGCCAATCAAAAAAATGACGGTATGGCCCAGGTCCTGCAACTGCCGCATTTTGTTAAGCACCACGGTATGCCCGACATGGATATCCGGCGCCGTTGGATCGAGCCCGAGCTTGATGCGCAAGGGCGTGCCTGTTGCTTCAGATCGGGCCAGTTTTTTGACCCAGTCGTCCTGCGGGATTAGTTCCTCGCAACCCCGCAATGAAACAGCGAGCGCCTCCCGAACACGATCCGAAACAGGAAACTGGGTGGCCAAAGCTTGATTCATAAGGGATTTAGTTGGTAACAGGGGGCAGCGACGCTATACTTCGCATGGCCTTGACCGTTGAATTTTAGTCGTCCGCCTGCGGTGCCTTAGTCTACCGTTCGCGCCTTGCACCTGCTCATCCTTTAAAGCCTGCCTCTTGCCTCATAGCCTCGTTAACGTCGTCCAAAATGGCATTCAGTGGTCCCGCCAGGTCTTGGCGCGCTACCCAAAGCATGTCGCCGCCGTTCTGGCGAGCACCTTGTTGGGTGCCGGAGGTGCGACTTACGCACTGGCCACCCTGGCCCCGGACCCGGCAAATCTAACGGTGCAAGAGATCCTGGAGGTGGTACGGCTGCCTGAACAAGGTGCAATCCTGGCGCAGAAAGGTCCTGAACTAACCCTGTTTCGCTCAGACATCACCCGCTCAACCGACACGGCCGACAGCCTGCTGCGACGCTTGGGCGTAGACGACCCGGCTGCGGCCAACTTTCTTCGTACCGACCCGGTCGCCCGACTTCTACTCGGCCGTAGCGGGCGCAACATCAATGCTGAGACGACCGATCAGAACACCCTGCGCAAACTCAGCGCCCGCTGGAGTCCCGAAGACGACGGTCAGTTCAAACGGCTTGTGATCGAGTTGTCGCCAACTGGCTTTATATCGCGCCTGGAAACGGCTGCCCTGACGGCCTCGACCCGGCTCGCTAGCGGCACCATCCAGAGTTCGCTGTTTGCTGCCACCGACGAGGCACGCATCCCTGATGCAATTGCCATCCAGGTCGCCGAGATGTTTGCCGGTGATATCGATTTTCACCGCGCATTGCGCAAAGGTGACCGATTCTCGGTCGTGTATGAAACACTTGAGGGCGACGGCGAACCCCTTCGCAGCGGTCGAGTCTTGAGCGCGGAGTTCGTCAATAGCGGCAAGAGTTTTCAGGCTATGTGGTTTCGCGAAACCGGAGCCGCGACCAAAGGCGGCTATTACACGCTGGACGGACAAAGCTTGCGCCGCGCCTACTTGGCTTCTCCGATGGAATTCTCCCGGGTCACCAGCGGGTTCAAGATGCGTTTCCACCCCATCCTGCAAACCTGGCGTGCGCACCTGGGCGTGGACTACGCCGCGCCAACCGGCACGCTGGTGCGCAGCGTTGGTGACGGCAATGTCGAGTTTGCCGGGGTGCAAAATGGCTTTGGCAATGTGGTCATAGTCAGGCACCGCAACCAGCACACCACGGTCTATGCGCACCTGAGCCGCATCCTGGTGCACAAGGGCCAAAACGTGACCCAAGGCCAAAATGTCGGCGCGGTTGGCGCTACCGGTTGGGCCACCGGGCCGCACCTGCACTTTGAGTTCCGCGTCAATGGCCAGCACCACGACCCCATGACCATCGCGCGTCAAAGTGAATCGGTGCCGGTGAGCGCAACTGCTCGCCCGTCGTTCAATCAGGCCGCAGCGACGACACGCGTGGCGCTGGCAGGGGCAGCCTCGATCCAGCGCAGCACGGCAGACTAACTCAGTTTCAGGTATTGGCCGTGACCGAGCTTTACCTGGGCCTGATGTCCGGCACATCGCTGGACGGTGTCGATGGGGTACTGGTCGATTTTTCCAAATCACAACTGACCTTGGTGGCCGCTGCGAGCGCGCCAATGCCGCCCGCCTTACGTCAAGAACTCCTCGACCTCAACCAAAGCGGGGGCAATGAACTGCATCGCGCCGCATTAGCGGCCAATGCGCTGGTGCGCACCTATGTCGAAGTGGTTAATGCGCTGTTGAAGCAAGCGGGCGTTGGGCCCGCGGCAGTTCGGGCAATCGGTGCGCATGGCCAAACAGTGCGACACCAACCGCAGGCCTTCGATGGCACCGGCTACACGCTGCAACTGAACAACGCGGCGCTGTTGGCCGAGCTGTGCGGCATCGATGTGATTGCCGATTTCCGCAGCCGAGATGTGGCAGCGGGCGGCCAGGGCGCGCCACTGGTACCAGCCTTTCACCATGCAGTGTTTGGCCGCCGTGGGGCGGAAGTTGCCATTCTGAACCTGGGGGGCATGGCCAATCTGACGGTACTCGGTGCTGCAGATGAGGGAGATATTCTGGGTTTTGACTGCGGGCCGGGCAACCTGTTGCTCGACGCTTGGTGCTTGCAGCACCAAGGTGAGCCCTTCGACCGTGACGGCACTTGGGCCGCCAGCGGCCAGGTCAATACCGAACTGTTAAGACGCATGCTGGCTGAACCGTTTTTTGCTCAAGGCCCGCCCAAGAGCACCGGGCGTGACCTGTTCAACCCGCCGTGGCTGGCTGCAGCGCTATCGCAGTCAGCCGCATTGTCAGTAGCCGACGTGCAGGCATCACTGGCCGAATTGACTGCGCAAAGCTGCGCGGACGCGGTACGGACCTATGCTCCGGCCAGCAGTGAGCTACTGGTATGTGGCGGCGGCGCCTATAACCAGCACCTCATGCAGCGCCTGCAGGTGCTGCTGCCGACACGCAAGGTCAGCGACACACGGCTTCGCGGGCTTGCGCCCTTACAGGTGGAAGCGGCCGCTTTTGCTTGGCTGGCGCGACAGACCGTCCGTCGAGAACCCGGTAATCTGAAAAAAGTCACGGGCGCCCGTGGCGCCCGCGTACTTGGTGCGATATACCCGGCCTGAGCCGGGCAGCGCTGGGGTCAGGTCGAGAAGCTCGAGCCGCA
>JBIKZZ010000185.1:0-6562 GCA_044354435.1 Rhodoferax sp. | reverse complement strand
CTCATCTTCGGCGACGATGAACTCTTGCAGCGCCGGGTCACGATCAAGTCCTTGCGCGATGGGGTAGGCACACAAACCAGCCAATCCCTCGCTGACATTGCGGTGTGGGCCCCGACCCTACAATCGCGCACTTAATTGAGTACCCGTATGGCAAACCAACTCGACCTCGAAGAACAAGAACAACTTGACCAGATCAAGCACGTCTGGAAGCAGTACGGCAATGCCATCACATGGGTGCTGATCGTCGTTCTGGGCGCGTACGCTAGCTGGAATTTCTACCAATACTGGCAGCGCAGCCAGGCAATACAGGCGGCCGCGATGTACGAGGAGGTCGAACGCCTTGTCAAAACTGGCGATCCGGTGAAAATCGAACGCGCTTTTGCCGACATGAAGGATAAGTTTGGGGCGACCGCTTACGGGCAGCAGGCCGGTTTGCTGGTGGCAAGGCAGTATTTTGATACTGGCAAACTTGACCAAGCCAAGGCTGCTCTGACTTGGGTGGCTGACAAATCCAGTGATCCGGGTTACCAAGCCATTGCGCGCTTGCGCCTGGCCGCAGTGCTGGCAGACAGCAAGGCGTACGCTGAGGCGCTCACGCAACTCGCTGGACCATTTCCTGCCCAGTTTGAGGCGCTGGTTGCCGATCGCAAGGGTGATGTTCTTATGCTGGAGGGCAAGAAGGAACTGGCTCGTGCCGAGTACGACAAGGCCTATAGTGCCTTTGAACCCCGCACCGAATACCGACGTCTGGTTGAGGTCAAGCTTAACGCCTTGGGCGCTGAACCGACAGTGCCAATTGCGGCGACAGTATCAAAAGGTAAGCAGTGACCGTGATGTCCCCTGTCCGCTCGGTGCGAACCAGCCTGCTGGTCCTGGTCGTTGCGCTCGGTTTAGTGGCGTGTTCCGGGACCTCAAATCTCATTAAACCAGCCGAATTGGTACCCAACCCAGCCTTGCTCGGGGTGCGATTGGCCTGGTCTGCCAAAGTGGGGGTCACTGATTTCCCGCTGGATGTCAGGGTTAATGGCAACCTGGTTGCGCTCGCCAGTTCGGACGGCCTCGTGGCCGTCTTGGACGGTCGAACTGGCGCAGAAGTCTGGCGCGTCAAGCTTGCGGAACCCATTGGCGCTGGCGTGGGCAGCGACGGCAGGCTGGTTGCGGTGTTGACTCGCCAGAATGAACTGGTGGTCTTGGAGAATGGCCGTGAGCTCTGGCGTCAGAAAACAACAGCCCAGGGTTTCACGGCGCCATTGGTCGCCGGGGGCCGTGTATTCCACCTGGCGGCAGACCGTAGCGTGACGGCGTTTGATGCTGCGTCCGGGCGACGGCTATGGAGTCAGCAACGCCCTGGTGAGGCGCTGGTGCTGCGCCAGGCCGGTGTACTTTTGGCGGTCAGCGACACACTGGTGGTCGGTTTGGGTAGCCGCTTGGTCGGAATGAATCCGGGTAACGGCAGTACGCGCTGGGAAGCGTCGATCGCGACACCGCGCGGCACCAATGATGTGGAACGGCTGGTTGATGTGATTGGTCGAGTCAGTCGCGACAAGGATGTGGTTTGTGCCCGCGCTTTTCAGGCAACTGTGGGGTGTGTCAACGCCAGCCGAGGCAACGTGCTCTGGACCAAGCCGGCTTCGGGTTCGGTTGGTTTGCATGGTGACGATCGCTTGGTTTTTGGTGTGGAAAGTGACGGCAAGGTGATGGCTTGGCAACGCGTTGATGGGCAGCTTGCCTGGTCCTCAGAATTACTGAGGTATCGTGGTCTCAGCACGCCTCTTGCTGTCGGCCGTTCGGTGGTAATTGGCGATGCATCGGGACAAGTGCATTGGCTGTCCCGAGACGATGGGGCCCTATTGAACCGAATGGCTACCGATGGTTCGGCTGTCGTGAGCGGCCCGGTTTTGGCTGATGGGACTCTTGTGATTGTGACAAGGCAGGGCGGCGTCTTCGGGTTTAAGCCCGAGTGAGCGCGCTCGTCAAGCCTGTTCTTGCGCTGGTTGGACGCCCAAACGTCGGCAAATCAACCCTGTTCAACCGACTGACCAAGTCCCGTGATGCCATCGTGGCGGACTACGCGGGGCTGACCCGCGACCGTCACTATGGCAATGGGCGCCAAGGTAAACACGATTACATCGTCATTGATACCGGCGGTTTCGAGCCAGATGCCGCCACTGGCATTTACCGCGAAATGGCCAAGCAGACCCGTCAGGCCGTTGCTGAAGCAGATGTTGTGTTATTCGTGGTCGATGCCCGGGCGGGTATATCCGCCCAGGACCACGACATTGCAAAATACCTTAGGCGGTTGGGCAAGCCCTGTCTGCTGGTCGCAAACAAGGCTGAAGCCGTGCGTGAAGGCATGCCGCTGGTGGAGTTCTTTGAGTTGGGCCTGGGTGATGTGCACCCGGTGTCCGCCGCCCATGGGCAGGGCATTCGCGCACTGGTTGAATTGGCCTTGGCACCGCTGCGCCTGCCTGAACTGGACGAAGCCGACGCGCAGTCTGGCGTTGGAACCATCAAATTGGCGGTGGCTGGGCGGCCCAATGTAGGAAAGTCGACCCTGATCAACACGTGGTTGGGCGAGGAGCGCCTGGTTGCCTTTGACTTGCCGGGCACGACGCGGGATGCCATCTCTGTGCCCTTCGAGCGAGACGGGCAGAAATTTGAGTTGATCGATACAGCGGGCCTTAGGCGGCGGGGGCAGGTCTTCGAGGCTATCGAGAAATTCTCGGTAGTCAAAACTTTGCAAGCTATCGAATCATGCAATGTGGTTCTGTTGCTCATCGACGCCACACAGGGTGTGACCGATCAGGATGCTCACATCGCTGGTTACACCCTTGAAAACGGACGTGCTGTCGTGGTGGCGGTCAACAAGTGGGATGCCGTTGACGAGTACCAGCGTGAGCTGGTGAAACGCTCGATCGAAACGCGTTTACCTTTTCTGAAATTTGCCGCTATGCATCTGATATCTGCGCAAAAGCGGCAGGGATTAGGTCCTCTTTGGGCGTCAATTGTGCAAGCCCACAAAGCGGCCAATTGCAAGATGTCCACACCGGTGCTGACCCGGCTCTTGCTGGAGGCCGTGCAGTTCCAGAGCCCGAAGCGCTCGGGCATGTACCGCCCCAAACTCCGTTACGCCCATCAGGGGGGGATGAATCCACCCGTGATAGTGATTCACGGCAACTCGCTAGAGCATGTCACTGACAGCTACAAACGCTTCTTGGAAGGCCGGTTTCGCAAGGAGTTTGATCTGGTCGGCACGCCCCTGCGGATCGAACTCAAGACCTCCAGCAACCCCTATGCCGGCAAAGACGACGCGTAAAGCTTGTTCGTCGTGTCCTGAGTCAAAGGCCACAGTCGTTTCACTGCGATGCCTCCAAGCAGCGCGACAAGGCTGTGGTATCGTCTCTTTTTAAATCATTTTTTGAACACGGAGGATATCGTGAACAACAAAGGTCAATTACTTCAAGACCCTTTTCTCAACGCACTGCGTCGAGAACATGTACCGGTCGCCATTTATCTTGTCAATGGCATCAAGCTGCAGGGGCAGATCGAGTCGTTTGACCAGTATGTTGTGCTGCTACGCAACACGGTCACGCAAATGGTCTACAAACACGCCATCTCGACCATTGTGCCTGGGCGGGCTGTGAACTTTTCAACTGGCGAGGGTGACGCACCTGCAGCCGCGTGATCGCCAACCCACTCCGACTCTACTTGTCGGGGTTGATTTTGGCCTACCGAATTTCGATCGTGAGCTGGAGGAGCTGGGCTTGTTAGCGCAAACAGCGGGCCTCGACCCGGTTGCACGCTTGACCTGCAAACGCAAGGCGCCGGATGCAGCCCTGTTTGTTGGCAGCGGTAAAGCCGATGAAATTAAACTGATGGCAACGCAGCTGGGCGCTGTTGAGGTTCTGTTCGACCAAAGTCTCAGTCCGGCGCAGCAGCGTAATTTAGAGCGCCATATTGAGCTGCCTGTGAACGACCGGACTTTGTTGATACTTGAAATTTTCGGACAACGGGCGCGCAGTCATGAGGGCAAGCTACAGGTGGAACTGGCTCGCCAGCAGTACCTCAGCACCCGGCTGGTGCGACGCTGGTCTCACTTGGAGCGTCAAAGCGGCGGCATCGGTATGCGCGGCGGGCCGGGCGAGACACAGATTGAGCTCGATCGGCGCATGATCGGTGAGAGCATCAAGAAAATCAAGGATCGGCTCAGCAAGGTCAAGCGCCAGCGCCAGACCCAGCGACGTCAGCGGGAGCGGCGTGAAGCCTTCAACATCTCATTGGTTGGCTATACCAATGCTGGCAAAAGTACCCTGTTCAATGCGTTGGTCAAGGCGCGGGCTTACGCCGCCGACCAGTTGTTTGCCACGCTCGACACCACGACCCGCCAACTCTACCTCGGTGATGCCGAGCGCTCGGTTTCGCTGTCGGATACCGTGGGCTTCATCCGCGACTTGCCCCACGGTTTGGTTGACGCGTTTCAGGCGACATTGCAGGAGGCTGTGGATGCCGATCTGCTGCTGCATGTGGTGGATGCGTCGAGCCCCCACTTTGTTGAGCAAATGGCCGAAGTTCAGCGGGTATTGGCTGACATAGGCGCAGCCGATATTCCCCAGGTTCTGGTGTTCAACAAGCTTGATGCGATGGACGACGCGCACCGCCCCTTGCAACTGCAGGACACCTTTGCCCTTGACGGTGTGCAGACACCTCGACTGTTCCTGAGTGCCAGACAAGGCGAGGGGCTCGCGGCGCTGCGGCGCGAGCTGGCGTTGGCCGTTACCGCTGGGATGGCTAACGCCGAGAAACCAGGGTATTCCCATTCTGTGCCTGGGGAAGAAGATGAATTGGGCACAATCGAGTTATGACACACGTGAGGTTCTTGTGATGAAACTTTATTTGCGCGCCATGCGCTGGCCGTCCATCGTTAATGCCTTGCGCGGGATGTTTAACCTGAACGACTCGCGCTGGGGTCGTGGCGACGACAAACCAGCCGAGGGTGGAGGCACTGGCGAGCCGAATCGCCCGGAGGCACCGCCACCTGAAGCGCAGCCGCCCAGGAGCCCCGAGCGCCCTCAAAAGCCGAGGCCTAGTGCCGGACCGCCTGATCTGGACGAACTCTGGCGCGATTTCAACCGCAAGCTGGGTGGCCTATTTGGCGGCATGAAATCAGGTGGTCGAGGCAGCTCAGGCGGCCCGGGCGGCCTGGGAGGAGGCGGTGGTTTTCAGCCTGATATGAAGAGCGCTGGTATTGGCCTAGGTTTGGTGGCCGGTGTGGTGGTGCTGATTTGGCTCGGAACCGGCTTTTTCATCGTCCAGGAAGGGCAGCAAGCCGTCATTACCCAGTTCGGGCGCTACAAGTCGACGGTGGGAGCTGGCTTTAACTGGCGGCTTCCGTACCCGGTCCAGCGCCATGAATTGATCTTCGTGACGCAGATTCGGTCGGTGGATGTAGGGCGAGACACCGTCATTAAGGCCACCGGCCTTCGGGAGTCAGCCATGTTGACCGAAGACGAGAACATCGTTGAGATCAAATTTGCCGTGCAGTACCGGTTGAGCGATGCACGCGCCTACCTGTTTGAAAGCAAGAACCCCGGCGAAGCTGTGGTGCAGGCGGCCGAGACCGCGGTGCGCGAGGTGGTGGGCAAGATGCGCATGGACAGCGCCTTGTCGGAGGAGCGTGACCAGATCGGGCCCCGCGTGCGAGCCTTAATGCAAAAAATTCTGGACCGCTACAAGGTTGGGATTGAAGTGGTCGGCATCAATTTGCAGCAAGGCGGGGTACGGCCACCGGAGCAGGTACAAGCCGCTTTTGACGATGTGCTTAAAGCGGGACAGGAGCGCGAGCGTGCAAAAAATGATGCCCAGGCCTACGCCAATGATGTGGTGCCCCGGGCAGTCGGCTCAGCCTCGCGCCTGAAGGAGGAGGCCGATGCCTACAAGTCCCGAGTGGTGTCGCAGGCCCAGGGTGACGCGCAGCGCTTTCGTTCGGTACTGAATGAGTACCAAAAGGCGCCGCAGGTGACCCGGGACCGCATGTACATCGACACCATGCAACAGGTCTATTCCAACGCGACCAAGATATTGATCGATTCCAAGCAAGGCTCCAATCTGCTTTACTTGCCCTTGGACAAGATCATGCAGATGTCGTCGCAGCCTGCGCCTATGGCGCTGGAGGCGTCGCAGGCATCAACGCCTGCGACGGCGTCGGGCAGCGCACAGCCCCCGAGCACTGCCGAGGCGCGAACAAGAGATGCCACCCGATCGCGTGACCGCGACACCCGCTAGGAACCTGACATGAACCGCTTAGGATTTATTTTTGCATCGTTGCTTGTACTGCTTGGCTTAGCCAGCGCCACGTTGTTTGTGGTTGATCAGCGTCAGTTTGGCGTGGTGTATGCGTTGGGCCAAATCAAGGAAGTCATTACCGAGCCGGGCTTGAACTTCAAACTGCCACCGCCCTTTCAAAATGTGTCCTACATCGACAAGCGCCTGCTTACGCTTGACAGCACCGATACCGAGCCTATGTTGACGGCTGAAAAACAGCGTGTCGTGATCGACTGGTATG
>JBIKZZ010000266.1:0-4893 GCA_044354435.1 Rhodoferax sp. | reverse complement strand
GGACATGCTGATGGTCTGCCACCACCTGGACGCGGCAATAGCCGAAGACCTGGCCTTTGCCGAAAGCCGCATCCGCCGCGAAACCATCGCCGCCGAAGACGTGCTGCATGACCTGGGCGCCATCAGCATGATGAGCAGCGACAGCCAGGCCATGGGCCGCGTGGGCGAGGTGATCCTGCGCACCTGGCAAACAGCGCACAAGATGAAGCTGCAGCGCGGCGCCCTGCCCGAGGACAGCGCGCGCAACGACAACTTCCGCGTCAAACGCTACGTGGCCAAGTACACCATCAACCCGGCGATCGCCCACGGCATCAGCCACGAGGTCGGCAGCATCGAGGTGGGTAAGTGGGCCGACCTGGTGGTCTGGAAACCGGCGTTTTTCGGCGTCAAGCCGGCGCTGATCCTCAAGGGTGGCTTCATCGCCATGGCCGCCATGGGCGACCCAAATGCGTCCATCCCCACGCCGCAGCCGGTGCACTACCGCCCCATGTTTGGCGCCTTCGGCGGGGCGCTGTCACGCGGCTCGCTCACCTTTGTGTCCCAGGCTGGCCTGAACGCAGGCATCAAGGAACGCTTTGGCCTGGCCAAGCAGGTGGCCGCCGTCAAAAATATCCGCGGCGTGCGCAAGCAGCACATGGTGCACAACCACTACCTGCCCAAGATGGAGATCGACGCCCAGACCTACAGCGTGCGCGCCGACGGTCAGTTGCTGACCTGCGAGCCGGCGGTCAGCCTGCCGATGGCGCAGCGGTATTTTCTGTTCTGAAGGCCGTGGACATCCGGGTGGACAACTTGCAAGGCGAGGCCATCAAGGCCTTGTTGCAATTGCATCTGGACGCCATGCACCAACACTCCCCGCCGGAAAGCGTGCATGCGCTGGATGTGGATGCACTGCGCCATCCGTCCATTACGTTTTGGACGGCGTGGGCCAATGGCGAGTTGCTGGGTTGCGGGGCGCTCAAGCGACTCAATCCTGACCATGGCGAACTCAAGTCCATGCGGACGGCTGACGCGCATCTGCGCAAAGGCGTTGCCCGCGCACTGATGCAGCACATTGAATCTGCGGCGCGGGCTGAAGGCATCAGGCGTCTCAGTCTGGAGACCGGCTCTACCGCGCCTTTTGCGGCAGCCCTTCGCTTGTACGCCAGCGAAGGCTTTGTAACCTGCGGCCCGTTTGCCGACTACGCGCTTGACCCGTTCAGCGTGTTCATGACCAAGTTATTGGCCGACCAGGCCCCACCACAGTGAGCACCTTCACCATGCTGACCGTCAACAAACTCATTCCCCAAGGCCAGGGCCAGGCCGTTTTTTTGCCGCGCGTTGGCGATGTGCTGGTGGCAGAAGATTTGGGTTAACGAGTCAAGGGTCGCAAATTGCTGCGAATCCAGTCGGCGAATTCCGCCTCGGTCGTACCACCTGACGCAACCGACAACATGGTAACCACGCAATCCGCGTCGCCAGCGAACAATTCTTGGCCGTTTAGCGCGAGGAAGAGTTCAACAGCGACAAAAGCTGTACGCTTATCCCCATCCAGAAATGGATGATTCCGTGAGATACCGTAACCGTAACTGGCAGCCAACTCAGCAGCGTCAGGCGTTTGGTAGTGAGCCAACTGCTCTGGTCGGGCCAACGCGGATTCAAGCAGGTGGTTGTCCCGAATGCCGGTCGCACCACCATGCTCAGCCAACTGTTCGTCGTGGATAGCATGAATCAGCGCGCGGTCCAACCACTGCCGATGGCTTGGATGCGTTGTCATTTCGCCAACTCACGCAATACTTCACGGCGTTTTTTCATGATACGCCGGGCTTCCGTCATTTTCAGTTCAAACTCCGGGTCGTAAGTGGACAAATGGATCCCGGTGGCGGTCTCGGTGGCGTACAGCGAATCGCCCTTACCGACCTTCATTTTGGCCAGTAAATCCTTAGGGAAAATTACCCCCAGTGAATTGCCGACCTGCGACATTTTGAGGACAGACATGGCGCACTCCTTTTGTTATAACAACCGTAATAATACCCAAATCTCATGCTGACTGTCAACAAACTCATTCCCCAAGGCCAGGGTCTGGCTGCGGCCCTGCTCAAACGGGCCAGCACCATCGAGCTGGATTGGGATGTGCGCCAGAAAAGCCGCTTTGACGCCACCGACTCGGCCGGCCGCAGCTTGGGCGTTTTTTTGCCGCGCGGCACCGTGGTGCGCGGCGGCGATGTGCTGGTAGCGGAAGACGGCTCATTAGTACGGGTGAGTGCGGCGCCCCAGCAGGTGCTGCGCATCACCCACTGCCAGGCCCATGGCACACCCTATGACCTGATCCGAGCCGCCTACCACCTGGGCAACCGCCATGTGCCCATTGAGCTCAAGCCCGACCACCTGCAGATTGAACCCGACCACGTGCTGGCCGACATGCTGCGCGCCATGCACCTGATCGTGCAGGCCGTGGAGCATCCCTTTGAACCAGAGAACGGCGCCTACGCCACAGGCGGCCACGGGCACGGCCACGGCCCGGGTCACCATGGGCATGGGCATGACCATGACCATGACCATGACCACGAACACGATCACCCCCATTGACGGCGCCCGCCATGTCTGACACCAGTCTGCTGCAGCTGATCTGGCTGGCCTCACCGGCCTTGCCTATTGGCGGATTTTCTTACTCAGAATGCCTTGAAAGCAGCGTGGATGCTGGATACGTTGCTACAGAAAGCGAAGCATCTGAGTGGTTAGCTGACCAGCTTCAGCTGAGCCTGGCGCGATCTGAGCTGGCGGTGCTGGCCCAGGCTATTCCCGCCTGGCGGGCACAAGACCATGACCGCATCGCGGAGCTCAATGCCTGGGTGCTACACACCCGCGAAAGCGCCGAACTGCGGGCGCAGACTGAGCAAATGGGGCGCTCACTGCTGGAGTGGCTGCGCAACCACACCACCGCCAGCGTCACACAAATCCAGATGCTGGCCGATTTGCAGCCCGCCTACCCGCTGGCCTTTGCCCTGGCCGCCGGCAGCACCACCGCCCCGCTGCGCGATTGCCTGCTGGCCTTCGCCTTTGGTTGGGCCGAGAACATGATGCAGGCCGCCGTCAAGGCCGTGCCGCTGGGCCAAAGTGCCGGCCAGCGCATCCTGTCGCGCCTGGCGGCCGAGATTCCTGGTGCTGTCGACCACGCCATTTCTCTCACCGACGAGACCCGCCAGGCGTTTTCGCCCATGCTGGCCATCTTGTCGGCCCAGCATGAAGTCCAGTACTCCCGCCTCTTCCGTTCCTGAAAGTACCACCATGTCCGCCCTGCACCACATCGCCAACCGCACCCGCAAACTGCCGCCCCTGCGAGTGGGCATTGGCGGCCCGGTCGGCTCTGGCAAAACCACGCTGCTGGAGATGCTGTGCAAAGGCATGCGCGAGCGCTACGACCTGGTGGCCATCACCAATGACATCTACACCAAGGAAGACCAGCGCCTGCTCACGGTGAGCGGCGCATTGCCAGCCGAACGCATCATGGGCGTGGAGACCGGGGGCTGCCCGCACACCGCCATCCGCGAAGACGCCTCGATCAACCTGGAGGCCATCGACCGCATGCTGGTGGATTTTCCGGACGCTGACATTGTGTTTGTAGAGAGCGGCGGCGACAACCTGGCCGCCACCTTCAGCCCAGAGCTGTCGGACTTGACGATTTACGTGATCGACGTGGCCGCCGGTGAAAAAATCCCGCGCAAGGGTGGCCCCGGCATCACCAAGAGCGACCTGTTCGTTATCAACAAGACCGATCTGGCGCCATACGTCGGCGCCGACCTGGGCGTGATGGCGGCAGACACTACCCGCATGCGCACCACCGCGAAAGGCCTCAAGCCCTTCGTCATGACCAACCTCAAAACCCAGACTGGCCTGGCCGAGGTGATCGAGTTTATTGAGACCAAGGGCCTTCTGCGCGGCGGCTAGAATCAGCGGCATTGGAAGCTTGGCAGAGTGGTCGATTGCACCGGTCTTGAAAACCGGCAAACCGAAAGGTTTCTAGGGTTCGAATCCCTAAGCTTCCGCCAAGTACTAAACAATTACGCCACTTCCGGGGCGTTTTCTGTTTCTACATACCCAAAAACATACCCAAGGATTTTGGCTGAAAGTGCCTGAGCTTGTCTTCGGCCTGCGTAGTCAGTCGGCCTTGTTTTTGGGCCAAGGGGCGACCTGCGACCCCTACCGTACCCCACCCGGCAATACAGCAGAACACCCCGGCTCTGGTATCAATCACTGTTCGTCACAGATTTCTGAAAAATTCTGGAGAATCGTGTCTAATGTTGAACATGAGGCGGCGCTCGGACGCAGATGAGATGGTGACCACCCCTTGCCATTTCTGGCTAGACGAGACCCCACCGTACCCCCACCCCCCGATTTGTTAGATGGGACTCCCGTCTACCTATACGCTGTGATTTGCTCGTCCGAGCACTGCTGCCAGCCTGATGCGAACGTTGTCGCATGACCCACCCACTTGCTTGATCCTGTGACTTGCCTGTGATGTGTGGGCGCAAGCCTCCCCCCTTAGCTTTCAAATTGCCTGCCCCGGGGGGTGGCATTCCCCCAATTCACTAGACACTTTTCATAGCGCAGTTTGACGCTGCCGCTCGAACTCATGGGGGCTGAGTTGATCGAGATGCTTATGGCGTCGAACACGATTGTAGAAACCCTCGATGTAATCGAAGACTTCTGACCTGGCTTCGTCTCGTGTGTTGTAGATCCTCTTTTTGATCTGCTCACTCTTTAAGTTGCTGAAGAACGATTCAGCCACTGCGTTATCCCAGCAATTTCCCCGTCGGCTCATGCTCGGACTCAGGCGGTTGTCTTTGCACCAACGGGTGAACTCGTCGCTGCCAAATTGGCTGCCCTGATCCGAATGGATGATCACCGAATCTT
>JBIKZZ010000184.1:0-6622 GCA_044354435.1 Rhodoferax sp. | reverse complement strand
CTGACACAGCACCTGGGTGGTCCACAGATTTGGATCAAGCGCGATGACTGCACTGGCATGGCACTCGGAGGCAACAAAGCACGCAAGTTGGAATTTTTATTGGGCGAAGCCCTGCAGCAAGGTGCGGATCATGTGGTCACGCTGGGCGCACTTCAGTCCAACCATGTTCGTCAAACTGCCGCCGCCGCTGCACGCCTCGGTCTGTCTTGTACCGTCCTCCTGGAACACCGCCATCCCAACCCGGATTCCGACTACTTGCATAACGGCAATGTCCTTCTAGATGGTTTGCTGGGTGCCGAGATCGTCTATCGCCCTGGCGGCACCGACATGGCTGCCGCACTGAAGCAGATGGGCGATCAACTGCGCGCCAAGGGGCACCGACCCTATCTGATTCCCAGTGGCGGCTCCAACCCGGTCGGCACACTTGGCTATGTGAAGGTGGCTCAAGAACTCTTGCAACAAGCCCAGAAAAAATCTTTGCGCCTGGATCACATCGTGGTGGCCAGCGGCAGCGCAGGCACGCAAGCGGGCCTGGTGGTGGGCGTGGCAGCCCAAGCCAGCAAGGTAGCTGTTCAAGGGTTTGCGGTCAGTCAAGCCGCACACCTTCAACATGCCAGGGTGGCGGCGCTGGCTTTAGCCACTGCACAATGGATCGGAGACTTCCCCGAGATCCCGCCAGAGGCGATTCGGGTGAATGCAGACTACCTGGGCCAGGGCTACAGCATTCCCACACCCGCCATGGTGGAGGCTGTTCAACAAGTGGCACGGCTGGAGGGCATCTTGCTCGACCCGGTCTACACCGGCAAAGCCATGGCCGGGTTGATGGACTGGGTCCGGCTCGGTCATTACCGAGCGAACGAGAACATCGTGTTCATTCACACCGGTGGTCAAGCCGGTCTGTTTGGCTTTTGTAACACCCTGAGCCACAGCTCCAGAGAGGCGATTCATGCAAACCCACTGGATTGACAATCAGGCGCACCCGGGTTCTGGGGATGCTATTGACATAGTGGACCCCGCCACAGAAGAGCTGATCGACACTATTCCGCGAGGACACGCCAACGATGTCGAGGCTGCCGTTGCGGCCGCTCGCCGCGCGTTTGAGCCCTGGGCCGCACGATCGCCCATGCAGCGCCGCCAACTCATCCTGACCGCCATTGACCGGCTGACACTGATGCGCGACGAGGTGGCTCATTTACTAACACGTGAAATGGGCAAGCCTTTGTCACATGCACTGAATGAGGTTAACAAGGCCGCTGAGGGTATGCGCTCCAACGCAGAAATGGTGATCCATCTGCGCAGTGGTCAACAGATGGCGGCCGACCTGGAGCTGAACTTTCAACAAAGGTTTGCGCGAGGGGTGGCCGCCTGCGTGATGCCGTGGAATTTTCCAGTGGCTTTGGGACTCGACAACGTGGTGCCTAATTTGCTGGTGGGCAACACGGTGGTGTGGAAGCCCTCTGAAAAAACACCATTGACATCACGCCTGATCGTCGAGCGCATCTTCGATCACCTACCCCCTGGCGTGGTCAATCTTGTGCTGGGGGACGGTCCGACCGTGGGTGAGCCCTTGGTACGCCATCCGCAGGTGGATTTACTGGTCTTTGTTGGCAGCGAGCCCACCGGACGTCATCTGGGCGCCATTTGCGGTCAAAGCCTAAAGAAAGCCATTTTGGAGCTGGGCGGCAAAGACGCACTGATCATCGATGACACCGTGGATGTCGCTGCGGCGGCCCGCCTGGCCGCAGAGGCCGCATTTTCGAATGCCGGACAAATCTGCACCTCGACCGAACGCCTGTACGTGGCGCGAAAAATATTCCCTGAGTTTGTGGAGACCCTGACCGCGCAGGCACGCGCCATCCGCCAAGGCAACGGCTTGACGGCTGGCATTCAGATGGGCCCTTTGGTGGACCAGCAGCAGCTGAAAATTGTGTCGCTTCAGGTCCAAGAAGCCCTTGCCGCAGGCGCGACCTTGCACCACGGGGGCGCACGATTGGCAGGAAAAGGCTTTTTTTATCCGCCCACCGTCATCAGCAACCCAGACCCCAACTGTCGCTTGATGGTGGAAGAGACCTTCGGGCCAGTCGCACCCTGCATCGCTTTTGATGATTTTGACGAGGCCATCGAGATGGCCAACCGAACACGCTTTGGCTTGGCGTCGATGGTCATGACCACGTCGGCGCCTCGTGCCCTACGTGCCATTCATTCCTTGCGCGCCGGCATGGTCAAGATCAACACGCTGCGTGGCAAGGCGCCGGGTGGCAGCTCTGAGCCGGTCAAGTCGAGCGGCTTGGGCCACGGCTATGGCATGGAGTTTTTCCATGAAATCACCACGCAAAAATCGGTCCACTGGCGGGCATTGCCCACTTAATCCAGCAGGGTCCGACTGGCCCAAACCCGCTCTAGCAGCATCTCGGTGGAGCCGTCAACCAGCGTGGCCACCTGGGCACCGGCCAAATGGCGGCTCAAAGGGTGTTGCGCACTCAGCCCGGCCGCACCCAGCGCATGCAACAAATTGGCAATGTGCTTGCCCGCCATACGGGTGGCAAAAATTTTGGCCCTCGCGGCCAGGGCATCCATGGGCGCTTGAGCGTCCGCTGCGGCACAGGCCTGGTCGATCAGCAACTGCGCCGCCTCGACATCGACCATGGCATCAACGAGCACCCACCGCCACCCTTGGTGTTCCTGCAGGGCGCGGCCAAACGTATGCCGCTGCTCGCCATAAGCACGGGCGATGCGCAAGCTGTCCACCACCATGGCCGTCGCCATGGCCGCCACATAAGTACGAGCCATGTTGATGGAGCCCATTGCGCGCTTGAACGCCATGGTAGGCGGGTGCAGCATCTCATCGGCAGGTACTTCATAGCCATCGAGCGAAAAGCCCCCCGTGCCCAGCGACGCCACCGTCTCGGTACGGCCGCGGTCGGTTCGATGAAAGCCCGGTCGCGACGCATCCACGACGAAAGCGGCTATACCCTTGGCGCCGCTTCCCGGCTGGGTTTGGGCATACACCACCATCACTTCAGCGACCTGCGCATTAATGATCCAGGCCTTTTCACCCTGCAAGCGCCATCCCGAACCATGGGGCGTGGCTTGCATTTGAATAGCGCCAAAATCCGAGCCGGCACCCGGCTCGGTCAGGCAGGTACAACCCATGCGTTGCCCATTCAGCAAATCGCCCAGCCAGCGCTGGGAGACCGAGGCAGGCAGCCAGTTGGCCAACGTAGAGGCGATCCCCTGGGTGTTGATCAAGGACAGGGCAAAACCAAAATCTGCCTCGGCCAGGATGGCCGCCATACCCGACTTGACACTGAAGGGCAAACCCAGTCCGCCCAGTTCCACCGGCACTTGAATACCCAGCAGATTCAGGCGCGCCGCCTCCTGCACCGCCTCCAGTCCCATCACACGCTCACGCTGCCAGCGCTCGGCTTGCGGACGAACCCACTCGTCAGCCAATTGCTGAGTCAGTTGCAGCACCTCATTGGCGCGAGTCGTCACTTTAACGCGAGTTTTTTGAGAATCACCGCCTCAGTGGCTACATCGCGGGCGATTTGTTCAGCGAACTCTTTGGGGCTTTCGCTCATGCTGATGAACGAGCCGGTACGTTTGGTCTCTTCGATCAGCGCTGCAGACGTGGAGACAGTCACCAGCGCCTTGTACATACGTGCAACCAGGTCATCCGGAGTTCCCGTGGGCATGGCAAATCCACCCCAGGCGCCAAACAAATAACCAGGGGCTACGGTATCGCTGATCGTTGGTACCTCTGGAATAGGTTGCACAGACCTATTGGTCGTCACTGCCAGGGCTCTTAACAGCCCACCTTTGAGATGAGGCACCGCAGTACCCAGCACCATGATGCCAAAATCAATCTGACCGCCCAAAATAGCGTTGGCAGATTCGACCGCGCCTTTGTAGGGGATGTGCAAGGCTTTGAAGACCGGCAGTTTTTCTTCCAGGTACTCCACCGCCATGTGAGCGGGCGAACCAACGCCTGCCGAACCATAGGTCAATTTGCCAGGGTTGGCTTTGGCCGCCGCCACCAGATCGGCCATGGTCTTGTAGGGCGACTTGGCATTGACAACACAGACGTAGGGCGAATTGCTCATTCGGCTGATCAATTTGAATTCCGTCAGCAAATTAAATGACGGGTCCATAGCCTGCACAGTGACATGACCTGAGGTGACATACGCCATCGCGTGGATTTCATTAGGGTTTTGTGAAACTGCGCGGGCTCCGATCAAGGCCGAGCCGCCGGGTTTGTTATCGATGTTGAAGGGTTGACCATAGATGCCGCTCAACTCTCTGGCCACGACGCGAGCAAACAGATCGGGCGAGCCACCCGCAGGGTACGGGACCACCACTTTCACCGGCCGGGTGGGCCATGCGGTCTGGGCCCAGAGTGAACCGGGCAAAGCCGAGCCAACCGCCAAACTACCCAACAACTGACGTCTAGAGATAAAATTGCTCATGTGTGCTCCTTAAAAATGACTATCAAACCAGATCAATCCCATTGTGCGATGGCCTCGGGGACATTCGCAAAACTGTCCGGCGCTTGCGGGCCGGGAATGAGGGTGACTCGGTCAATATGACCGCCGTACCTGAACACGCCACGGCCCTCACAGTCGGCGCTGACCTTGCGCCGACGATCCATACCGACATCAATGCCTTCGCCAACCAGCCTTAAGAACGTCGGCGTCATGGTCAAAGTTTCGCTGGCCATGACGCCATTCAGCACCAACTGCCCGACCCCTTCACGTTGACCTCGGGCACTGTGCTCTAGTCGCAGATGTTGTGCGCCAGGGTTCAACCGCATACGGAATTGCCGCTCGGCACCACGCGTGCCAACAAACGCAGCAACAACATGATCGGCTTGGACAAACACGCACACACCGCCCATGTTGTCGCCAATGGAAAAAATCACGCCCTCAACGCCAGATTGCCAGGTGAAATAGGCCTCCAGGGAGTAATCCCGGTCAGACATCAAAGGCGCAAAGTTCTGCAAGGGAATAGTCTCAACTCCAGGGTAAAAATGCAAGGGCTCGGAAAACTTTTTCTCTAGAAAGGGCGGTACCGCCAGCGTTTTTCGCAAGTCACGGTTGTCCAGCGGATAGACCTGGTTGCTTTGGGCGTCGATTTCGAATTCTGCAATCAATTGCTGGAGGATGTCGGCGTGGCTTAGAGCCAGGTTGTCGCATTCGGTTGGGTCAGTTTCAAGGTTGAACAGCAGCCAGTTGTTCAAGTCAATGGCCTTGCTCATGGGCTGCAAAGACACCACTTTCCACGGGTACATGATCATGCCCCGATTGCCTTCAAGCTCAAAGTGCTGGCGTGTCCGGTGGGCTGGCGCCTGAGCCTGCGTTAGCGTGTCCAGATAGCTGCTGCCATCCAAACCCCGCGTCGCGTGGCCATTAAAGCTTTGCGGGTAGCTGGCACCAATCATCTCCAACACGGTGGGCAAGGTGTCAGTGACATGAATCCACTGGGTCCGCACCGCCCCCGCATCTTTCACGCTCTTTGGGTGGCTCAGGATAAAGGGCACCCGGATACCGCCGTTCATGGGGGTGCGCTTGTAAAAACGAAACGGTGTGTTGGAGCAATTGGCCCAACCCACTGGATAAGCCACAAAGGTGTCAGAGCCGCCCACCACACCCTGCTCAAAGGCTTGCTGCGCTTTTTGGGCCATTTCCGCGTCAGTGGCACGCGCCACCCTTTTTTCCATGGTGTTTACCGTTCCCTCAGGACCGCCGATTGAATTGGCGCCGTTGTCTGAGGTGATAACAATCAAAGTGTTGTCGTAAACGCCTAAGGCTTTGAGTTCGGCCACCAGACGACCCACCTCCTGGTCGACCAGTTCAACCATCGCGGCGTAGACCTGCATGTAATGCGCCATCAAAGGCCGCTTATCCTCGGGCACATCGTCCCAACGCGGCACACCTGGGTTGGCCTGAGACAAGCGCCAGTCCGGCCCGATCAAGCCCATGGCGCGTTGGCGGGCAAAACGAAGTTCACGCTGACGGTCCCAGCCCTGGTCGTAAACGCCGGCGTAACGGGCTATGGCCTCTGCCGGTGCTTGCAGCGGCACGTGGGGCGCGTTGTGGGCCAGGTACAGAAAAAAGGGCTTGTCCGGTGTACTGCTTTGATGACCGCGCAGGTATTGAATCGAACGATCGGTCCAGTCCCGCGTGGCGTAGTAGTCGGGTGCGTAGGCATCAATGCTCAAAAATTCATTGCCGTCGATCAGGTGGTGCGGCGAAAAGAAATGAGTCTCTGAACCCAAAAAACCATAAAAACGGTCAAAGCCGCGTTGGAGTGGCCAAGCCTGGCGGTCACTGCCCGAGCCAATGTGATAGTCGGCCGTGTTGTGCCACTTGCCAACGCCATAGGTTGAGTACCCCAGGCCGCGTAAGAGCTCGGGCATGGTGGGCGCGTCGGGTGACATCTCACCGGCCTGATAACCCGGATAGCCCGGGTTGTTATGGGTCAGCCAACCACATCCGACCGCATGCGGATTTTTCCCCGTCAGCAAGGCAGCCCGCGCCGGTGTGCACATCGGGACCGTGGTGTACCCGGTAAAACGTAAACCTGCACCCGCCAAGGCGTCAATGTGGGGCGTAGCAATTTCACC
>JBIKZZ010000183.1:0-6632 GCA_044354435.1 Rhodoferax sp. | reverse complement strand
CGGCGCCGCCCAGCGTGTTGCCCAGTGTGGCCACCAGGATCACTGGCCAGAACATGGCGGGGTTGAGCTTGATCAAGCCGAACACCACTGGCTCTGAGCCCATCGGCAGCAATGTCGCCGAGATAAACGACACCACAAATACTGTACTCAGACCAAATTCTGGCAGCGCCAGCCAGGCCAGCAGAGGGGTGATCCAGGCGTCCATGTGGGCGCGAGTATAAGCAGGGCTTGCGTTGAGCTGGCTGGCTGTTATGCCAGCCCTAGCGTTTCAATTGCTGAATTTTTGGGCAGTTAGAATGCCGTTCACGCCTTGCTTTGAAGGTCAATACCGCTTTGATTCTGCCAGCCGCCCACTACTCTTCGCCTGAATGAAACTTGGTCCTTTTCAGTTGCCCAACCGCTTGTTTGTGGCCCCAATGGCCGGGGTAACCGACCGGCCGTTCCGGCAGCTTTGCAGACGCTTGGGGGCCGGCTATGCGGTGAGCGAGATGGTGACGTCACGCCCGGATCTATGGAATACGCCCAAGACCGCGCGCCGGGCCAACCACGATGGTGAGCCCGGTCCGATCGCGGTGCAAATCGCTGGAACCGAGCCGGGCATGATGGCCGATGCAGCGCGCTACAACATCGACCGCGGTGCCCAGATCATTGACATCAACATGGGTTGCCCGGCCAAGAAGGTCTGTAACAAGTGGGCTGGATCAGCCCTGATGCAGGACGAGACGCTGGCGATGGACATCGTGGCGGCCGTGGTGGCGGCCTGCGCCCCCCATGGCGTGCCGGTCACTTTGAAGATGCGCACCGGTTGGTGCCAGGCGCACAAAAATGCCGTTGCTTTGGCCATTACAGCTGAACAAGCCGGCGTCCAGATGATCGCTGTGCATGGCCGCACCCGGGAGCAGGGCTACCGTGGCCTGGCCGAATATGACACTGTTGCGGCGGTCAAGGCAGCCGTCAAGGTGCCGGTGGTGGCCAATGGCGACATTGACAGCCCCGAGCGGGCGCAGGCGGTGTTGGCAGCCACTGGGGCCGACGCGGTCATGGTTGGTCGGGCGGCACAAGGCCGGCCGTGGATTTTTCGTGAAATTGCCCATTTTCTGGCGACGGGCAAGCACCTGGCGCCGCCCTTGGTGGCTGAAGTGAGGCAGTTGTTGTTGGAGCACCTGCACGACCACTACAGCCTCTATGGCGAATACCTGGGCGTTAGAACTGCCCGTAAGCACATCGCCTGGTACCTGCAAGACCTGCCGGGCAGCGACGATTTTCGCGGTCGGATGAACCTGATGGACGACTGCGGGCAGCAACTGCTGGCTGTGGCCGGTTATTTTGAGCGCCTTAACCAGCAGATGGACCGGCTGCCCGCGGCGCGCGCGGTGGACTGGCCCAACCTAGAGCCGCATCTGGAGACAACGGCATGAGCAAGCAAATGATTCAAGACTGTGTGCGCAGCAGCCTGGAGGTTTATCTCCGGGACCTGCAGGGCACCGAGCCGGACCGCATGTACGACATGCTGGTGAGCGTGGTGGAGCGGCCACTGCTTGAAATTGTCATGCAGCACGCCGACCACAACCAATCCCGTGCCGCCCAGTGGCTGGGGCTCAACCGCAACACGCTGCGCAAGAAGTTGCTTGAACACAAGTTGGTCAAATAAATGAACGCGCTCCTCTCGGTCTCCGACAAAACTGGCCTGCTGGCCTTCGCGCAAGCCTTGCATGCCTTGGGCATCAGGCTGATTTCCACCGGCGGCACCGCCAAGTTGCTGGCCTCGAATGGCTTGCCGGTGACCGAAGTGGCCGAACTCACGGGTTTCCCCGAGATGCTGGACGGCCGCGTCAAAACCCTGCACCCCGCAGTGCACGGCGGTCTGCTCGCCCGCCGTGACATGCCCGAGCACATGGCGGCACTGGCCGCGCACGGCATTGACACCATTGACCTGCTGGTGGTCAACCTCTACCCTTTTGAGGCTACCGTAGCCCGGCCCGGTTGCAGCCTGGACGATGCTATCGAGAACATTGACATTGGCGGCCCTGCCATGGTGCGCAGTGGCGCCAAGAACTGGAAAGATGTGGGCGTGCTGACCGACGCCACCCAGTACCCCGGCGTGCTGGCAGAGTTGCAGGCCGCCGGGCAACTGTCGGAAAAAACCCGGTTTGCGCTGGCCGTGGCAGCCTTCAACCGCATCAGCCAGTACGACAGCGCCATCAGCGGCTATTTGTCCGCCCTGGATTTGCCCGAAGATGGCAAGGCCCCGGTGCGGCAGCTGTTCCCAGGGCAGGCGAATGGCTGCTTCATCAAACTGCAGGATTTGCGCTACGGCGAGAACCCGCACCAGCAGGCGGCTTTTTACCGTGACCTGCATCCCGCGCCGGGCTCGCTGGTGACAGCGCGTCAGCTGCAGGGTAAAGAGCTCTCGTACAACAACATTGCCGACGCCGATGCCGCTTGGGAGTGCGTGAAGAGCTTCGCGACGCCGGCCTGTGTCATCGTCAAGCATGCCAACCCCTGCGGCGTGGCCTTGGGCGAGCATGCCCTGGCGGCCTATGGCAGGGCCTGGCAGACCGACCCGACCTCGGCTTTTGGCGGCATCATCGCGCTCAATTGCCCGGTCGACGGACCAGTCGCAACGCAAATTGCCAAGCAATTTGTCGAGGTGCTGATGGCGCCGCACTACACCCTGGAGGCCTTGGCCGTGTTGCAGACCAAGCCCAATGTGCGGGTGCTGCAGATTGCGCTGCCGCCGGGGGGTGATACCGCCTGGGCCCAGGGCCGCAACGCCTTGGACATCAAGCGGGTAGGCTCTGGCCTGCTGATGCAGACCGCTGACAACCACCAACTGCGGCCGGCTGACATGAAGGTCATGACACGGCGCCAGCCCAGCCCAGAGCAGTTGCAAGACCTGCTGTTTGCCTGGACCGTGGCGCAGTTCGTGAAGAGCAATGCGATTGTGTTTTGCAGCCAAGGTATGACCCTGGCAGTCGGCGCCGGGCAGATGAGTCGGCTCGACTCAGCCCGCATTGCCAGCATCAAGGCCGGGCATGCCGGCTTGAGCCTGCAAGACGCCGTGGTTGCCAGCGACGCGTTTTTCCCGTTCCGTGACGGCTTGGACGTGGTGGTAGACGCAGGTGCCTGCTGTGTGATCCAGCCCGGCGGAAGCCTGCGCGACCAAGAAGTGATTGATGCGGCCGACGAGCGCGGCGTGGCCATGGTGTTCAGCGGCGTTCGCCACTTTCGTCACTAAGCACCAAAAGTGCCTCCAGCCCTTATGGGATGGACCTTTCTAGCTATTGAAAAAGTAGCAATTAGCCGGAGGGACTGCTGGCCCTAACGCCAGTGCCGGTGGCCGCCTTCGACCGGGTATCCCCATTGAAAGTTGATGCCTACAGGCGGATGGTAGGGGCGCGCGTAATGGTTTCGTTGCGTCACAACATAAGTGGGTCGTTCGACGACGATGACTTCTTGCGCCGTAACGGTCGGTTGGACAAAGGTGGCCACTGTCGCTGGCACCGTTGTGGTCGCGCTGACCGGGGTGACCTGCAGTTTGACGAACGGACCTGGATCTTGCGGCATGGACACGTTGTACTGCTTGCCGTTGAATTCGTACACCACGTTGTAACTGACTGTTCGGTTTTCATAAAACGTCTGGGTGCTGCAGCTCTGGACGTTTTGTACTTGAGCAGCGGGCGCACCTTCAATCCGATCTCCCAAAAGTGCACCGCCGACCAGGCCCAGCATGGTCGCCACGGCGCGCCCAGCACCGTCGCCGATGTTGTTACCGATGGCGCCGCCAGCAATCGCACCCATGGCGGCTCCCGCGCCCGACTTGTTGCCGGGGCTGGTCACCTGTTGGGTGGTGCAAACCTGGCGCGGTACGCCGACTTGCTGGATCACCGGGGTGGAGCTGATCACACGACCCACCTCTTGAGCCACGGCCAGGCCGCTACCCAAGGCCAGCAACAGGGGCAGAGCAACTTTTTTCATGGTGTCGTTCCTTCTTGAGTCCAATGTGTCGAAAGTTTAGGTCTGCACTGGCCGCGCAGGTGTATCGCGGATGTAAAGGCCTGTAACAAATGCGGTGCGCCTCAGGCACTGCCCATCAGGTGAAAGACCTCGGTGGCAGCGCCAATGGTCTGCTCGATGTCGGCGTCGCTGTGCGCGGCACTGACAAAACCGGCTTCGTACAAGGCTGGCGCAATGTAGACCCCCCGGTCCAGCAGGCCGTGAAACAGCTGGTTGAAACGCGCGCCGTTGGTCGTCATCACTTTGGGGTAATTCTGCGGCAGCTCAGGCATCAGGAAGAAGCCGAACATGCCGCCTTCGCTGTCGCCGCAAAAAGGCAGGCCCTGAGCGTCTGCGGCGGCCTGCAATCCAGCCACCAGTTGGCGCGTCTTGCGGGCCAAATCGTCATAAAACCCGGGTTGGCTGATGTGCTGCAGTGTGGCCAGACCACAGGCGGTGGCCACCGGGTTGCCCGACAGGGTGCCGGCTTGGTACACCGCGCCCAGCGGGGCCAGGTGCTCCATCACCGCCCGTTTGGCGCCGAAGGCTGCCAAAGGCATGCCGCCGCCAATGACCTTGCCCATCACCGTCATGTCAGGCTCAAAACCGGGCAACGCTCGCGCATAGACGCTTTGAGCGCCACCCAACGCAACCCTAAAGCCGGTCATGACCTCGTCAAACACCAGCAGCGCCCCGTGCTCGGTGCAAAGTTCGCGGCAGCGCTTCATGAAAGGGACCGAGGCACGCACAAAATTCATGTTGCCGGCGATCGGCTCGATCATCAGGCAGGCGATGTCTTTGCCGTGCAGGGCAAAGGCCTCTTCCAACTGGGCCACGTGGTTGTACTCCAGCACCAGGGTGTGCTGCACCACCTCGGGTGGTACCCCCGCGCTGGTGGGGTTGCCAAACGTCGCCAGGCCCGAGCCTGCCTTGACCAACAGGGCGTCAGCGTGGCCGTGGTAACAACCTTCGAATTTGATCAGTTTGTTTCGGCCAGTGGCGCCACGGGCCAGGCGAATGGCGCTCATGGCGGCCTCGGTACCCGAGCTCACCAGGCGGACCATGTCCATGGACGGCACCCTGGCCAGGATGGCCTCGGCCAGTTCCACCTCACGCTCGGTGGGAGCCCCAAAAGAGAAGCCGTCCAGCACGGCTTTTTGCACGGCTTCCACCACGGCCGGGTGACCATGGCCCAGGATCATGGGCCCCCAGGAGCCGATGTAATCAATGTAGCGCTGGTCGTTGGCATCCCAAAAGTAGGCGCCCTGGGCGCGTTTGATAAATCGCGGTGTGCCACCGACGGCCTTGAAGGCCCGCACGGGTGAGTTCACGCCGCCGGGGATCACGTGCCGGGCACGTTCAAACAGGGTCTGGTTCTGGTCGTGTTGTTGGGTCATAGGGGTGCGTTGAGAGAAATTGGGCCTGCAGAATTCTCGCCGATCTCGGTCTCGATCTCGGTGCCGGCGTCGTTGGCGCTAGGCGTGTCATCGTCGGACTGGGCCCAGAACAGGCGGTCTGGCACCAAGTGGCCCATGCCAGGTCGAAAGCCACTGTCCAGGCAGCGGTCCAGGTAACACAGCGCTTCAGAGGCAGCCTCGGCCAGCGTGCTGCCGCTGGCCATCAGCGCCGCCAGGGCCGCCGACAGCGTGTCGCCGGCGCCTGAAAATACGGCTTCAAAACGCTCAAACTTTTCGCTCGCCACCACAGAGTGGGGGGTGGCCAGCACGTTGTCGATGAACTGGTCTGGCAGCGCGATGCCGGTCACCAGCGTGTAGGGCACACCCAATTCATGGGCCGCACGGGCGATGTCGCGAGCGCCGGGGCTGCGTTCCGTGCTCCAGTCGGGCAGCAGCCAGCGCCACAGCGTGCTGTGGCTGCCGACCAGGACCGTTGTCTGTGGCAAGACCAGCGCCTTGAAGGCGTCCAGGTAATCGTCAATGCGCTGTTCATCCCACCAGGCCAGGCTGGGCATATAGGCCACCAGCGGCGTCTCCGGGTAATCGGCTGCCACACCCGCCACGGCGCTGAGGTTGTCTGGCGAACCGACAAACCCGACCTTGATGACTTGCACGGCCACGTCTTCAAGGACAGCCCGGGCCTGTTCGCTGACCGCTTCTTCGTCGATCGAAAAATAGCCAAAGATTTGTGCGGTGTCCCGGGCATAGGCGCCGGTGACTACCGGCAGCGCATGCGCTCCCACCGAAGCGATCGCTGTGATGTCGGCCGACAGGCCCCCGGTGCCGCTGGGGTCGCTGGCATTAAACACCAGCACGCAGGCCGGCCCGGCCATCCCATCAGGGTCGGCCAAGGCAGCAGCGGGGTCGGAGGTGAGGGCGGGAGGCATGGGCGAAAGGCGGCTGTTCTTCGGGCAGAATGGAGCACGTGGTGGCGTGCGGTTCAGATCTCGCCAAAGCCCTTTTTGTTCAACGATCTGAATTCTATGCGAAGGCTTTTTGTGGAAGAGACCCAAACCTGGATGTGCCTGATTTGCGGCTGGATCTATGACGAAGCGTTGGGTGATCCCGATACTGGCATTGCCCCCGGCACCCGGTGGGCCGACGTGCCGCTGAACTGGACCTGTCCCGAGTGCGCTGCCCGCAAGGAAGATTTCGAACTGGTCCAGATCTGAGTCCGCC
>JBIKZZ010000182.1:0-6646 GCA_044354435.1 Rhodoferax sp. | reverse complement strand
GTGGCTGCTGATGGTCGCCATGGGGGCGATGGGCGCCGTCAGCCATTTCCTGCTGGCCCTGGCCTACCAGCGCGCGCCGGCCACCGAGGTGGTGCCCTACATGTACTCGCAAGTCGGCTTCGCGGTGCTGTTTGGCTGGATCGTGTTCGGCGAGTTGCCAGGCACGCTGGCTGGCGCCGGCATCGTGCTGATCATCCTGTCGGGACTGGTGAACGCCTGGCAGCTGCGGCTGCGCCTGAACGTGCGGCAACAGAGCCAGAGCCAGCCACTTTGACGACCTCAAAGCCTACCATGCCGCCTGCGAGCTGGTGTTCTCAGGTCGTCGGCAAGTCGGGCTCCCTCGCCCAAGTGCGATGATCCTCGTTCGTATTGCCTGGAGCGTGCCATGACCGACTTTCTGCCTACCGACTCGCCCGCCAGCCAGGGCATGTGCCCGCAGCGCCTGGAACGTGCGTCTGCCCTGCTCGCCGCCGAGGTGGCTGAGCGCCGAGTCGCCGCCGCTTCGATGCTCGTGGCCCGCCATGGGCGTGTGGTGCAGCACGTGGGCCATGGTGCCGCGCCCGATGCGGTGTACCTGCTGGCCTCGATCACCAAGCCGGTGAATGCCGTAGCGGTGCTGCTGCTGGTCGAGCGTGGCCTGGTGTCACTGGACGACCCGGTGGCACGGTATCTGCCGGAGTTTGCCGGGCCCGATCGGGCGGCCGTGCGGGTACGCGACCTGCTGACCCACACCTCCGGCCTGCCCGACATGCTCCCTGAGAACCTGGCACTGCGACGCGCACACGCCCCGCTGAGCGCCTTTGTGCAGGGCGTCTGCACCACGCCGCTGTTGTATCCGCCAGGCACCGGTTTCGATTACCAGAGCATGGGCACGCTGCTGGCCGGTGAGATCGTGCAACGGGTTTCCGGGCGGCCTCTGCGCACGTTCTACCAGCAGGACATCTTCGAGGTGCTGGGCATGCACCACTCCTCGCTGGGGCTGGGCGGACGCCCGATTGCCAACACCGTCTGGTGCCAGTACCAGAGCAGCCCGGACGTGGCACTTTTCGGCGCCAACACGCCTTATTGGCGCGATATGGGCCACCCCTGGGGCGGCATGCACGCCACCGTGAGCGACCTTGCGCTGTTACTGCAAGCCTTCCTGAATGGTGGGGCGCTCGGGGGGCGCACGCTGCTGGGCCGCGCCACGGTCCAGCGCATGGTCAGCGACCAGAACACCGCCATCGGCAAACCCTGGGGCTTGGGCTGGGGTCTGGCGACCAGCCCGGTATGGGTCTACTGCGGCGAACTGGTGTCGCCACGCACCTTCGGCCATTCGGGCGCGACCGGCACGGTGGCCTGGGCTGACCCGGACACGCAGTTGCAGTGCGTGATCCTGACCTCCCGACCCACTGCGCATGACGATGGCCGCCTGCTGCGGGTGGTTTCCAATGCAGTGGCAGCGTCGGTGGTGGGCTGATGAAGCACCGAGCCGCTGCTGTACGCCTGGCGGCTGAAGGTGAAGGCCGGGTGATGAGTGGGGTCTGCCGACCCACCACAATTGTCGTAACATACAAACAACGACAATGACAGGAGGGCAACATGGCAGTCCACACCTTTTCAAGCCGGGACTTCACGCGCGACGTGTCAGCCGCCAAACGGGCGGCTGTCGATGGGCCGGTGTTCATCACAGATCGAGGGCGGCCTGCATTTGCACTGCTCAGTATTGACGATTACCACCGCATAGTGGGCCAGGGCGAACCGACTCTCCTGGCGGTGATGGATGGCATTGCGGGCGGCACGGACATTGAGTTCGATCCGCCGCGTTTGAACTTCCAAAGCCAGGCCGTCAAGTTAGATTAGGGCTTGGCGATGTTTGTCCTCGACACCAATGTCGTCTCCGAGTTGCGTCATGGCAAGCCCAATCAATCGACTGTGGTGCGAGCCTGGGCCGCTGCGCAACCCGCCAGCAGGCTGTACCTGTCCGCCATCACCATCCTTGAGTTGGAAATGGGCATCCAGTCCCTGGAGCGCCGCATACCACCCCAAGGCAGTGCGCTGCGCCTCTGGTTAACCGGTGTGCGCGCCGCGTTCGCCAGTCGTATCTTGCCGTTTACCGACAACACGGCGCCTGTGTGCGCTTCGCTGCATATCCCCGACCCAAGGTCCGAGCGTGACTCAATGATCGCCGCTACCGCGATGGAGCACCGCTTCACCGTTGTCACCCGCAACACGGCTGACTTTGCCGGCACCGGCGTGGCGCTTGTCAATCCGTGGGGCGCCTGACACCGGTTTTTTGCATTTTGCGCTGTGTTTAGGCCGATGCACTAAATCAGCCCCACGACCAACAGCAGCGCCTTGTCCACAGCCCGCATCCGGTCGTCCTCCAACCGTCCGAACGGCTCACTGACCTTGGTGCGCGGCACGGTGGACAGCTTGTCCACCACCACCTGTGACAACACGCGCAGCCCGTTGGCGGTGGTGGGCTCCACCGTCACCCGAAAAGCTGCCGTATGCAGCTCGCTGGTCACAGGGCATAACACCAAGCTGTTCAGGTCGGCCAGCAAGTCGGTCTGAACAATCAGCGCCGGGCGGGGTTTGCCATAGTCACCCTGAAGCGATACCGCGACCAGGTCCCCGCGCTGCATCATGTCCAACCTTCAACCTGCCCGGCGGCCTCTTCGGTAAACCCAAGTGCTTCGGCCTCGCTGGCTGCGCCATTGAGATCCAGGCATTGCCGGCGCAAATCGGCGGCGAAGCTGGCCAGCCGCGTGTCAGGAACCCAAAATTGAACCAGGCGCAGGCCCGCAGCCCGCATCCGCTCGCGTGAGCGGGTCACTTTGCTGGATTGCTCGTCTGCAGTGGTCATCGCATGCTGTCTTTAAAGCATGCAGGGCAACATGAAACCCAGCATGCTTACTCGAGACGATTCACTCACCCAGCGTGCGCTACCGCTCACCATTCGATATTGCTATTGATTAAATAGCTACCCCGTCTTATTTCACGGGGGCTAGAGGCCGATTTTCTATAAATGCTCAGGCCTCTACCCGGATCACGCCCTGGGCGGCCAAGGCGGCAATGTCTTCATCACTGACCTGCAATGACTGCAGAATTGCCCGGGTATGCTGCCCCAGGCGCGGCGCCGCCGCCAGCGCCTTCCCGGGGTCGCCGTCGGCCTGGTACCCGCCACCAAAATCACGCATCACGCCGCCGGGGTACACCGTCTGCCGTACTGGCAGCGTCATGCGTCCACCACCCATTAGATCGGGCAAGACCTGGCTCAAGGGACGCAGCAAGGCGCAAGGCACCGCCAGGCCCGCCAGCGCGGCCTCCAGCGGCGCGGCCTCGCGCTGCCCGATGGCCGCAGTCAACAGGGCGTGAATGCGCTCTGGCGCCAGGCCCACGACAAAGCCGCCGCTTTGCAGGGCGCCCTGATCGATCAAGGTGGCGTCCTGCGTCAGGTCTGGCAAGCCAAGCACCGCGCACAGGGACTGAAATTGCAGCGACGTATTGGCCGCGATCGATATCCAGCCGTCAGCACAGGCAAAGGTGGCAGCACCTGGGCTGCCCGAGAACCCCCGATTGCCCACCCGTGGCGCGTCCTGGCCGCTCAGCCCGACCTTGGACACCTCGGGCCACATCAGTTGCAAGGCGGCCTGCGCCATCGAAATATCGAGCCGCGCACCCACGCCCTGACGCTCGCGCCGCAGCAGCGCGGCAAGGATGGCCTGTGCGGCCACCATGCCGGTGGCACTGTCAATGACCGGGAACCCGACCTTCATCGGGTCCTGCCCCGTCTGCCCCTGCATCCAGCCCATGCCCATGGCGGACTGCACCACGTGGTCATAGGCCGGGCGCGGAGCCCACTCGCCCTCCTGGCCAAAACCGGAGATGCTGGCGTACACAATGTCGGGCTTGATGGCCCGCACCTGCTCGTAATCAAAGCCCAGCCGTGCCACCGCACCGGGGCGGTAGTTCTCTATGAACACATCGCTCTGGCGGATCAGCTCAGTCAGCCACAGCCGGGCGCTGGGGTGCTTGAGATCGACGGCGAGCGACTGCTTGCCCCCATTGATCGCGGCAAAGCCCACGCTCACGCCCTGATCAAGACGATCCCGCGCCCAACGCAGGATGTCGCCCTTGCCAGGCCGCTCAACCTTGATCACCTCGGCCCCTTCCAGTGCCAGGTAGTGCGACGCCGTGGGGCCGGCAATGACGTGGGACAGGTCAAGGACCCTAATGCCCTGTAAGGCGTGCATGCTCATGGATCAGTCCGCCTTGACACCGGCCATCTGGATCAGGCGCGCCCACTTCTGGGATTCCGCCACCATAAACCGGGCAAAGGCCTCGGGCGACTCGGACAGCTCAGGCTCGGTACCGGCCGCGAGGTAGTGGGCCCGCAGTTCGGGGTCGGCCAAAGCTTTGCGCGTGGCCATGAAAATCTGCTGGACCACCGGGACTGGCGTATTGGCTGGCGCCCACAGACCGCCCCAGGACTCCTGGACAAACAGATCATCGCCATACAGCTCCTTGAGCGTGGGCACATCAGGCAGCGAGCTCATGCGTTTGGCGCCCGTGACCGCCAAGGCACGCACCTTGCCGGCCTTGACAAAGGGCACCGAGGTCCCGGCGATCGGGAAGGCGTACTGGATCTGGTTGGACAACAGGGCCGGCACCAGCTCCACTGAACCCCGATACGGTACATGCACCGCGTTGAGCTTCAAGACACCAACGAAGGTGGCGCCGGCAATGTGGGCCGAGGTTCCGATCCCGCCCGAGCCATAGTTGAGCTCACCCGGCTTGCTGCGAATCAGGGCTTCCAGCTCCTTGGCCGATTTGATCGGCGAGTCGGCGGGCACGATCAACACCGCGGGCGTGGTGCTGGTCTTGGTGATTGGCACAAAGGTGCCCACCGGATCAAACTTGGCCTCTGGCCTGAGGACCTTCTGCACCACTTGCGAGATGGAGCCCGCCAGCAGGGTGTAACCGTCAGCCGGCGCCTGTGTCACCAACTCGGCCGCCAGAATACCAGCAGCGCCCACCCGATTCTCGACCACCACCGCGCCGCCCAGCGCCTCGGCCAGCTTGGGGCCCAGGCGCCGCGTCTCGATGTCCGGGCCACCGCCGGCAGCAAACGGCACGATGATCTTGACCGGCCGGTTGGGGTAGGACTGCGCCAGGGCCTGGAGTGCTAGCAGGCCACCCAAGGCGCCCAGCGTGGCGCGGCGAAGCATTGAAAAGGCTGGCATGGTGTGTCTCCTCGTTGTAGATAAATTCCAATCTGGCCTCAATGTAAACTGCGTTGGCATACTGGTCAATTGCCAAGATGAGTCTGTGCCCTGGCGCTGCTTGCCGCGCCCGATGTACCCGATTGACGACCACACCACCTGGAGCCCCTGACCCATGGATCTGTCCCGCTTTCCCCGTCGCCGCTACACCGTTGGCGCCACGCCACTGGAGTTTTTGCCCAATTTCACCCGGGCTCTGAGCCCGGACGGCCAGGGCCCCAACATCTGGATCAAGCGTGACGACATGCTGGGCCTGTTTCCCGGTGGTAACAAGACCCGCAAGCTCGAATTTTTGGTGGCCGACGCCCTGGCGCAGGGCGCCGACACGCTGATCACCTGCGGCGCGCCGCAGTCCAACCACTGCCGCATCACGCTGGCGGCGGCGGTGAAAGAGGGGCTGAAATGCCGCTTTGTGATCGAGGAGCGGGTGCCTGGCAGCTTCCATGAAGACGCCAGCGGCAACCACTTCCTGTTCCGCCTGATGGGCGTGGAGGCGCTGACCGTGGTGCCAGCCGGCAGCAACATGGCAGCGGCGATGCAGCAGGTCGCCGAGGAGCTGGTGGCACAGGGCCGCAAGGGCTACATCATTGCCGGCGGCGGCTCCAACGCACTCGGCGGCCTGGGCTATGTGGCCTGCGCGCAGGAGTTGCAGCAGCAGTTTTACGAGCAGGACGTGCGCATCGACCAGGTGGTGGTCGGCTCGGGCAGCTCGGGCACCCACGGCGGCCTGGTGGCCGGCTTTATTGGCAACCACATCAACATCCCGATTGTGGGCATTGGCGTCAGCCGTGACCCGGCCGACCAGGAGCCGCTGGTCTACAAGGAAGCGCAGGCCGTGGCCGACCTGCTGGGGCTGGGCCTGACCATCCCGCGCGAGGCGGTGGTCAGCGTGGGCGGCTTCTGGCAGCCCAAATACTCCATCCCGAACGAAAAAATGGTGGAAGCGGTGCAACTGCTGGCCCGCACCGAAGCCATCCTGCTCGACCCGGTCTACACCGGCAAGATCATGGCCGGCCTGATCGGGCTGGTACGCCAAGGCTTCTTCAAAGTCGGTGAAAACGTGCTGTTCCTGCACACAGGCGGTCTGCCTTCACTGCACGCCTTTGAGGCGGTGGTACTGGGTAAAACCGCGGTCGCACCCTGAAAAAAACCACCCGCCTCGGCGGGTGGTTCGTCAAGCCTAGATCAGGCTTATTTGAGCCCGGCCTTCTTCACGTAAGCGTCGGTCACAAAGGCGGCGTAGTCAGGCTTGACCTCCTGGATACGCCCCTGCTCTTTTAGGAAAGCAGCGGTGCTGGTCATGGCCTTGGCGGCACCGCCACCGAGCCAGGTGGCACTGAGCTGCTGCGTGGCTGTGGGGAACTTGTACAAAGCCATGG
>JBIKZZ010000016.1:0-25437 GCA_044354435.1 Rhodoferax sp. | reverse complement strand
CCTATCCGGATCAGGACCTGCGCCAGAAAGTGCCTGAGTTGATGGCAGCCATCGACCGCGAGGCGCAATTGCCCGCTGCCCGCCGTAACGAGCTGCGTGCCTTGGCGTCTGAATTGCTGGGCTGTGATCCGATGGCGGTAGAGGTGCGCTATGTCGAGACCTTCGACCGCGGCCGGGCCACGTCGCTGCACCTGTTTGAGCACATCCACGGCGACTCGCGTGACCGGGGCCCCGCCATGGTCGACCTGATCCAGACCTACGAGAAAGCCGGCCTGTACCTGGGCCCCGATGAGCTGCCCGACCACCTGTGTGTGGTGCTGGAGTTTGCCTCCACCCAGCCGCCGAAGGTGGCGCAGGCGTTCCTGGGTGAAATGACACACATCCTGTCAGCCATCTTCAGCGCCCTGTTGCAGCGCGGCAGCCCCTACGCGGCGGCGGTGGCAGCGGTGCTGGAACTCGCCGGGCAACGGGTGCAGGCGGTCGCGATCCAGGCGGACGAGCCGATGGACGCGCTCTGGGCCGAGCCGAAGGCCTTTGACGGCTGTAGCACCAAGGGCCAAGCCCGCCCTGGCGAGCCCCAGCCGATTCATATTGTTCGCCAACAGCCCAAAGCACAGGGAGCCGCCCTATGAACTACCTCGACAACGCCCTTTTCGGGCTGTACCCCTACGTCTGCCTGACTGTTTTTTTACTCGGCAGTTTGATCCGATTTGACCGTGATCAATACACCTGGAAGAGTGATTCGTCACAGTTGCTTCGGGCGGGGCAGTTGCGCTTGGGCAGCAATTTGTTTCACGTCGGCGTCTTGTTTCTTCTATTCGGGCACACGGTCGGCATGCTGACACCTCACTTTCTGTATGAGCCCTTTATCAGTGCTGGTGCTAAACAGGGCTTGGCCATGGCATCGGGAGGGCTGTTTGGCCTGTTTGGTTTTGTCGGCGTGACGCTGTTGTTGCACCGCAGGCTGAGAGACGAGCGCATCCGACTCAACTCCAAAACCAGTGACATCGTGTTGCTGGTGCTGTTGTGGTTGCAACTGCTTTTGGGATTGGCCACCATTCCCCTGTCGGCCCAGCACATGGACGGCAGCATGATGCTGCGCTTGGCCGAATGGGCGCAACGGATTGTGACTTTCCGCTCTGGTGCGCCCGAGTTGCTGGCTGAGGTTGGCCCCATCTTTAAGTTGCACATGTTTCTGGGCATGTCGATCTTTCTGGTCTTTCCGTTCACCCGCCTCGTGCACGTTTGGAGTGGTTTTGGCGCTGCAGCTTATTTGGTGCGGCCCTACCAGCTGGTGCGCAGTCGCCGCATCGGATTGACCGAGCGGGAACCGTTGAACCGCAGTCACACCACGGGGCGCTGAACATGGCCCTGCTTTCACCTATGCAAACCGCTACTGACCCGAGTCCCGTGATCAATGGCGTGTTGTTGCACGCCAGTGACCCGGACCAGTCGGCTGACCAATTGCGAGAGTTGGCCTTTGCCGAGCTGTTGCGCCAGCAGGCCGTGCGCGAGGGACTGCTGCCACACCATCCGGGTCTGATGTCACCCGCGCTCAACGAAGCGCAACGCGCGGTGATCGAGTCGATGCTCGACCGGGCGGTCGTCAGCCCACTGCCCACGGCCGAGGAGTGCCGGCGCTATTTTGACGCCCATCTCTCCCAATTTGTTGTGGGGCATGCCCTGCACCTTCGGCACATCTTGTTTGCCGTCACACCGGGGGTGAATGTGCAGGCGCTGGCTGTTCATGCTGAAAAAGCCCTGCTCAGTCTGCTCGGCAATCAAGTGCCGGAGACGCGCTTCGCCACACTGGCGGCGCAGCTGTCGAACTGCCCCAGCAGCTCCGTGGGAGGCGATCTCGGTTGGCTTGCGCCAGACGATTGCGCGCCAGAGCTGGCCCGTGAGCTCTTTCATCAACCGCACAGTGCCCGTAACCTGGGGGTGCAGACACGCTTGTTCCAGACCCGATTTGGATTTCACATCATTGAACTGCTGGCGCGACGTGAAGGCCGGCAACTCAGTTTCGACGACGTCAGCGCGCGCGTGGCGACGCAGTTGGCCACGCAGTCCCGCGCCAAAGCCTTGCAGCACTACATGCGGGTGCTGGTCGGTCAGGCCAAGGTTGAAGGGCTGGCGCTGGAGGGCGCCGACTCGCCCTTGCTGCAATAAGCAGGCCCATTCGCCAAAAAAGCGTTCATGAAACCCGACACCGACGATCTGCCCCTTTCCCTGCTCGGGGCACAACCCATCAGCCTGGATGTGCTGTCTGAAAAATACCTTAAGTCTGGCGAGAACACGGCCGAGGACGTGTACCGGCGCGTCGCCCGTGCCCTGGCCAGTGTGGAAGCCGCTGCCGAACAAGCCGACTATGAGGCTCTTTTTCTAGCCAATCTGCGCGCTGGTGCCATTGGCGCTGGTCGCATCATGAGTGCGGCCGGCACTTCGATCCAGGCCACCCTGATCAACTGCTTTGTACAGCCGGTCGGCGATTGCATTCAGGGCGCTGACGACGACGGCTATCCGGGTATCTATGAAGCGCTGCGCGAGGCTGCAGAGACCATGCGCCGTGGCGGTGGCGTGGGCTATGACTTTTCGCGCATCCGGCCCCGTGGTGCGGAAGTCAAAGGCACTGCCTCCATGGCGTCGGGACCGTGCAGTTACATCAATGTGTTTGACCATTCCTGTGCCACGGTCGAGAGTGCCGGCGCCCGTCGGGGCGCACAAATGGGGGTGCTGCGGATCGACCATCCGGATGTGCTGGAGTTCATTACCGCCAAACGGACGCCGGGGCGCTGGAACAACTTCAATGTGTCGCTCGGTGTCCCAGACAGCTTCATGCATGCGCTGGCGCAAAACTTGCCGTGGGAACTGGTACACCGTGCCAAACCCGGCCTAACACTGGAGGCGCATGGCGCGTGGCAGCGGGCCGACGGGCTGTGGGTGTACCAGACCCTGGCGGCGCGAGCGCTGTGGGACATCGTGATGCGCTCGGCCTACGACTTTGCCGAGCCCGGCATGTTGTTTCTGGACCAGATCAACCAAGACAACAACCTGCGTTACATCGAGAAGATCGAGGCGACCAACCCTTGCGTGACGGCTGATACTTGGGTGCAAACCAGTGCCGGTCCTCGGCAGGTTTCACAATTGATCGGACGGAAATTTGATGCTGTTGTTGACGGCGTTGCATATCCAGCCGTCAGCGAAGGATTCTTTCAGACCGGAACCAAAGACGTGTTCAAGCTCAAACTTGAAAGTGGCTTCCAAGTCCGTCTGACCGGAGATCACCAAGTCCTGGCGGCCACGGCAATGACCCGTTACACGACTACTCGAGCGTGGGTGAGGGCGCAGGACCTGAAAGCGGGTGACATGGTTGTTTTGATCAACCATCGCGCCTGTGCCGGATGGTTAGGTCGTGGCAGCGAGGAAGAGGGTTTTTGCCTGGGCTTCATGCTTGGGGACGGCTACCTTGGATCATTTGATTCTTTGGCGCGCTTGACGGTGTGGACAGCAGACCGAAGTGTTGGAAATGGTGCCCCCATCGTCGATGAAGGTGCGCGAAGTCTGATGAACTATGCAGAACGTTGCGTGAAAACGATGAACCATCGCGTTGATTTCAAAGGGTTTAGCCAAGTATCTGACCAGAATCATTTCAGTTTGAAAAGCAAAGCGTTGTTCAATCTTGCTGCTTCTTACGGTATGACTCCCAGCAATAAGGTCATTACTGATCAAGTTGAAGAGGCCTCGCGTGCGTTCTACGCAGGTTTTTTGCGTGGTCTATTTGATGCCGATGGCTCTGTGCAAGGCTCCCAGGAAAAAGGGGTGTCCGTACGTCTTAGCCAATCGAACCTTGATACGCTTAACCGTGTCCAGCGCATGCTCGCGCGTCTTGGCATTGTCAGTGCCATTTACCGATTCCGTCGCCACGCTGGAGAGCGGATGATGCCGGATGGAAAGGGCGGAGAAAAGCTTTACCCCTGCAAGGCCAGTCATGAATTGGTCATCAGTGGCGACAATCTTGCGCAGTTCTTCTTCAAGATCGGCTTTGCAGACTCTCGCAAAATGAACGACTTGGAAAGTCGCATTGGGCAGTACAAGCGGGCAATGAATCTCGAGCGCTTTGTAGGTGTCGTCGAGTCATTGGCTGCAGATGGGGTCGAGGATGTGTACGACGTCAAAATTGACGAAGTGCATGCCTTTGATGCAAACGGGATCTACGTTCACAACTGCGGCGAGCAGCCACTGCCACCCTATGGTTGCTGTGACCTGGGTCCGATTATCTTGCCGCGCTTTGTGCGCCATCCGTTTGATGTGGGTGGTGTGGCAGCCTTTGACTTCGAGGGCTTCGCCAACGTGGTTATGACCCAGGTCCGCGCCTTGGACAATGTGTTGGACCTGACCTTTTGGCCCTTGCCCCAGCAGCAGGCCGAGGCCGCCGCCAAGCGCCGGATCGGCGTCGGTTTCACCGGCCTGGGCAACGTACTGACCATGCTGTGCCTGCGCTATGACGAAGCGGCTGGGCGCGACATGGCCGTGCGCATCGCCGCGTGCATGCGCGATGCCGCCTACACCGCCTCCATCGCGCTGGCCCGGGAACGGGGCAGTTTCCCCAGCTTTGATGCCGAAGGGTACTTGGAGCAGGGTACTTTTGCCAGCCGCTTGCCCCCGGCCTTGCAAGAGGCCATCCGTACCTACGGCATTCGCAACAGCCATTTGTTGTCGGTTGCACCCACGGGCACGGTCAGTCTGGCCTTTGCCGACAACGCCTCTAACGGCATTGAACCCTCGTTTTCCTGGGTGTACAGGCGCAAGAAGCGCGAGGCTGACGGCCGCACCACCGAGTACGCGGTGGAAGACCATGCCTGGCGCTTGTACCAGGCGCTTGGCGGCGATGTTGCCAACCTGCCAGACTACTTTGTCTCGGCCTTGCAGATGTCGGCACAAAGTCATATTGCCATGATGCAGGCGGTGCAGCCGCTGGTGGACACAGCGATCTCCAAGACCGTGAATGTGCCGGCTGATTGTCCTTACGAGGTGTTCAGTGGCCTGTACCTGCAGGCCTGGCACGCCGGCCTTAAAGGCTTGGCCACCTACCGGCCCAATGCGATTCTTGGCTCGGTGCTCGACGCTGGCCCAGCCCCGGTGGCTGCACATCCGCCACCTCATGCGCTAGCTCATGCGCCACCTGCGGCGCTGCCAGAGTCAAGCCCCGCCGCAGCTGACCCGATGCGCTCCGTGATCGAGCGGCGTCCTAAAGGGGCCTTGCCTGCGGTGGCGGAAAAAATTGAGTACTGGACGCAGGAGGGGCACAAAACTTTGTATTTGGTGGTGTCTTTTCTACCCATGCCTAGCGGTGACGAGGGCCATTTTGTGCAACGGGCCATCGAGTTCTTCATGCCGCTGGGTCAGAGTGGCGAGTCGCAACAGTGGATCACCTCCAGCATGCGCATGTTGTCATTGGCGGCGCGCGGCGGTTTTCTTGAGCGAGCCCTGCGAGACATGCGCAAGGTGGCCTGGGACCGTGGGCCGGTGCGCCTGGGCACGCATGAAAAAGCCGACGGGAGCCGTGTCCCGCTGTGGCACGACTCCGAAGTGGCCGCCATCGCCTATGCCTTGCAACAAATCATCGCCCAGCGCAGCCAGGTCGACGTGCCTCAACTGCTTGCCGCTGCTGCGAGTGTCGAACACGTTAGCGAGGAACTGGCCGCCCTACCCGCCATGGTGGGCAAGAAATGCGCCGAATGCGGCGCCTATGCGGTCATCCGCAAGGACGGCTGCGACTACTGCACACAGTGCGGCCACATCGGGAGTTGCGGGTGATGCCCCGCAGCAGTGGGACCGGCGCACAAGGCACAGCTTGGATCGGACACCCATGACCATCGACAACTTCGATGACCTGTTGCTTGCTGCCCGCGCCCAGGCGCTGCCGCAACGGCTTTTGTTCGTGTTCACGGAGGTGTCCTTGCCGGACGACAGTACAGCGCAGCAACAGGCCAATTTTGACGCCGGGCAGGGTGGCGCCCTGGAGCCCAAGATGTGCGTTGACAAGCATCCTGATGAGCTTGAATCGTTTGGCGATTTGGTCCGGGAGGCGGAGCAATTTGAACAGCCTTGGGGCATGGTGTTTGCCGCCGCCCTGTCTGGCCTGGCCGGGCATGCGCCCAGCAGTGCCGATGCTGACCTGCCCTTGCAGGCCATGGTTGAGGCGATCAAGCGTGGCGATATTGGCAACTACCTGCTGTTTGACCGTCAAGGTATGCCGGTGCAGCTGTGGTGAACATGGACAGCCACCCCGCCAAAAGTTGCCCTATGCCCGGCTTCAGTACGCCGGCGGTGGGTTTCGAGGCGCCGTTTGACATGCTGGAAGCTTGCCACGAGCGTGTGGCTGATCGTTTGGCGCTACTGACACGGTTACAGATTCACCTGAAGGCCTCTGGCTGTGATGCGCAGGCGCGCCAGGCAGCCGCTGACGTGCTGCGTTACTTTGATTTGGCTGCTCCCCTGCACCATCAAGACGAAGAAATCCATGTGTTTCCACCCTTGTTGGCAAGTGCCGATACGGCCTTGGTGCAGGCCGTTCGTGGTCTGCAAGTGCAGCACCGCGCCATGGAGCAGGCCTGGGCTCGCATGCGCCGAGCCTTGCTGGCGGTTCTTGCGTGTGAGAGTCCGGCTGTGGTGCCGTGGAACGGCCTGGAGGCGGCTGCGGTGTTGGCCTTCACCACGGCGTATGACGGGCACATCCGTCTGGAGGAGGCGGTTGTCTACCCAGCGGCCCGACACGCCCTGTCGGCCTTGCAGTGGCAGGCCATGAGTGCCGACATGATGAGCCGCCGGGGGGTGATCGGACAAGTTGCCGAGACACCGGCGACTACTTTGGAATCAGTTATCAGGAGAACTTAATGCGATTCAAGGATTTAAAGATTGGTGTTCGGATGGGGCTTGGCTTTGGCTTGCTGATCGTGATGTTGCTCGGCATGATGCTGGTGAATGTCCTGCGACTCCAGGAAATCAGTGCCCTGACCGGCCACATTGTTGACAACGACTGGGCCAAGGCAGAGGCCGCCAATGTCATCAATGCCACGACGCGCACCAATGGGCGGCGCACCATGGAACTGGTGCTGGCCAACGATCCAGTGCATGTGGCGGGGGTGAAGGCGGCTATCGAACTTAACAAGAAGACCATTGGGCTGGCCCTTGAGACGCTGGACCATATCATTGATCTTCCCGAAGAAAGGCTGTTGCTCACGCAACTCAAGGAGGCTCGGGCCAATTACGTGCAGTCCTTCAGCAGGGTGACCCAGCTGGTTGGTGAGGGTCAACGAGACCAAGCCATCGCCCTGCTCAACGCGCAGACACTGCCTGCACTGGACGCGTTGCAAGTGCCGATCAACGCCTTGACCGACTTGCAAAAACAGAATGTTGCCAGCGGCAGCGCCGAGCTCCGAGACAACATCCGCCTTGCACGCCTTCTGGTGCTGACTCTGGGCGGGCTCGGCGTGGTGCTCGGATCGGGCTTAGCTTACTGGTTGACCGTCACCCTGACCCGTCCCATTGGCGAGGCCGTCAAAATGGCCCGAACCATTGCGTCAGGGGATCTGAGCAGCACATCGGCCCCACGTAACCAAGACGAAGGCGGCCAGCTCTTGACGGCCCTGCAAGACATGAACGAGAGCTTGGCAGACATCGTCCAACGCGTGCGGCGTGGTGCTGACGGCATGGCCACCGCCACCAGCCAGATTGCGGCTGGCAACATGGACCTGTCGACCCGCACCGAGCAGCAAGCCAGCGCGCTGGAGCAAACGGCCGCGTCGATGGAAGAACTGGCGGACACGGTCAAGCACAATTTTGCGAGCGGCAGCCATGCCAGTGAACTGGCGATATCGGCTGTTGAAGTGGCCACGCGTGGTGGCACTGTGGTGGCCAAGGTGGTCAGCACCATGGAGGCCATTCAGCGCTCGTCCAATGAAATATCGGACATCATCGGCCTGATCGATGGCATCGCCTTTCAGACTAATATTCTGGCCCTCAATGCCGCCGTGGAGGCCGCCCGTGCGGGTGAGCAGGGGCGTGGTTTCGCTGTTGTCGCGAGTGAAGTCCGCAGCCTGGCGGGCCGGTCGGCTGCAGCGGCCAAGCAGATCAAGGATTTGATTGGCGTTTCCGTGACGAACGTGAACGAAGGCTGCAAACTGGTTCAACAGGCCGGCAGCACCATGGATGAAATCGTGGTGGGTGTGCGGCGTGTGGCTGATCTGATGCGCGAAGTCACCGCTGCCAGCCAGGACCAGACCTCCGGCATCAGCCAGGTGAACCAAGCGGTGGGTCAGATGGACCAGGTCACGCAGCAAAACGCTGCGTTGGTGGAAGAGGCCGCCGCAGCGGCACAGTCGCTGGAGCACCAGGCGAAATCACTGCTTCAGACTGTCAATGTGTTTCATTTTGGTGCGGGTGGCAGCAAGTTGTTGGCCCTGTCGTAGCCCTGGCGCTGCCATTTAAGGCGTGATCTTGACGCCTTTCCAGAAGGCGACCCGGTTGCGGATCGATTCGGCCTCAGGTTTAGGCTCGGGGTAAAACCAGACGGCGTCCACATTCATGTCGCCGTTGACCAGCAGCGAGTGGTAGCTGGCCTGGCCTTTCCAGGCGCAACTGGTCTTGTGGTTGCTGAATTGCAAGTAGGCCTTGTTCACGGCCTGTTCGGGGAAGTAATGGTTGCCTTCCACCATCACGGTGTCGTCGCTGTCGGCAATGACGGTGTTGTTCCAAATGGCTTTCATGGTCTGACCTGTATTGCGGATGATGCTGCATTGTGCTACGCCGGCGCCGGGTTCAGCCGCGGGTGGGTTTCTGCGCCCCAGCGCAGCAGCACGCCGGCCGACAGCAGCATGCACAGCGCCACAAACCAGAAGGCCGCCGCCATCTGGCCGGTGAAATGCGCCACCAGGCCCAGCCCGAGTGCACCAACGCCGTAGCCCAGGTCGCGCCAAAAGCGGTAGATGCCGATGGCCGAGCCGCGCCAGGCCGGGTGCGAGATGTCGGCCACGGCCGCCGACAGGTTGGGGTAGAGCAGTGCCATGCTCACCAGCCAGAAAACCTCCTTTGTATTCGGCTGCTGGCTGAGCAGCGTGGCGTAGCGTGGGCGCACCGTCTGGGCGACGCCGGGCGCATGCTTGGCCCCTTCAGCGCGGGCCCAGGGCAGCGTCTCCTTGACGCCAAAGCGGGCCAGCAGCAGGGCCAGGCCGATCACCGCCAGCCCAAACCCCAGCAAGCCCTGGCGTGGCCCCCAGCGGGTGGCCAGGTAGGCCGTGACAATCCCCGCCAGCGCCACCCCCACATAGCCGGCAAACTCGTTCAGCCCCAGGGTTAGACCACGCTCCTCCAGCCGGGTGATGTCGAGCTGGGCGGTCTGCGTCATGGACCAGGTCAGCCCCTGGTTCACCCCCAGCAACACCGTGGCGGCCACCACCCAGCCCCAGCTCGGGGCGTAGGCAATCATCACCGGAATCGGCAGCGCCACCAGCCAGCCCCACAGCAGCACGCGCTGGCGCCCGAGCCGCTCCGACAGGCGGCCCGCCACAAAATTCATCACGCCCTTGACCAGGCCAAAGGCCACCACAAAGGAACTCAGCAGCACAAAGGAGTTTTTGGGGACACCAAAGTCAGACTCGGCCAGGGCCGGCACCACGGTGCGGGTCATGCCGATCGTCAGGCCCACCAACAGCACCTGCAGCAACAGTTGCAGAAACTGGGCAAGGTTGGGGCGGATGCCGTGGGCTAGGCGCATGCCCCATCTTAAATGACCGGCCGCTCAGCTGCCTTGACTTATGAGTCAAACAGGCTCTAGCCCCTGTCCCATATGGCTTTGTAGCTATTAATCCGATAGCGGTTTGAGCAGTTCGGCCAGGTCGCCCTCGGTGAACAGCGGGGCCTTGCGCGCCACCGAGCCGCTGTACATGCCCTCGGCCAGCGCCGCCTTGCGTTCTTGCAGCGCCAGGATGCGCTCTTCGATGGTGCCCTGGGCCACCAGCTTGAGCACCCACACGCTTTGCGTTTGGCCGATGCGGTGGGCGCGGTCGGTGGCCTGGGTCTCGGCGGCCGGGTTCCACCAGGGGTCGTAGTGGATCACGGTGTCGGCCTGCGGCAGGTTCAGGCCCACGCCGCCGGCTTTGAGGCTGATCAGGAACAGCGGCACCTGGCCGCTGGTGAACTGCTCGATCACCGCATCGCGCTTCTGGCTTTGCCCGGTGAGCTTGACCCAAGGGATCTGGCGTTTTTTGAGCTCGGCCTCGATCAGGGTGAGCATGCTGGTGAACTGCGAAAACAGCAGGATGCGCCGGCCCTCGGCCAGCATCTCGGGCAGCAGCGTCATCAGCTGCTCTAGTTTGGCCGAGGTCTTCACTTTGGCGGCCGCCGCCAGCGGTACCAACCGGGGGTCACAGCAGACCTGGCGCAGCTTGAGCAGCGCGTCCAGAATCATGATCTGGGACTTGGCCAGACCCTGCCGGCTCAGGGCTTCGCGCACGGTTTTCTCCATGCCCAGGCGGATGGTCTCGTACAGGTCGGCCTGTTTGCCGCTGAGTTCGACCCGCATCACGGTTTCTACCTTGGGCGGCAGTTCTTTTGCCACCAGTGCCTTGGTGCGGCGCAGCATGAAGGGCGTGATGCGGGCGCGCAGTTGATGCAATCGTTCCGGGTCCCCCTGCTTTTCGATCGGGGTGCGGAACAGTGTCGTGAAGCGGGCCTGGCTGCCCAGAAAGCCTGGCATCAAAAAGTGAAACAGACTCCACAGCTCGCCCAGGTGGTTCTCCATGGGGGTGCCCGACAGGCACAGCCGATGCCGGGTCTGCAACTGGCTGGCCACCTGCGCGGCCTGGGTGCTGGCGTTTTTGATATTTTGCGCCTCGTCTAACACCACCAAGTGCCAGGGTGACTGCAGCCATCGGTCGCGGTCGCGCTGCAGTAAGGAGTAGGGGGCGATCACCAGGTCCACCTCGTGCAGCTGGTCGGCGGCTTCATGGCGCTCCTTGCCATGCAACACCAGGCAGCGCAGCTGCGGGCAAAAGCGCGCGGCCTCGCGCCGCCAATTACCGAGCAGGCTGACCGGCGCGATGATCAGTGCTGGCGCGGTCAGCCGGCCAGCGTCTTTTTCGATCTGAATGTGCGCCAGTGTTTGCAGGGTTTTGCCCAGCCCCATGTCGTCGGCCAGGATGCCGCCCAGGCTGTGGGTGCGTAGAAATTGCAGCCAGTTCAGGCCCTGCTGCTGGTAGGGGCGCAGCTCGGCCTGCAGGCTGGGCGGCACAGGCACAGGGGGCAGTTCGACGTGGCCGCTTAAGCATTGCGCCAACGCTTGCAGTGACTGTGCACCGGCCCACACTGCCCCTTCACCCAGGCCGACGGCAGTGCGCAGTGCGTCCAGCCGCGACAGCTTGAGGCTGTCGCCCGAAAAGTCATGGCCACGCTCGCCCACCAGCTCCAGCAGCGCCTGTAGCCAGGGTTTGAGGCCATCGGTGGGCAGCCGCACAAAGCCGTCGCCGCCGGGCTGCGGCAGGTACATGAAGGGCGGCAGCGTGGGCGCGCCGGTGGTGGGGTCGGGCGGGCTGTGGGCAGCCTGCGCGATCAGGCCGGGCAGCCAAGGCAGTATGTTGTGACGCTGGCCATTGATCTCCATGCCCAAAGACAGGTCAAACCAGGGCGAGGTGCCGGCGTCATCGCCCTGCGGCTGAAGCGCCACCATCAGGCTGTCGGCGCGGGTGACCCACTGGGTCAGGTCATCGGCCAGCAGCAGCTCAAAGCCAGCCTCGCGCAACGGGCAGAAGTCGGCATCGGCCCATTGCAGCCAGCGCTGCTGGGGCTCGTCGCCGGGGATGCCGAACACGCCGCCGTCGGCCGCCCGCAGACCCAGGTCATACAGCCGGGTCATGGCGTCGAACTCGGCCTCGGTGTCGCGGCTCAGTAAAAAGCGGCCCCCGGTGTTTTCCACCACCACGGTGCTGCCCTGGCCGGCCCACCAACCGCGGTGTCCGGCGTAATCAAATTGCAACTGGGCCTGGATCAGGCCGCGGTACTTGGCCATGTCCGGGCTGTTGCGTGACAGCTGCAGCACGGCGCGCGGGCGGAGGTCCCGCAGCGGCGTGAGCGCCTGGAGCACAGGGGGAAGTGGCAGCGGCCCCAGGCGCAGCATCAGCTCGGCCTGGTGTTTTTTGAGGGCATCGGTCTTGAGCGGCGGGCTTTTTAGCAGCACTGCCAGTTGCGCGTCACTCAGCCCCGGCACCTGCACCGGGCCGCACAGCCCCTGCGCCGCATCCAGGTAGAGCGGTGGGTTGTTCAGGCACAGCCGGGCGCCGTTGTCAGCCTCGGCCAGGCGCGCGCGCAGGCTCCAGGCCGGCTCACCCCCCTGTGGACCTGGCGCTTCCTGCCAGTGCCAGGCCAAAGCCTGCGGCGGGCCCCATTGCAGCGCGGCATCGGGTGCGCCGCTGCCGTTGTTGGTGAACAGTCGCCCGGTGCTGGCCGCCATTTGCAGCAGCATCTGGCCGGTCTGGCTGGTGGGTAGCACGCTGGCACTGAAGCTGTAGGTGCTGTAGGAGTTGCTGCTGTTGGGCTGTGCGCGCAACAGCCGGAAGATGTCATGGTCGGTGGCACTGGCGGCGTCCATCACCGCCAGGCCGTCATAGGGCGGGCTGCTGACGCGCTTGGGCTTGCTCCAGCCGCCGCTCAGTTTGGGGACGGCAGTCATGGCTTCCAGAAGCAGCAGCGGCGTCGGGCCATGGGCGTTCATCACCGTCAGCAGATAAAGGTACTGGGCGGTCTTGACGGCACCGGGCCGCTCGGCGACGCCGACATAAGACTTTCCGGTCTTGGCGCGGTCCAGCGCCTGCAGCCAGCCCAACAATTGGGCCTCGGCCTCCAGGCGGGCGACTTCGGCCTTACGCGCCAATTCAGCCTGGCGCGCCGCCTCCATCTGTTCGGGCGTGGGCGCCGCTGCCGCTTCGACCTGGGCGCCACTGCCCAGCAGCCGCAGGCCCTGGTAGGCGGCCTTGAGCGACAGCGCCACGCCGTGCTTGCACTGGTTGCCAACCGGACAGCTGCAGTCACTGTCCCAGTGTGCCAGGCGGCCGTCATGCGTCAGCTTCAACTCGACCGACAACTCGTAGGGCTCACGCTGGCTGCCCTGTACCTCGCCCAGCAGCAGCCAGTAGCCGGGCCCGGGCTCGATGTCCAGGCTCTCCACCTTCTGGTTGCGGTACAGCATCAGACCGCGGGACCAGGTGGGGTCATCCACCAGTCGCTGCAGCGAGCGGGGGTCAAACCACAGACCGTTGCCCAGCATCATTGGCCCAATATGAACGATCTATCGATTTTGAGAAAAAAGTCATTTTTTGCAACAAAAAACCAATAGTTAATGAGAAAAATTTCGGAAGTTAATGAGACTGCTTTGCTTTGAAATTCCTGACCGACTCATCAGACTGCATGCCTGGCTGTCAGGAAAATCCCAAAAAATCAATGGTTCGCTACCGGCGGCTACTCAAACCGCAAGAGTGAAGAAATGGACGCGTTCGAGTCTTTGCTCGAGCCGGATTATCTGCTGCTTTTAGATTTTGATGACACCGTGGAGTCGTTCGAGGTTCAGCCTGTGCGCGTCCAAAAACTCCTGCAATTGCGTAACGGTACTCAGCTTTGCCGCATCCATATTCATCACCATCCTTGGATGATCAAGTCACCAGGTCGGCAGCAAAAATCCGGGCTCAGGCTCACACCTCGTTGGAATAGGGTCAATCTTGCGTTCGCCAATGTTCTGCGCTAAGCTTCGCATGCAGGCAAGAAAAAAAGATTAAGGAGCAATTGCCGCAACGCCATTCGGGCCCGAGTGAACTCGTCTGTTCCGCCGATTGGTTCCCCGTCGTCCCCCACTCATTCCCTATTCACCGCCGTTCACTTATGTCAGGAAAATTGCCCATGACGTTCTCGTTCCGATTCCCTGGTCGCGCTCTTCTGTTGTGCTTGAGCCTCATCTCGCCTGTTGCAGTCCTGTCGGCGCCCATGGGCAAACTGACGGTGGCACTTCCATCCGAGCCGGCGACCCTCGATCCGCACAAATCCAGCACGCGCTACAACTACACATTCAACAGCAACATGTTTGAAGGGTTGTACATCCGCAACGACAAGGCCGAACTCGTTCCGGCGCTTGCCGAGTCGGTGGCCGTGACACCCGATGGACTCACCTACACTTTTCGTCTTCGCAAGGGTGTCAGGTTCCACGACGGATCCGCCATGACCGCGGATGACGTCAAGTTTTCGATTGATCGCGCCATCGATCCTGCGACCAAGAACCCCTTGCTGTCCTTTATCAAGTCCATCGACAAGGTCGACATCGTCAATCCGGATACCGTCGTGATCAAGCTTAAAGAACGCGACGCCATCTTCCTGAAGAAGCTCGCGTTTGCCGGCTGGATCGTTCCGAAGAAGTATTTGCAGACCGTTGGTGAAGAAGGCTTTGCCAAGAAGCCGGTCGGAACCGGTCCCTTCAAGTTTGTATCGCGCTCGATCAACGAGCAGATCGAGATGGAGGCTAACGACATGCACTGGGGCTGGGTACCCAAGGTCAAGACGCTAGTGATGCGTACCGTTCCCGAGGATGCCGTCCGCCTTGCGATGCTGCAGACCGGCGAAGCCGACGTGGTTGCCGAAATGCCACCGCCACTGGTCGATAGGATCAGTGCGATCAAGGGTGTCAAAACCCTGTCCCATCCCAGCGGAGAGATCTACTGGCTGGTCTTCAACATCAAGGATGGCGCCAAGGACAGCCCCCTTCTGAACCAGAAGGTCCGCCGTGCTTTGAACCATGCCGTCGACCGGCAGGCGATCATCAGCAGCGTCCTGAAAAACCAGGCTGTCACGATTGCCGGCGTGCTGGCGCCTTCGGTGGCCGCGGTCGACAAGAACCTTAAGCCCTACGCGTACGACCCCGCACTGGCCAAGAAAATGCTTGCCGAGGCCGGTTATCCCAACGGCTTCAAGATCGATATGTTCAGCTCGGTCGGACGCTACACGCTCGACAAGGACGTGTCATTGGCGATTGCCAACAACCTCAAGGCCGTCGGCGTGGATGTCAACCTGAACCTGTGGGAGTCCTCGAAGTGGGTGGCAGACCTGCGCAAGAAGTACTACCCGCTGAGCTACCAGGCGTTCGGCAACACCGTGTTCGATCCCGAGGGCCTGATGATCTTCGGGTTGCACAGCAATGCCTTCTGGTCCTTCTACAAGAACGATGCTGTCGACAAGATGATCGACGACTCGCTCAAGATCGGCGATCAGAAAGAGCGCGACCAGCATTTTCAGAAGATCGAAAAGGCGCTGTACGACGATGCCTCCCATATTTTTCTGTGGGAAAGCAAGATCCTTTTCGGCCTGCGTGACAGGGTGAACTGGAAGCCAGAGCCTGGTGACAATGTCTATAAATTCTGGAACGCCAGCCTGACCAACTGATGCATTCGCATGCCGGGTACCTGATCAATCGGGTCATTCAGGCATTGGTCTGTATCGTAGGGGTGTCGGTCATCATCTTCTCGATCACTCACCTGATCGGAGATCCCGTCCAACTGCTGATGCCGGCCGAGGCCTCCGAAGCAGATCGGCTCGCCTACCAGAAGGCTTTGGGGCTCGACCGGTCGGCGGTCGAGCGCTATTTCCTGTTCCTGTCCAACGCGATGATGGGGAACCTGGGGGAATCCTACAGGTTCAACATGCCGGTACTGGATCTGGTGTGGGACCGGTTCCCCGCCACCCTTGAACTCGCAGTGGCTGCCATTGTCCTCGCAGTGGTGCTCGGTGTGGGCACAGGCATCCTGTCGGCGGTGCGGCCGGGCAGTTTCTGGGACAAATTTTTCGAGTTGTTCGCGCTGTCGGGCATGGCCGCGCCAACATTCTGGGTCGGCATTATGCTGATCATGGTTTTCTCGGTCGATCTGGGACTGTTCCCGTCGTCGGGCCGGTCGGGTCCACTGTCGCTCGTGTTGCCCGCCGTGACGCTTGGCTGGTATTCAACTGCCGTGATTTCCCGAATGACCCGCTCGACCATGCTGGAGACCCTGGGCGCGGATTTTGTCAGGACGGCAGTGCTCAAGGGTGCCCCGGGGCGCGTGATCATCTTCAGGCATTGCCTGAAATACATCCTGCCCACGCTCGTCACCATCGTTTCGCTGCAGTTTGTGACTTTGCTGGCGGGCGCGGTCATCACAGAGACCATCTTCGCCTGGCCAGGGATCGGGCGGCTCCTCATCCAGTCGGCCTATGGTGGTGACTACCCGGTCGTGCAGGGCATCACGCTGATCTGTTCGGTGCTGTTCGTGCTGATCCAGCTGTTTGCTGACGTCGTTCAATTCATCCTGGATCCTCGGATTCGGCAGGGCCAATGAGATCCGGCGAAAATTTGTTCTCGAGGCTGCAGATCGGTCTGGCCGGTCTGGTGATCTTCGCCTTCCTCGTTATCGGGGTGTTCGGCGTGTGGATGGCTCCGCATGACCCCGTTCGGCAAGATCTGGCGCAGGTCCTGCAACCTCCGGCCTGGCATGCCGAAGGCTCCATGGTCCATCCACTGGGCACGGCCATGCTGGGCCAGGACGTACTCAGCGGCATCATGGCCGGTGCGCGCATCTCGCTGCTGGTGTCGCTCTGCGCGGTGGGACTGTCTGGCGTTTTCGGTGTCGTGCTGGGCTTGGTGGCCGGTTACGTCGGCGGCTGGCTTGACAGCCTGTTCATGCGCATGGCTGATATCCAGTTGTCGATACCCTTCATCCTGCTGGCGATCGCGCTCATCGGCGTGCTGGGGCCCAGTTTGACCAATGTGATACTGGTCATTGCCATCACCAACTGGGTCACCTATGCCAAGGTGGTACGCACCGAAACCATGCGGCTGCGCGAACGGGATTTCGTGAAATCAGCCAGAGTCAGCGGTACGCCACTGCCCGTCATGCTGTGGCGGCACATCCTGCCCAATGTCATGAACTCAGTGATCGTGCTGGTGACGCTGGACATCGGCAAGGTCATCATTTTCGAGTCTGGGCTGAGCTTTCTGGGATTGAGTGTCCAGCCGCCAACGCCGTCTTGGGGCTCGATGCTGGCCGATGGCCGCAAGTACATCAGCATCGCCTACTGGACATCGGTGTTTCCCGGGATCGCGATTTTCTCCGTCGTCCTGTGCGTCAATTTCCTGGGCAATTGGCTGCGCATCCGGATGGACCCGCAAGCCAATCCCTGACTGACCTGAAAAGCCTGATCCCATGGACACCCTGCTGCGCGTCGATAACCTGCACACCCACTTCAATACCCCCCGGGGGGTCGTGAAGGCGGTGAACGGTGTCAATCTGCAGCTGAAAAAAGGCGAAATACTGGGCATCGTCGGGGAGTCGGGGTCCGGCAAGAGTGTCATGGCCCAATCCCTCCTGCGCGTGGTTCCGAAGGCCAACCGCGCGCGCATCGATGGCCGTGCAGAATTCGGTGGCATTGATCTGATGCAACTAGGCGAGGAGGAGATGCGCAAGGTTCGGGGCGCCCGCATCGCGATGGTCACCCAAAATCCCAGCACCTCGCTCAACCCGGTCATGACCGTCGGCGATCAGATGCTCGAGACCATGCGCTTTCACCCCGACCGCATGCCTAGCGATGCGCGGATCCGCGATCGCATGCTGACATTGATGAACGAGGTGCAGTTACCGACACCGGCGGCGATCGCAAAACGGTATCCGTTCCAGCTCAGCGGTGGTATGAAGCAGCGCATAGCAATCGCCATGGCGCTCATGTGTGACCCGGAATTGCTGATCGCGGATGAGCCCACCACGGCGCTGGACGTGACCATCCAGGCCCAGATCCTCGAACTTATTCGCAACGCCCGGCGCGTGCACGGCACGTCGGTCATCTTCATCACCCACGACCTGGGCGTGATCGCCCAACTCTGCGATACCGTGGCGGTGATGTACGCGGGCAAGATCATCGAATACAACACCGTGCAGGAGATATTTCGCACCCCCCGCCATCCGTACACACAGGGCCTGTTGGAATCCAATCCGGTGTTCGGCAAGACCAAGAAGACCCTGCACGCCATGCAGGGGCAACCGCCCGACCTAGCCACATTAGGGGACGGCTGCGCGTTTGCCCCTCGCTGCCCCAGGGCGCTTGTCGCTTGCCGTGAGCGCCCACCGCAGAGGGTCGCCCTTGGCGATCATTTCCACCACGCCTGTGCGGTTGTGCAGGACCACGGAGCCGTGCCAGCGTGATCGAAGTCACCGACCTTAAGAAGCATTACCGGCTTTCCGGCATGCCATGGCTGGGCGGCAGGCCTGGCACCCTGAAGGCTGTCGACGGTGTCAGCTTCCAGATCGCGGCGGGGGAAACCCTGGGCCTTGTCGGCGAGTCCGGCTCCGGCAAGTCGACTGTGGGCCAGATGCTGCTCATGCAGACCCCTCCGACCGAGGGAAGTATCCGCTTCGACGGCACCGAGATCCAGGATCTCGGCAAGGGGGCTGCAGATGTCCTTAAGGGCAAAGTACAGGTGGTCTTCCAGGACCCCTACGATTCGCTCAACCCGAGGATGCGCGTGCGGGACATCATTGCTGAACCTCTGCGCAATCTCAAGCAATTCAGCGCGCAGGAAATCCGGTCCAAAGTCGATGGCGTGATCCAGCGGGTTGGTTTGCGCGTGGACGACCTGGCCAAGTTTCCGCATCAATTCAGCGGTGGCCAGCGCCAGCGCATCGGCATTGCCAGGGCAATATCGGTCAACCCGAAATTCGTCGTGCTCGACGAACCCGTCTCTGCGCTCGACGTGTCGGTGCAGGCCCAGGTGATCAACCTGCTGCTGGAAATCCAGCAGCAGCACCAAATCGCCTACCTGTTCATCTCGCACAACCTGGCCATCGTCGAACATGTCTGCGACCGGGTGGTGATCCTGTATCTGGGTAAGGTCGCCGAGATACTCGCTACCAGCGATCTGCATCAGCAAAAGCTGCATCCTTATACCCGGGCGCTGATCGACTCTATCCCGGTCCCGGATCCGGCCAGATTGAAAGCTCCGGTACCATTACAGGGCGAGATTCCCGACCCGATGAATCTGCCCACCGGCTGCCGGTTCAGCCCCCGCTGTGCCATGGCGCAAGGGGTGTGCCGCGAGCGCGAGCCGGCGTTGACCGATCTGGGAGGAGGCCACTGGATGGCCTGTCACAGAAGTGCGGAGTTGTAGTCAAGTTTCGTTGTCAGAACTATAGGAGACCATCATGAATCAGGTGATTAACCAGCAGCAAGTAGGCGAATACAAGACCAAGGGCTACATCACGGTCAAGGGCTTGCTCACCTCGAAAGAGGTCGAAGTGCTCAACCAGGCAACGGCCGACGTCATCAGCATGGACGGCCCCCACGTGATGCGCGAGCGCAATGGCCTTCCCCATGTCATCTATGGCATGCACTTGATGGACAAGCGGCTGGCTGCATTGGCAAGGCACCCGAAGCTGGTAGGCATTGCAGAACAACTGCTGGGCCAGCATTTTTATGTGCACCAATCGCGGGTCAATGCCAAGCAGACCGGCGGCGCGATCGTCAACTGGCACCAGGACTTCGGAACCTACCACCGGGTCGACGGAGTGCCTCGGCCCGATGGCATCATGATTGCCATCTTCCTCAATGATGTGAGCGACTACAACGCGCCCCTGATGGCGGTGCCTGGGTCCCATGTCGAAGGGGTCGTGTCGCAGGCCAGCGTCCTGAGCGAGGCAGAAGACAGGGATCGTGCCTCGAAGTACCGCTACGACATCACGATGGAAAAAATGTCCGAGCTGATCGACAAATACGGCCTTGAACATATCACCGGGCCGGCGGGTTCGATCGTCTTCATGAACATGCAGGTGGTGCACGGTTCGACGGTCAACATCACGCCGCTCAAACGGGTCATCCTGTACCTGAACGTCTGCACCACCGACAACCAGGGGACCTCCTTTGCACGCCCGGAGTATCTGGCGGCCAGGGACTTCAGCGCCATCGAGCCACTGGCGCAAGACTGCCTTTCCTCATTGGCCACGAGTTAATCAGACAGGAACCATGACATGCGCGCAAATCCAGTAAAACAAAAGTTGGCGGCCGGTGGCACTGCACTGGGCACCATGGTCTTTGAATTCAGCAGCCCGGGCCTGCCCGCAGCGCTGGCAGCGGCCGGCGCCGAGTTCGCCCTTTACGACATGGAGCACAGCGGGTTTACGATGGCGGAGATGCGACGGCAGTTCTCCTATTGCCGTGGCATCGGGTTGGTGCCGATCGTGCGTCCGCCCGCCAAGACCTACGCGGCGGTCTCGCAGTTGCTCGATATCGGGGCAATGGGCCTGATGTTCCAGATGGTCGAGTCGCGCGAAGAGGCGGAAGAGCTTGTCCGGTGGACGCGCTACCCGCCTGGCGGCATGCGCGGTGCCATGTTCGGTGGCGCCCATGACGATTACCAGGGCGGCGATCTGGCCGACAAAATGCGCGCGGCCGACGAGCGCACCTTTGTACTGGCGATGATCGAGACCCGCAAGGGCGCCGAGAACATGGAGGAAATCCTGGCGGTGAAGGGCATCGATGGCGGCCATTTGGGGCAGTTCGATCTCTCGCTTTCGCTCGGCATACCGGGACAGTTCGACAGCCCGCAGATCCAGTCGACCATCAACCGGCTGGCCGACACCTGCAAGCGGCTGGGCAAGACGGCTGCCTGCATGGCACCGACCATGGATATCGCCAAGGACTGGCAAAAGCGGGGCTTCCGGATGATCTCCTACAGTACTGACACGGCCTTGCTGCAGGCGGGATTGAGGGACGGTCTGCAGGAACTCCGGCGCCTAGAAGGCTGAGCATCCGTGCGAAAAATTTGCCCGAGCCCAGACCGACGGGTGTCCGCCAACGCACTCTCAGGGCAGCTCTGAAGCCATGGCATTTGCGATAGCCGAGATTCACCCGGTTTTCGTCGGCGAGGGCAGTGGCATCGACCTGCGAAAACCTGTCTCCGAGGCGGATGTGGCGGCGATCCATGCTGGCATGGATCGCCACGCGGTGATAGTCCTGCAGGGGCAACCAGTCACGGACGAAGAGCAAATCGCCTTTAGCCGGCTATTGGGCGAACTCGAACTCGCGGTGGGTGGAACGCTGCAGAAGCCCGAGGAAAAACGGCTCAAGCTCGAACTGGCGGACGCATCGAATCTGGATCACAACAGCGAACTGTTCGCACGAAATGACCGCAATCGCATGTACAGCCTGGGTAACCGGCTCTGGCATTCCGACAGCTCGTTCCGGCCGATTCCCGCGAAATACTCGCTGCTGTCGGCGCGTGTCATTCCAGGTTCGGGCGGCAATACCGAGTTCGCGGACATGCGGGCCGCGTACGATTCGCTAGACGCTGCCATGCAGGAGGAGATCGCGAACTTGGTCTGCGAACATTCGCTCGTGCACTCCCGAGCGCAGATCGGATTTGACGACATCTCACATGAAGAGCGCGGCATGTTTGGGTCAGCGTGTCATCCGTTGGTGCGGGTGAACCCAGCCACCGGGCGCAGATCGCTGTTCCTGTCCGCGCACGCCGGTGGTATCGTCGGCTGGCAGAGACCTGAGGCGCTTGATCTGCTGCGCCACCTGGTAGAGCATGCGACCCAACGTAAATTCGTCTACTCCCATACCTGGCGGGTCAACGACCTAGTGATCTGGGACAACCGGCAGACCATGCATCGCGTGTGCCGCTTCGACGACACCCGCGAGCGGCGAGATATGCGCCGTACGACGATCGCCGGTGACGGTCCGGTCGTCTCAGCGTCAGCGTGCAAGGATTGACGTCGCGCGTCGCACGGCGTGCAAGAACCGGGAGGCCCGTCAGCAAGAGATGTGTGAAAACCGGCCACTTATGCGAAACCAACTCAAGTTGATACCTTTGGGGTTGCCTCCAGAATGACCTAAAGATGCAGTTGGTCGGGCCCAGCGAGCACAACGGTGCGATTCAATTTTGGAGCCCATACCTGATGCACCGTTTGCTTTGGAAGGCGATTGACTGGTAAAGCGATTGGATCCGTCATGGGGCCATGGCATGCCCAGCCTGCTGGTCGGCGTGGTAGCTGCTGCGCACCATGGCGCCCACCGCAGCGTGCTTGAAGCCCATAGCGTAGGCCTCGGTCTCGAACATCTTGAAGGTGTCGGGGTGCACATAGCGCTTGACCGTCAGGTGCGAGCTGCTGGGCGCCAGGTACTGGCCGATGGTCAGCATGTCGATCTGGTGCGCCCGCATGTCGCGCATCACCGCCAGGATTTCTTCGTCGGTTTCGCCCAGGCCCACCATCAGGCCGCTTTTGGTCGGTATCAGGGGAAACATGGCCTTGAACTTTTTCAGGAGGTTGAGCGAGAACTGGTAGTCGCTGCCCGGGCGCGCCTCTTTGTACAGGCGCGGCACGGTCTCCAGGTTGTGGTTCATCACGTCGGGCGGCGCCGCCTGCAAGATCGCCAGGGCCCTGTCGTCGCGGCCGCGAAAGTCGGGCACCAGCACCTCGATCTGGGTCGTGGGTGAGAGCGCTCGGGTCTTTTGGATGCAATCGACAAAATGGCCGGCGCCACCGTCGCGCAGGTCATCGCGGTCAACGCTGGTGATCACCACGTACTTGAGCTTGAGCTGCGCAATGGTTTTGGCAAGGTTGTCGGGTTCATTCACATCCAGTGGGTCGGGCCGGCCGTGGCCGACGTCGCAGAACGGGCAGCGCCGGGTGCACTTGTCACCCATGATCATGAAGGTGGCCGTGCCCTTGCCAAAGCACTCGCCGATGTTGGGGCAGGAGGCCTCTTCGCACACCGTCACCAGCTTGTTGGTGCGCAGGATGTCCTTGATCTCGTAAAACCGGGTGCTCGGGCTGCCGGCCTTGACGCGAATCCAGTCGGGCTTTTTCAGCACCTCTCCGGGTTGCACCTTGATCGGGATGCGCGACAGTTTGGCGCCGGCCTTTTGCTTGGCGCTGGCATCGTAGCTGGCGGTGCTTTGTGCGTCACGCACGGTGATGGGGGTGGTCATTCGAGTCCTGCAGTGAGGGATGGGGGCCGTCAGGGCGCCAGGTAAGCAGCCAGCTTGCGACCCAGCAGGTCAGCGGCCTCCTGCCAGGGCACCGAGACGCCGATTGTAGAAAGGTCCACCGTGGCTAGGCCAGCATAGCCACAGGGATTGATGCGCGAGTAGGGTTCCAGGTCCATCGCCACATTCAGCGCCACCCCATGGTAGGCGCAGTGGCGACTGACCTTGATGCCCAGCGCGGCAATCTTGCCCAGCCCGGTGAACACCGGCGCTGCGGCCGGGCCGTCGGTTTTGGCAGGGCGTTGCGGCAGCAGGGCGTGTGAGCCCGGGTCGTCCAGCCGGACGTAGATGCCTGGCGCGCCGCCTACCCGGTGGCCGGTCACGCCGTAGTGGGCCAGGGTGCGGATCACCGCTTCTTCCAGGCGGTAGACGTATTCTTTGACAAAGTAGCCGGCGCGCTGCAGGTCCAGCAGTGGGTAGGCCACCACCTGGCCCGGGCCGTGGTAGGTGACCTGACCGCCGCGGTTGGTCTGCACCACGGGAATGGACCCTGGGTTGAAGATATGCTCGGTTTTGCCCGCCAACCCTTGTGTATAAACGCTCGGATGCTCACAAATCCATAGCTGATCCGGCGTTTCGGCGACACGACCGGCGGTGAAGGCCTGCATCGCCTCCACAGTGGGCAGGTAGGGAACCTGGCCGAGAGTTTGGGGCGAGAGCGCCACGTCCACGGTGCGCTAAAGCACCACCTTCACCATCGGGTGGGTGGACAGGGTGCGGTACAGCTCGTCGAGCTGCTCCCGGCTGGTCGCGGTGATGGTGACGGTGACCCCCAGGTACTTGCCGCCCTTGCTTTCCCGCAGCTCGATGGTGCTGGCGTCAAAGTCGGGGTCAAAAGCCAGCGCAATGGTGGTGATGGCGTGCACCAGGCCCTCCACCTTGACGCCCATCACCTTGATCGGAAAGCTCGACGGGTAGGTGATCAGCGACGGCGGCGTCTCGGGCGGGACCGGTGTCGTCATGGCGGCGTTTACGCAGCGCTGGTGACTGCGGTGCGTGAGGCCTGCTTGACCAACTGGTAGCCGGCATGCAGCCGCTCACCCACCGGGCCGGGCCGGCCGTTGCCGACCGGTTGGCCGTCGAGGGTGGTGATGGCGAGTACTTCCTTGCTGGCGCTGGACAGCAGCAGCTCGTCGGCCTGCAGTACCTCGGCACGGCTGATTCGGCGCAACGCAAACCCGATGCCCTGCTGCTGGCACAGTTCTTCGATCAGCCCGTAGCGTATGCCCTCCAGCACCAGGTTGTCCCTCGGAGTGCCCAGCAGTTGACCGTTCTTCACCACCCACACATTGCTGGCGGCGGCCTCACTCAGATAACCGTCGCGGAACATCACGGTTTCGGTGGCGCCAGCATCGAAGCTGATCTGGCGCGAGAACACCGCGCCGAGCAGGCTGGTGCTCTTAATATGGGCTTTTTCCCAGCGGAAGTCATCGGCGGTGACGCAGGCCACGCCCTGCTGGCGCACGGCCTCACTCGGCACACTCATCTTGTTGCTCATGACAAACACGGTGGGCGTGATGTTTTCTGGCATGACGTGGTCGCGCATGGCCACCCCGCGGCTAACCTGGATGTAAATCATCTGGTCGCCATTTTGGCCTTCAGCCCCCGTAGATTGGGCATAGTCTGCTATTAATTTTGAAGCAATGGCGGCCCACTCAGCCCGACTCATCGGGTTGGTGATGCGCAGCTCGGCCAGGCTGCGCTCGAGCCGTGCCATGTGCTGGGCAAAGCGGAAAGGCTGGCCGCCGTAGACCGGCACCACCTCGTAAATGCCGTCGCCGAAGATAAAGCCCCGGTCCATCACGCTGATTTTGGCGTTTTGAAGCTGGGTGAATTCGCCGTTAAGGTAGCAAGGTAGGGAGGGTAGGTTATGCATGCTGTCATTATGCCGGGCGGATTTGAGGGTTTAACACTAGCGGGCGGCCCGCGCTGAGGCGATAAACTGCCGGGGCGATACGTCCACACCCGTCTCAATCCATTCAGGAGATCACCCATGAAGAACCTTCTTTCCGCCGTGGCTACCGCCGCACTGCTGCTCGGCGCCGCCGGTCTGCAAGCCCAAACCCTTGACAAGATTCGCAAGGACGGCGCCATCACCATTGGCCACCGCGACTCTTCCATCCCCTTTTCATACCTGAACGACAAGCAGGAGCCCATCGGTTACTCGATGGACATCTGCCTGAAGATCGCCGACGCGGTCAAGGCCGAATTGAAGCTGCCCAATCTGGCGGTCAAAATGGCGCCGGTAACGTCTGCCACCCGCATCCCGCTGATGGCCAATGGCACGATTGACCTGGAGTGCGGCTCCACCACCAACAATGCTGATCGGCAAAAAC
>JBIKZZ010000017.1:0-25000 GCA_044354435.1 Rhodoferax sp. | reverse complement strand
TTTACTTTAGCTACTTTTGGTTCTCCAACGCCCCCGGCGGTAGAGAGTTCTGAACGTCCCTGACCCAAACGTACCGATCTTCCAGAAACCGCCGGCACCCCCGGCGGTTTTTTTATGTATTTTTCTTTTGCCAATTGATCGAATAAGGAGTCCGCCATGAAGCCCGAAGCCACCGTCACCCACCCGACCGACCGAACCGGCCAGACCGATGACCAACGCATCAAGGACATCACCGTGCTGCCGCCCCCAGAACACCTCATTCGTTTTTTTCCGATCCATGGGACGGCCATCGAGTCCTTGATCAGCAGCACTCGCCACCGTATCCACGACATCCTGGCCGGTACCGATGACCGACTTCTGGTGGTGATTGGTCCCTGCTCCATCCACGACCCCGCAGCCGCACTAGAGTACGCCCGCCGCCTGCTGGCCCAGCGCCATCAGTACGCCGACACGCTGGAGATCGTGATGCGGGTTTATTTTGAGAAGCCCCGCACCACGGTGGGCTGGAAAGGCCTGATCAACGACCCCTACCTGGATGAAACCTTTCGCATCGATGAGGGCCTGCGTATTGCACGGCAGTTGCTGATTGACATCAACCGGCTGGGACTACCGGCTGGCAGTGAGTTCCTTGACGTGATCTCGCCTCAGTACTTAGGTGACTTGATCTCCTGGGGCGCGATTGGCGCCCGCACCACGGAGAGCCAGGTGCACCGCGAACTGGCGTCTGGCCTGTCAGCGCCGATCGGATTCAAAAACGGCACCGATGGGAATATCAAAATCGCCACCGACGCCATCCAGGCCGCCGCTGGCGGCCACCACTTTTTGTCGGTGCACAAGAACGGCCAAGTGGCGATTGTGCAAACCCATGGCAACCGCGACTGCCACGTCATTTTGCGCGGCGGCAAGGCGCCCAACTACGACGCCGCCAGCGTAGCTGCTGCCTGCCAGGATCTGCAGAGGGCCAAATTGCCACCCACACTGATGGTGGACTGCAGCCACGCCAACAGCAGCAAGCAGCATCAGAAACAAGTCGATGTCGCGCGTGACATTGCCGGCCAGTTGGCGACTGGCTCGCACAGCGTTTTTGGCGTCATGGTGGAGAGCCACTTGCAAGCCGGAGCGCAAAAATTTACGCCGGGACAAGACGACGCGGCTGCTCTGGCCTATGGTCAAAGCATCACTGATGCTTGCTTGGGCTGGGATGACTCATTGCAGGTGTTGTCGATCCTGTCCGAGGCGATCAAGACGCGCCGGGCGCACCGATGAGCCCCCAAGCCTGAATGCTCTGGCGGCTTGCAGGCCCCGGAATACCTAAAGAATTTACTATTTTTTTTGTAGCGATTGAAGTAACCTTCGGTGAATATCGCCGAAGCCGCCGTTGCTCATGCACAGGATGTGGTCGCCGGGTTGTGCGGCTGCAAGCAGTTGCGCCAGTAACGCGTCTATGCTATCGGCCACTTGCGCTTTGGGTCCCATAGCGGCTAGCGCAGCGCGGGCATCCCAGTCCAAGCCACCCGCGTGGCAAAACGCCAGGTCGGCGTCTTCCAGACTCCAGGGTAGCTGAGCCTTCATGGCGCCGAGCTTCATGGTGTTGCTTCGCGGCTCGAACGCCGCCAGAATGCGCGTTGTCGAGCCCAGCTGACGCCGCAGACCGTCCAGCGTGGTGCGGATGGCTGTGGGGTGATGGGCAAAGTCGTCATAGACAGTGATGTTGCCACCGGAAAGCGCGACGCGTCCTCGTACTTCCATACGGCGTTTGACGTTTTGGAAGCTGGCCAGCGCCAATGCCGCCTGCGCGGGCGCTACACCCACGTGTTCGACGGCCGCGATCGCGGCCAGCGCATTAAGTTGGTTGTGCAGGCCGCCCAGTTGCCAGCGCACCTGGCCGATCTCACGGCCCCGATGGCAGACCTTGAAGTCGTCAGGTTCTCCCCGTGCCGTGAAATCGCTGACGGCCGCGCCAAAACTGCGCACCTCGCTCCAGCAGCCCATGTGCAGCACGCGGCTCAGGCTGTCCTCCAGACCATTGACAACCAAGCGCCCGGCGCCATTCGGTCCAGTGCTGGGGATGGTGCGAACCAGGTGGTGAAACTGTCGCTCAATGGCCGCTAGGTCGTCAAAAATGTCGGCGTGGTCGAATTCCAGGTTGTTCAGGACGGCGGTGCGAGGCCGGTAGTGAACAAACTTGCTGCGCTTGTCAAAAAAAGCGGTGTCGTACTCATCGGCCTCGATCACGAACAGCGGCCGCACGCCCGGCGGTACCACCGCCGCGCCGCCCAAGCGGGCAGACACGCCAAAGTTCATGGGTACCCCACCGATCAAAAAGCCGGGCGCCAAGCCGGCCTGCTCCAGAATCCAGGCCACCATGGCCGTTGTGGTGGTCTTGCCGTGGGTGCCGGCGACGGCGATCACATGACGCCCCTGCAGCACGTGTTCGGCCAGCCATTGCGGGCCGCTGGTGTAGGGTAGGCCGGCATCCAGAATCGCCTCCATCAGCGGGTATTTGGGCGAGCCATCTGCCCGACGGGCCCTGCTGACCACATTGCCCACCACGTACAGATCCGGCTGCAGTGCCAGTTGATCGGCGCCAAAACCCTCGATCAGCTCAATGCCCAGCGCGCGCAACTGGTCGCTCATCGGGGGGTAGACCCCAGCGTCGCAACCGGTGACGCGGTGGCCGGCCTCGCCGGCGAGCGCGGCCAAACCGCCCATGAAGGTGCCGCAAATACCCAAGATATGAATGTGCATCGCCCGATTTTAGGAGGGCCGGTACAGGCAAAATGGCGGGTATGGAGTCGCTGAAAGCTGAAATCGCCGCATCCGCCGCCCGTCTCATTGTGGATGAAGGCCTGGACTATGGCTCGGCCAAACACCGGGCACTCAAGCTGATGGGATTGCCGGGCCGCACGGCACTACCGGGCAATGATGAGATCGAAGATGCCGTGGTGGACTACCTGGCCTTGTTTTGCGCGGATACCCAGCCCGTAGAGTTGCGCGCGCTGCGTGAGCTGGCCGTGGTCTGGATGGCCCGAATGTCGGATTTTCGGCCGCACCTGAGTGGTGCAGTTTGGCGCGGTACAGCAACACGTCTGAGCGATATTTACATTCAGTTGTTTTGTGAAGACAGCAAATCTGCCGAAATCTTCCTGATAGACCATCAGGTGCACTATGTGCCGCGATCCGTCACTGGTTTTCATGGGGGAACCGTTGATGCCTTGAGCGTGCACGCCTTCTGCACAGGCTTGGGCGAAGAGGTGGGTGTCCACCTGATGATCTATGACCGTGACGACATACGCGGCGCCCTCAAGGCCGATGCTAAGGGGCGGGCAACACGCGGTGACCTGGCGGCCACGCGCGCTTTACTGCATGATCGGCCCCATGACGCAGCCTGACCTTCCTGACTTAACTGTTGCCCCGATGAGCGCCCGTACCTCTGACGAAGCTGGCCGACGCCGACGGCGTCTGCTCGCCAGCGTGGGCGGGGTCGCCGTGTTGGCTGGCGCAGGTTTGGCTTGGTGGCGTCAACGGCCGCCCGCTACCGGGCCGACTGCGCCGGACGCGGCTGACCCCATGGCGGCCGTGGGTCTGTGGTCCTTGTCATTGGCCACGCCAGAAGGGGGTATGCTGTCATTGGCGGCTTGGCGTGGCCGCCCTTTACTGCTTAATTTTTGGGCCACCTGGTGTCCGCCCTGTGTCGAAGAGTTGCCGCTATTGGATCGTTTTTATCAGGAAAACTCAGCGAACGGCTGGCAAGTACTCGGTATCGCCGTCGATCAGCAAGATCCGGTGCAGCGTTTTTTGAGCCGTTCGCCCGTTGCGTTCCCGGTTGTTTTGGCGGGTTTTGCAGGTTTGGAATTGAGTAAGAGTCTGGGTAATCTCAGTGGTGGTCTGCCGTTTACGGTCGTGCTGGGTCAGGATGGGATGGTTGCGCATCGTAAAATGGGGAAAGTGACAGACGCCGATCTGTCCGCGTGGCGGCGCCTTCGCTGAGGCTTATGACAGGCTGGCCAGCTTGAGTGACGATTGCATAAAATTCTTTTGTTTGGCCGACAATTGCCAAAATTAAGGTAAATTAGGCTATCTTTAATTAAAAATCGCTGGAGATCTGATGGACTTAAGAAAACTCAAGACCCTGATCGACCTCGTGTCAGAGTCAAACGTGTCCGAGCTTGAAATTATTGAGCCTGAAGGCAAAGTGCGGATTGTCAAGGGTGGCGGTCCCATGGTTCAGTATGCGGCCCACCAGCCCTCGCCAGCCATGCTGGCCCCAGCGATGCCGGCTACACCTGAGGCCCAGCCGGTTGTTGCGCCTGTTGTTGCCCCCGTTGGTCACACGGTAAAGTCGCCGATGGTCGGCACCTTCTACCGCTCGGCGTCGCCGGGTGCCAAATCGTTCGTTGAGGTGGGTGGCACCATCAAGGCGGGCGAAACTCTCTGCATCATCGAAGCCATGAAAATTCTCAACGAAATTGAGGCTGATGTCTCCGGCACGGTGGTGCAAATTTTGTGCGAGAACGGTCAGGCCGTGGAATACGGCCAGCCTTTGTTTGTGCTCGTGTGATCCGCATCCCCCCCGCCCATGTTTAAAAAAATTCTTGTTGCCAATCGGGGTGAGATCGCCCTTCGCATCCAGCGCGCCTGCCAGGAACTCGGCATCAAGGCCGTCATGGTGTACTCTGAAGCTGATCGCGAGGCCAAGTATGTCAAATTGGCCGAAGAAGCTGTTTGTATCGGCCCCGCGCCCTCGGCACTGAGCTACCTCAACATGCCCGCCATCATTTCGGCGGCCGAGGTCACTGACGCCGAAGCCATTCACCCGGGTTATGGTTTCCTGAGTGAAAACGCTGATTTCGCTGAGCGGGTTGAAAAGAGCGGTTTCCAGTTCATTGGTCCAACGCCCGAATCAATCCGGATCATGGGCGACAAGGTCTCGGCCAAGCAGGCGATGATCAAGGCCGGCGTGCCCTGTGTGCCGGGATCGGAGGGCGAGTTGCCGGATGATCCGGTGCAGATTCGCCGTATTGCACGTACGGTGGGCTATCCGGTCATCATCAAAGCCGCAGGCGGCGGCGGCGGGCGCGGGATGCGTGTGGTGCACACTGAGGCGGCCCTGATCAACGCCGTGGCCATGACCAAGGCCGAGGCGCAAAGCGCCTTTGGCAATCCCTCGGTGTACATGGAGAAGTTTCTCCAGAACCCTAGGCACATTGAAATTCAGATTCTGGCGGATAAGCATAAAAATGCGGTTTATCTGGGTGAGCGCGATTGCTCCATGCAACGCCGGCATCAAAAAATCATCGAGGAAGCGCCTGCCCCTGGCGTGCCACGTAAGCTGATTGAGCGCGTGGGTGAGCGGTGTGTTGCCGCGTGCAAGAAAATTGGTTACCGGGGTGCCGGCACCTTTGAGTTCCTGTACGAAAACGGGGAGTTCTATTTCATAGAGATGAACACGCGGGTGCAGGTGGAGCACCCGGTCACGGAAATGACGACGGGCATCGATATCGTGCGAACCCAGATCATGGTGGCTGCCGGCGAACGCCTGCCGTTTACCCAACGTCAGATCGAAATTCGCGGGCATGCTATCGAATGCCGCGTGAACGCCGAAGATCCTTACAAGTTTGTGCCGTCGCCGGGCCGCATCACGATGTGGCACGCCCCAGGCGGCCCGGGCGTGCGGGTCGACTCTCACATCTACACCAATTATTTCGTGCCCCCGAACTATGACTCCATGGTGGGGAAAATCATTGTGCATGGCGACACGCGGGAACAGGCGCTTGCACGCATGCGTACCGCTTTAGGTGAGACCGTGGTCGAGGGCATCAATACCAACATCCCGCTGCATCGGGAGCTGATGGTGGATGCAAAGTTCATGAGCGGAGGCACCAATATTCATTACCTTGAAGAGTGGCTGGGCCACCGCACGCGCTGAGTGGGTCCGAACGTGTTTGAGTTGACGCTGATCTGCCCACAGCCCCTGGTGGAGCCAGTCAGTGACGCACTGGATGCCCTTGATGCTCTGAGCGTAAGCGTCGACGATGCCGATGCCCAAACGGATGCTGAGCAGGCTCTGTTTGGCGAACCCGGGATGCTGCCGCCCAAGGATGGTTGGCAGCGCTCGCGCATCAGCGCCTTGTTCCCGTCGAAAGCCCTTGCGCAGGACGCGCAAGCTTTGCTGCTTGCCCAGGATTTTTTCGTCGGCTGCCAGGTGCTTGGGATAGGGACTGTGCCGGAGCAGGATTGGGTGCGCTTGACCCAATCGCAATTTACCCCAGTCGATATCACGCCTGAATTCTGGATTGTTCCGACCTGGCATGAGCTGCCAAGCCAGGCGCGGATTGTGATTCGACTAGACCCTGGCATGGCTTTTGGCACGGGGACGCACCCCACCACCCGCATGTGCCTTCGCTGGATCGCAGGGCAGGGGCGGTCGGGTGAGGCTGGCCTTGGTCGAGTGCTCGATTACGGCTGTGGCTCGGGTATTCTCGCCATTGGAGCAGCTAAATTTGGCGCAGAGGACGTGGATGCTATTGATATAGACAGTGCCGCCATAGAGGCGACGCTGCTCAATGCGTCGGCGAATCAGGTCATCGTCAAGGCCGGATTGCCAGAAATGGCGGCAGGTTGTTATCAGACTGTGCTGGCAAATATCCTGGCAACACCACTCAAGGTCTTGGCGCCTCTTTTATGGTCGCGCGTTGTGGCACCTGGAAACTTGGTGCTAGCCGGTATTCTGGAGCGTCAGCAGCAGGAGCTGGTCGACGCCTATGCGCCCTTTTGTCAGTTGGAAGTGACGGATCGGGAAGACGGATGGATCCTGATGACCGCCAGCCGCTGACGTCGGATCTCGGGGGGGAGGCGTCTACGCCTGCAGTGATCGCGCAGAGTGTTTTGCCTGCAGATGGCGTATCTTTTTTGCAGCCGCCGCCAAGCCAGCAGGATAGCAATCCCATCGTTTTGGCCGCTTTTGCCTCGCTCACTTTTGCCCTGCTGTTGGTATTCGCACTGCAAATGGCGGTCCATGAACGTGATCAGCTTGCCGCTAGCTACCCCCGTCTGGCCAGCCCGCTCGAGCGTTTATGTGGACCCCTGAATTGCAGTGTGAAGGCGCTCCGAAGGATAGAGAGTATTGTGATTGACAGCTCATCGTTCACGCGCGTGGGTGGTGACGTGTTTCGGTTTTCCGCTGCGCTGAAAAATACGGCTGGTCTGGCCCTGGCTATTCCGTCGATCGAGTTGACTCTGACCGATGTTCAAGACCAGGTTCTGGTTCGGCGCATTTTGGAGCCCCAGGACCTCTTGGCGAGCGCGGAGGCCATTGAGTCTGGTGCGGATTGGTCGCCCACCATAGAGGTCGTATTGGCAAGTCCAGTCGCCATCGCGGTCAATGGCTATCGGCTGGTCGCCTTTTACCCCTGATCCTTATCGTTTGCATCCGGCCATAAAAAAGCCCGACACCGCGAGGTGCCGGGCTTTGAGCTGAACCAAGAACTGACTCAGGGCTTGCTGGCTGTGGGAAACGGCCAAGCAGCCTGTGGGTTCAGTGTGGTCTGAGCAGCTGGAGCAGGCGATGCCTTCGCAGCGGGTGCTTTCGCGGCTTTCTTGGCTGCCGGCTTCTTGGCTGCTTTCTTGGCTGCTGGTTTTTTTGCTACTGCAGCTTTTTTGGCGACGGCGGCTTTCTTAGCTGGGGCCTTCTTAGCAGCCGCTTTCTTTGCTGCGCCGGCTTTTTTGGCCGGTGCTGCCTTCTTCGCGGGTGCTGCCTTCTTGGCTGCTACAGCTTTTTTAGCAGGCGCTGCTTTTTTGGCTGGTGCTGCCTTCTTGGCTGCTACAGCTTTTTTAGCAGGCGCTGCCTTCTTTGCCGGAGCAGCTTTTTTTGCCGCTACGGTCTTGGCTGGTGCTGCCTTTTTCGCTGGTGCAGCTTTCTTTGCCGGAGCGGCTTTTTTCGAAGCCGTTGTTTTTGCAGTTGCCATTATTTTCTCCTTCGTCGGATTGCAAAGAGCACTTCATACAAGTTGGAATGCATGAAGCGATTCATGTTGTTGGGGTCTATCCCAGCATCATGAACTCGGGGACACAAATGCAAGGGGCGCTGGCTAGAGCTTTCTTGCGACTGTGAAATTCTTATTGTCATTTTGAAGCGCCTAGTCCCAGGACAGCGCGCCGCCGGATTGGTATTCAATCACCCGGGTTTCAAAAAAATTCCGTTCCTTCTTCAGGTCGATCATCTCGCTCATCCAGGGGAAAGGATTCTCTTCATTGGGGAAAAGGGGTTCAAGGCCGATCTGGGTTGCACGCCGGTTGGCGATGTAGCGGAGATAGCCCTTGAACATGGAGGCATTCAGACCCAGAACGCCTCTAGGCATGGTGTCTTCGGCATACCGGTATTCCAGTTCCACCGCTTTTTCAAACAGGGCCCGAATTTCAAGTTTGAATTCGGCGGTCCATAACTGCGGGTTTTCGAGCTTGAGCTGATTGATCAGATCGATACCGAAGTTGCAGTGCATGGACTCGTCACGCAGGATGTATTGGTACTGCTCCGCAGCGCCTGTCATTTTATTTTGCCGACCAAGGGCCAGGATCTGGGTAAAGCCTACGTAAAAGAACAAGCCTTCCATCAGGCAAGCAAAGACGATCAGTGACTTAAGAAGCGTTTGATCAGTCTCTGGTGTGCCAGTTTTGAACTCAGGGTTCATGATGGCTTGGATAAAAGGGATCAGAAATTCGTCTTTGTCGCGGATCGACTGCACTTCGTTATAGGCGTTGAAGATTTCGCTCTCATCCAGGCCCAGAGATTCGACGATGTACTGGTAGGCATGGGTATGAATCGCCTCTTCAAAAGCCTGCCGCAACAAGAACTGACGGCACTCAGGGGCAGTGATATGTCGATAAGTGCCCAACACAATGTTATTGGCAGCCAGGGAATCAGCAGTCACAAAGAAGCCAAGATTGCGTTTGATGATCCGCCGCTCATCTTCGGTCAGTCCATTGGGATCCTTCCACAAGGCAATGTCGCGTGTCATATTGACCTCTTGCGGCATCCAGTGATTAGCGCAGCTCGACAGATACTTTTCCCAGGCCCATTTGTACTTGAAGGGAACTAACTGATTCACGTCTGTCTGGCCATTGATGATGCGCTTGTCGGCTGCATTTACACGGCGTGGGCCGCCAGCGCTGATGCCTGCCGTTGCGTGAGTTGCCACGGCGGGCGCTAGCGCACCATCATGCAGCACATGAGGTACCGGGCGATTTACGGTCGATGCGACGCCCTGAGCCCCGTATGATCCACCTGGCTGAGGCATGCGCGGTGTTGGTTTAACTTCTTCGTCCCAGGTCAGCATAAGTAGTCCGATCGTCGAATTATGAAATGAGTGATTTGAATTGGAAAGGATTCATTCACATCATGGCGTGTCTGATCGCGATGTGTTGTGTGACAGCAGCGTGATCGGCACCTTAGGTTGGCCTTAACCGTTACTGGCATGACTCACACGTGGGGTCGTCGACGCCACAAAATTTAATGTCCGTCGCTGGACTGGCTGCCATCTGTAACTTTGCCGCCGCTGCGGCGGCATCCATGGCGCTCATGGCCACCATACCACTGGTCTCCTGCCCTGAGGACACGGCATTCATGCGGCCTGCAGAGACGGTCGATTTTTCGGCGTGCGTGGCTGACATGGTCCGCAGGTAGTAGGTGGTCTTCAAGCCGCGAATCCAGGCCAGCTTGTAGGTGTCATCAAGTTTTTTGCCGGATGCACCGGCCATGTAGATATTGAGCGACTGGGCTTGGTCGAGCCATTTTTGCCGGCGTGCAGCGGCCTCTACCAGCCAAGTCGTCTCTACCTCAAAGGCCGTGGCGTAGAGTGCCTTGATCTCCGACGGGACACGGTCAATGGGTGCCAGCGAACCGTCGAAATGCTTCAGGTCCATGACCATCACGTCGTCCCATAGGCCCAAACGTTTCAAATCACGAACCAAATAGCCATTGATGATGGTGAATTCACCTGACAGATTGGATTTAACAGATAGGTTCCCGAAGCAGGGCTCAATCGACGCGTCCACCCCGATGATGTTGGAAATGGTGGCCGTCGGTGCGATGGCTGTGCAATTCGAATTGCGCATGCCATCAACTGCAATTTTGGCGCGCAGTGCGTCCCAGTCGAGCCTGCTTGTGCGATCGACTTCCACGTAACCGCCGCGTTGCTCCGCCAACATGTCGAGGGTGTCGATCGGCATGATGCCTTTATCCCACAAGGAGCCTTTGTAGCTGGAATAGCGGCCCCGTTCGCGAGCCAGCTCGGTGGAGGCCCAGTACGCGTAATAGCAGATGGCTTCCATTGACTGGTCAGCGAAGGCCATGGCTGCCTCGCTGGCGTAAGGGATGCGCAGCTCGTAAAGACTGTCTTGAAAAGCCATCACGCCCAGCCCGACGGGCCGGTGACGCATGTTCGAGTCACGGGCCTTCTTGACGGCGTAGTAGTTGATATCGATGACGTTGTCGAGCATGCGCATGGCCGTCGTGATCGTCGTCCGCAGTTTGGCGTGATCGAGGACGCCGTCTTTTAAGTGTTGAAGCAAATTGACCGAGCCAAGGTTGCAGACCGCCGTTTCGGTGTCGCTGGTGTTGAGCGTGATTTCCGTGCACAGGTTGCTCGAGTGAACCACTCCGGCATGTTGCTGCGGTGAGCGCACGTTGCAGGCGTCCTTGAACGTGATCCAGGGATGGCCAGTTTCAAACAGCATGGTCAGCATCTTGCGCCACAGGTCCGCTGCCGGCAAGGTGCGCGATGGCTTGATTTCGCCGCGCGCTGCCTTTTCTTCATAGGCGACATAGGCCTTTTCGAATGCCAAACCGAATTTGTCGTGAAGGTCGGGCACATTACTGGGGGAAAAGAGTGTCCATTGACCCTTCTCCATGACCCGCCGCATGAACAGATCGGGAATCCAGTTCGCGGTGTTCATGTCATGCGTCCGACGACGGTCGTCGCCAGTATTCTTGCGTAACTCGAGGAACTCTTCGATATCGAGGTGCCAGGTCTCCAGGTAGGTGCACACCGCACCCTTGCGTTTACCGCCCTGATTGACCGCTACAGCTGTGTCGTTGACGACCTTCAGAAAAGGCACCACCCCTTGCGACTCGCCGTTCGTTCCTTTGATGTGCGAACCCAGCGCACGTACCCGTGTCCAGTCGTTGCCAAGGCCGCCTGCAAACTTGGACAGCAGGGCGTTCTCCTTGATGGATTCGTAAATGCCATCGAGGTCATCGGGAACTGTGGTGAGGTAGCAACTCGACAACTGTGAACGCAAGGTGCCGCTGTTGAATAACGTGGGCGTGCTGGACATGAAATCGAATGAGGACAGCACTTCATAAAATTCGATGGCACGGGCTTCCCGGTCAATCTCATTGAGGGACAAGCCCATCGCCACCCGCATGAAAAATGCCTGCGGCAATTCAATCCTGCTCTTGCCAATATGGAGGAAGTAACGGTCGTACAGCGTTTGCAGTCCGAGGTAGTCAAATTTCAGGTCTCGCTCTGCTTTGAGGGCAGCGCCCAAACGCGCTAAGTCGAACTGGAGCAGTTTTTCATCCAGCAGTTCATTGGCCACGCCCTTCTTGATGAAGTCAGGAAAATACTCGATGTACGCTTGCGTCATTCCAGAGGGGTCGACATCCTTGCCTAGCACTTCTTTAGCGATAGTATGGAACAGCAAACGGGCGGTAGCGTAGGTGTAGTCGGGGTCTTTTTCAATCAGGGTCCTGGCTGCCAGCACTGAGGCCTTGTAGACTTCGTCCATGGGAACGCCGTCATACAGGTTACGCAGCGTCTCGGCGAAGATGGGGTCTGGCTTGACGTCTGCGCCTAAGCCAGCGCAGGCGGCGTGGATCAATTGGCTCAGTCGATCCATATCCAGCACGATGCGTTCGCCGTTGTCGATGGCATGCAGTTTGGGCAACTGGGGCGCCGTCAGTGCCGCACTTTTGGCGCGCTCCTGCGTGCGCTTTTCACGGTACAAGACATAGGCACGTGCGGCTTCGTGGTGGCTACCACGCATCAGACCCAACTCAACGTGGTCCTGCACGTCTTCGATGTGGAATGTTCCGCCGCCAGGGCGTGAGCGCATCAGGGCCCGGATCACCGCTTGGGTGAGCTCATCCACCATTTCGCGCACGCTGGACGAGGCGGCACCTTGCGTGCCATGAACGGCCAAAAAGGCCTTCATCATGGCCACGGCAATCTTGTTAGGTTCAAAGGGTACGACGGCGCCATTACGGCGAATGATCTGGTACTGGCTGAGCATATGTGGGGCCAGTTGGGCGGTCTCGTTTGAGCCCTGGGATGCATGAATCCCTGTGCGCTGGGTCATTGATGTGTCGAATGCAGTCTGCATTTATTCCTCGTTTTGGGCTAGGTTATGTCGATTGTTGAGTGCTGGGCAGCTGCAATTTAACCGCACTGCCTTTCAATGAGCCCCGACCAGCACACACTATATACGGGGTCTGAGGGGAATACAAGGCACTACAGGTAGTGTTTTGACAAGAATTGACTCGATAGCGACATCCGTCACTTTTCTCAGCCCCTGGATCCTGCAGGTCGGGATAGAAGCAGTCCGCCGTCCAAGCGTTTATGCTGGGCGCGAGCGTCGCGGCAGGACTTGGTCTCCACAGCCTAGCCCCTGTTGTAACCTGGCCCAATCAAAGCCAGCGCCGGGGTCGAATTTGCGACCAGGTGCCACGTCCTCGTGACCCGCGATATGCTGGATCGGGTAGCCTTGCAGCAGGGCTGTACCCAGGCTGTCAAGTGTTTCGTATTGAGCCGTTGCAAAGAGTTCGCCTTCTAGCCCCTCGAGCTCAATGCCGATAGAGTCGTCGTTGCAGTTGGCACGCCCACGGTAGTTTGAAACGCCAGCGTGCCAGGCGCGGTCTTCACAACTGACAAATTGCCAGAGCTCGCCTGTACGCTGAACAAAGAAGTGACTGGAGACCTGGAGTCCTTCGATGGTTTTGTAGTAGGGGTGCTCTTCCCAGTCAAGCTGATTGGAGAAGAGGCGCTGCACTGCATCGCCGCCGTAAGCACCGGGAGGCAGGCTGATTGAGTGCAGGACGACCAGATCGATCCGGATTCCCGATGGGCGTTGGCCATAGTTGGGCGACGGCAGTTGTCGGGCGAACCGGTACCATCCATCGCGCCACAGGGCCGCCGGTGCAGATTGTGCGGCTCGTGCGCTGTCAGCTGACGTCATCAGAGCGGTCTGTGATGCTTGCATGGCAGGTGTCAATTCAGATATTGCCGAAATCTGCCGGAATGGACTTCGGTTCTTTGGCCCTTCTGCGCGACACTCGTCCGAAAACAGGCGTCGCCTTGAGCCGCCTGAGAAAAGCCAATTCTGCCCAGTATTGCTCGGGCGTAGGCGTCCGTCTTAGTATCAAAAAAATCGATTTCAAGAAACCCCTCTGGGATGGCGTCAAGGTCCCGTCCGTGAAGGGCGTGCCAAGCATTCGAAGACTTTAACCTTACCGCCATTCAGGGCTCCGCGAGCTGTCGGTGCTCCGTCGTGCAATAGGGGCCGAGTCGACCATGTTGCGCCTCGGCCGATGGCAAATGAACCGCGCAGTGCAGGCATCGGATCATTTCTGACTGAGGCGCCAACGGCGCTTTGCGTTTGACACTGCCCTCCTTGCTGGCGCGGCGACCTGAGCGCCAAAACCACGCTCCCAGAAGGACCACGCCTATCAGCAGCGCCAGCTTCATGGCGCGCGCCCCAGAACCACTTCCATCACAAAGCGTGAACCAACATAGGCCAGCAGCAGCAAGCCCGAGCCCGTGTACAACATTCGCACCGCACGCTTGCCGCGCCAGCCAAAGCGCGCCCGACCAAACAGCAGCGTGGCGAAGGTCAGCCAGGCGAGGACCGAGAAGGCTGTTTTGTGGTCCCATTTCAAGTGGGCCTTAGCACCATAAAGTTGGCCGCCAAACAAGATGCCCAGCACCAGCGTGGCGGACAGCAGCAAAAAACCTGCATTAATGAAGCGGAAGGTGAGGCGCTCAATGGTCAGTAGTGGTACCCCGGCGTGCGAATCCTGTCCGAGCCGGATGCGCTCTTCGGTGCGGGTCATGAACCAGGCGTGCGCCACAGCCGTCCCAAACAGACCGTAGGAGGAAATGCCCAGAGCCCAGTGAACTGGCAACCAGGGCGAGGCATGGGGCTGCAGCGCACTGCCCGGGAACACCATGGCCAGCACTACGGCAGCCACGCCCAATGCCGAAAGGGGCCAGCGCATCTGCAGCAGCGGAAACAAGTAGCTCTCGACCGCATACACCAGCGTGACCAGCCAGACGGTGACCGACAAGGCCGGCGCAAATCCGAAGTAAGCCGGCTCGCCGGTCGTGCTGGCCAAGAGCAGGCCACCGTGCAGAAACCACCCCAGCCATAAGGCCGCGCGCGCCGCCCGTGCACTCAACTTTGGTAGACCCACTGCCGACACCGCGTAGGTCACCACGGCACCGAGTGCTAGGGTCAGGCTGAGGGGTGACGCACTGGCTAAAATCATGGCAACAGTTTAACGTTTTGTCTCCCGCCATTCTCAGCTGGCGATCAACTTTGGTGCCGTTCAGCGGCAAACTCGTATGGCATCGTCCCTGACCGACAAACTTTCGCGCCTTGTCAAGGAGATGCGGGGCCAAGCCCGTATCACTGAATCGAACGTTACCGACATGTTGCGCGAGGTCCGCATGGCGCTGCTGGAGGCCGACGTGGCACTGCCGGTGGTGCGTGACTTCATTGCCCGGGTAAAGGAGAAAGCGCTGGGGCAGGAGGTGTTGGGCTCGCTGTCTCCGGGGCAGGCCCTGGTCGGCATTGTGAACCAGGAGCTGGCGGCCACCATGGGTGACGGCGTCAGCGACATCAACCTTGCGGCGCAGCCGCCGGCCGTGATTCTGATGGCGGGCCTGCAGGGCGCCGGCAAGACCACCACCACCGCCAAACTGGCCAAGCACCTGATTGAGAAGCGGCGTAAAAAGGTGCTCACGGTGTCTGGCGACGTGTACCGACCGGCGGCGATCGAGCAACTCAAGACGGTGACGGCGCAGGCCGGGGCCGAATGGTTTCCCAGCACACCAGACCAGAAGCCGGTGGACATTGGGCTGGCTGCGCTCGACTATGCGCGCAAACATTTTTTTGACGTGTTGCTGGTCGACACGGCCGGCCGCTTGGCGATTGACGAGGCCTTGATGCTGGAAATCAAGGCCCTGCACGCCGCGCTGAACCCGGTGGAGACCCTGTTTGTGGTGGATGCCATGCAGGGACAGGATGCGGTCAACACTGCGCGTGCCTTCAAAGAGGCCCTGCCCTTGACCGGCATCATCCTGACCAAGACCGATGGCGACTCGCGCGGTGGCGCTGCCTTGTCGGTGCGGCAAGTTACAGGGGCGCCGATCAAGTTTGCCGGCACCAGCGAAAAAATTGATGGTCTAGAGGTGTTTGATGCCCAGCGCCACGCCGGGCGCATCCTGGGCATGGGCGATATTCTGGCGCTGGTGGAACAGGTCACGGCCGGGGTCGACATGGCAGCGGCGCAAAAGCTGGCGGCCAAAGTCAAAAGCGGTGCCAGTTTTGACCTGAATGACTTTCTGGGGCAAATTCAGCAGATGAAGCAGATGGGCGGACTGTCCAGCCTGATGGACAAGTTGCCAGCGGCGATGGCCGCCAAAGCGGGTCAGGTCGACATGGTGCGTGCCGAAAAAGACATCAAGCGCAAAGAGGGCATCATCCACAGCATGACGCCGCTGGAGCGCAGCAAGCCTGACATCATCAAAGCCACGCGCAAACGCCGCATCGCGACCGGTGCCGGCGTTCAGGTGCAGGATGTCAACCGCATGCTCAAGGAATTCGAGCAGATGCAGGACATGATGAAAAAAATGAAGGGCGGCGGGATGATGAAGATGATGAAGCGAATGGGCGGCATGAAGGGCATGCCTCGGATGCCGTTCTAGACGCCCGATTCTTTTGGGGAAAATCGGGCTCTAGCCCACGCCGCATATAGCTTGTTTGCTATTGAAATTGAATCGATGGCATTCAAGCCGGCTGCTGGATGGCGGCCATTGATTCATGAGTCAGTACCTCGCCGCGCAAGGTGTAGCTGCGGGTTTCGGTGATCCGCACGTCGACTAATTGTCCAATTAGCCGAGGCTGCCCGACAAAATTCACCACCCGGTTGCACTCGGTGCGGCCCATCAGCTCAGTGGCGTCCCGCTTGGAAGCGCCTTCCACCAGGATGCGCTGCACCGTACCCAGACGGCTGTCGCTGATGCGTCGGATGCTGGCGTTGATCACGCCCTGCAGGTGCTGCAAGCGGCGCAGTTTGTTCTCATGTGGCGTGTCATCCGCCAGATTGGCGGCTGGGGTACCAGGCCGTGGGCTGAAGATAAAGCTGAAGGAATTGTCAAAGCCAATGTCCTCAATCAGCCTCATCATCTTGTTGAAGTCGTCCTCGGTCTCGCCAGGGAAGCCAACGATGAAGTCACTGCTGAGCGCCATGTCGGGCCGGCTAGCGCGCAGTTTGCGAACGGTGCTTTTGTACTCCATGGCGGTGTAGCCGCGCTTCATGGCCATCAGGATGCGGTCTGAGCCATGCTGCACCGGCAGATGCAGGTGGCTGACCAGCTTGGGCAGCTTGTCATAGGCGGCAATCAGCGCCGGGGTGAACTCATTGGGGTGGCTGGTGGTGTAGCGAATGCGCTCGATACCGGGAATGTCGGACACATAAGCCAGCAGGGTGGCGAAGTCGGCCGTGTCTAGGCTGTCGCCCATGGGTGCGCTCCAGGCGTTGACGTTCTGGCCCAGCAGCGTGACCTCTTTCAGCCCCTGGTCTGCCAGGCCAGCCACTTCCACCAGCACGTCTTCAAACGGGCGCGACACCTCTTCGCCACGGGTATACGGCACCACGCAGTAGCTGCAGTACTTGGAGCAGCCCTCCATGATGCTGACGAAGGCGGTAGCGCCTTCCACCCGCGCCGGTGGCAGGTGGTCAAACTTCTCGATCTCGGGGAAACTGATGTCCACCTGAGACTGGTTCAGGCGTTGGCGCTCGTTCAGCAGTTGGGGCAGGCGGTGCAGAGTTTGCGGGCCAAACACCACGTCGACATAAGGCGCCCGCGCGATGATTGCGGCCCCTTCCTGGCTGGCGACGCAGCCGCCAACGCCAATCAGCACGCCTTTTTTCTTCAAATGCTTGACGCGGCCAAGATCCGAAAACACCTTTTCCTGCGCTTTTTCCCGCACCGAGCATGTGTTGAACAGGATCAGGTCGGCATCATCGACGTTGTCGGTCGGCTCATAGCCCTGTGCTGCATGCAAGACATCGGCCATTTTGTCCGAGTCGTACTCGTTCATCTGGCAGCCGAAGGTTTTAATGAAGACTTTTTTGCTCATGACAGGGGGATCCAGTAGCCCGCGTGGCGCGGTATCGATGGGGTCCGTTAGCGCATCTGGATTCTCATGCGGTCGCGGTCTGCCCAAAGATCAGCCAGGCCAGCGCGGTCGTAGTCTGTTACATCAGTGGTCAGGCCATGGCGCACTTGCGGCACAAAGCCATAGCCGGGCGTCAGGTAGTTGTCGGTAGCGCCGACTTTGGTTTCCAGCCCGGTTCGCCAGCGGTCCCGTCCACGCACCGTTACAGGCCCCAACTCCAGCGCCCTCTGCGGCCCCAGCGGTACCGAAACTTCAAACCCGGCAAAATTGGTTTTGGGCATTGACCCGGTGTCGGTCCGGCCGGATTGTCGGTAGAAAAGCTTGAACATGGCATCGCCGAACAAATGGGCGGAGGTCACACGCCAGCCCGTGTCCTGGTTGTGGAACTGACCCGCGGTCATATCCATCTGCCAGCGCCCGGGAATCAGGCTGTACCGGAGCGCCCCTATCACCGATTGTTGAGCGGGTGTTGCCGGTGTGTCGATGTTGCTGTACAGGCCCGACATGGCGTGGGCGCGCAAGCGCCCGTCATCGGACAGCCAGATGGCGTCCAACTGGCCGCCTCGCTCTGTCGGGTTGAGGAAGCCCAGGGACGCCTGTGCCGCCAGTGGCCCCAGCGGCGCCCAGTAACTTACAAAGGCCTGCTCCATTTGGGTCTTTTTATGGCGTTGGTCACTGAAAATGCGGCCTTCATCAAAGCTGCCGGTGTTGAAAACTGGCGTAGAAGCCGTACCCTGCACCGTCCAGCCTTGGGCCAGGGGGATCTCAGCCCCCACTTCCAGAGCGCTGGAGTAGTCGAACAGCCCGTACTCAGTGCCCACGGTCATGCGCAAGTTCAGGCCGATTTCAAACTGGGGCCGGAACCATTGGCTGTTGGTAATCGGCGCGTCTGGCGATGCTGCGAAAGCCGCATTGACAGGCAGCAGTTGGATGGCCTGCCCCTGCGCGCACTGGTCGCTGCCATTCCTGAAGGCCGTGGCACAGGCCACATTGGTCCGGGCCAGCAAGACCGGTTGGCCGCGTTGCGTCAGGGTCAAGGCCAGTTCGTCAGACGGTAATGCCCCGGGTGCATTTCCACCATTTGACGCAGCATAAGTCAGCCAGGTCTTGAGCGCCTGGCCGACCGCGACCAGGCGGCTGTGGCGCCAGGCGACCGGCTCAAGCTGGACCGCCAGCACCGTCACCCCTGCAACTGTGGTGCTTAAGCCCACGCGCACATGTTGGAAGCCAGCCCCTGCAAACGCCTCAGCCAATACCGCTCGCGCATTTGGGGCGGGCAATTGGGCTGCTGCAGGAAGCGGCGCTGAATGGTTGGCCGCGGCCACCCGGGTGACGGGTACGGCTGGTACGGCCGACATAGGTGATGCCGGTGCTGTGGTCGCCGCCAATGCGGGCGGGTACTGTTTCAAAGTCGCGTTGCGGGCACGGTCCAAGTGCAGCACCAGGGCCGCTGACAGCTGGTTGCTTTGCTGCCCGCTGCGGTCGGTCAGTTTGCGGCTGTAGCCCACGGTTAGGTCAGCGTCACCTGTAACGGGGACGGTAAAGGCCAGGCCCGCACGAAATTCTTGGCTGTCGGCCTCCAATTGAGCACTGAGGCGGTCAGTCAGTCGAAGCACCGAATTGGCAAAAACGCCATTCAAAAGAGCCTTGGGTGTGTACCTTTTGGCGTAACCCAGCGACACATCGAGCGGCCCCTGGTCAGAGGTGGCCACCACGTAGGTACTGCGATAGTTGGTGGCAGCGCCGCCAAAATCGGTGAAACCACCGGCCAGTCGGGTGTTGCCCGGGAAGACCCAGGGCAACTGGTACTTGGCGGAAACGGACAGATCACGCTCACCGGCCGGGCAACCTTCGTACATATTGCACCAGACGTCGCCCGAAAAGCTGAGCCGTGCAAAAGCCTCCAGGCCCGGCAGCAAGCCAACGCCCCCGGTGACCACGCCAAAGTGCCCGATACCCGGCAACGGATTGCGAATGTCGGGAATCGAGTTGCTGTAGGCGGCCGCAAAAGACCCAAGGGGCAGTACCGCCGCAACCGGCGTGTTGATGGCGCCCAAGTAACCGCCGGGTGCCACCGTGCCGGTGAAGGTTTGCGGGTCGGCGGCAGCCGCCAGCAGGGGGCTCGAAGCGCAGAAACCAGCGAGCAGCCAGCGTGGCCAACGCATGGGTTCAAGGGTCAACGAGGCGCACATGAAGAACGGGGTACCAAGATGGGACGGTATTCAGTCGGTCTAAAAATGAAAGGCCCGTCAGCTGACGGGCCTTGTGAGACAGTTGCCGCCCAGTCAGTGCTGGGCCGTGTGGCTGTTAACCACCAGTACCCACGGAGCCGGTGCCAGTACCGGTCGGTGTCTGAACTGCACCTGGTACAGCATTTCCGGTGGCTGTGGTTGCTGCGGTTTTGGCCTCGGTCAACTGGGTGGTGGTCGGAGCTGTGACAGATACCGCAACCGTGATCGACAGCTTGGTCGCAGCTGCCGCTTGGAGGGTTGTGTTGATGGTGCCCAGGACCGCAGAAGCGGTGCCGGTTGCGACAGTGCCGGTCGAAGTAACCGCTGCAGCCAGTGCCACAGCCTGTGCTGCGGGTGTGGTGGTGCTGGTCCTGGCCATTTCTGCCAAGATCTTACCCGTAACGGACCCAGTTCCGGTAGTCCCTGTGATGACGCCTGTAGCGCTGTTCCAATTTGTTGCACTCGCCGCGACTGGCGCTTCAGTGATATTGGTCGTTGTCGGCAAGCCCAGCGCCAGGTTGGTTTTGGCAATACCTTCATTGACAATTGCGGTGGTCAATGTTGTGGTCGGGATCACAGTAGTGGCCGTCACGCCGACAAAGGCTGCGGCCATGTTGGTCAGTGCCGTCACGCCCACGGCTTGGCCGGTGGCCACGCTAGGTATCACTGCCATCAGGGTGACTGGCGTCTCAGATGCGGTCACTGGCGTGGTGTTTGCGCCGGTTTTTTCATTGAAGTAGAAGGAGCCCGCGCCCAAAACTGTCTTGATGATGATGGGTTGACCTGTGGTGTAGCCGGTTAAGGTGAGTGTGACTTGACCAGTCGTCGTGCTGGTGGTCCCGGTGCCCAGCAGCGTGCCGGAGGCGTTGTAAACGTAAACGGAGGCGCCATAGGCGGCGCCCAGCGCGGGCGTGACCGTCAGTGCATTGACTGTAGTGCTGCTGCTGCTGGAGCTGGACGTCGTGCCGCCGCAACCTGCCAAGGTAATGGCCGCAACCGAAATGGCCGTCAGGGCAAGCCTGCGAGTGAAAGAAGAATTGAACATTGGTGAACCCCCATTAATTTAGTTGACAATAAAACTGCGAATGAAAACACTATAGCTTATTTCAACGACAACTCAAGCAGATTGAACGTGGGATCAGCAACCTTTTGACCTTGTTTTGATCGTGTTGGAAAGCTGCACTGCTGCTGCCATTTTTTTGGGGCGTTGTGAACGGTGTTGAGCTCAAAAAAACAGCCATTGGTGTGACACTGAACTACAACAGTCTGTGGTCGCGCACCTCAGCCCCGGGGAACACGCCGGCCAATTGCGCTGGGCTCAGGCCGAACTGACGTGCCAGCAAGCCGCCCAGCAGGCCGCGGTACTCGTTGAGGACCGGGTAGTCGCGGTTCTGGAACAGGTTGGCGGGCGTTACGACCATCTGCTCGCCAGCCACCTGGCCGCCACGCAGGCCGCCGCCCAGCACCCAGTACACGCTGCCGTGGCCGTGGTCGGTGCCGTTGTTGCCGTTTTGCCGGAAGGTGCGACCAAACTCGCTCACCACCACCACGGTGGTCTCGCGCCAGCGGGTGCCCATTTCTTGCGCGTAGGCGGCCAGGCCCCGGCCCAGCTCTTCAAAGCGGCTGGCTAATTGGCCGGTGGCGCCGCCCTGGGCTACATGGGTGTCCCAGCCGCCGACATCGACAAAGCCCAAGTTGTAGCGTGCCTTCATCAGCTTGGCAATGCGCCGCGCCTCCAGCTCGAAGCCCCGGGCGCTGATGGCGTTGCGGCTGGCAGCGTCCATCTCTGCGGCCATTTCGCGCACCACCTCGTCGCGCACGGTAAAGCCCTGGTCGACCGAGCCCGACAGCTGGGTACCCTGGTACATGGCGCTGATGATGCTGCTCTGGCGCGCGTCCACCGCTGGCTTGGTCACGGCGCGAAGCGCGGTATTGGGTACCTGCACATCCCCCTGCATCACCAGGGGTAGCCGGTCGGTGAAAGCCATGGCGCCCGAGCCCTTCAGCGTTGCCGCCAGCCGGTTCAGAAAGCCCGAGCGGTAGTTGCGGCTGCCCTCCGGCGCCTGGCCGAGTTCGATGCTGTCCTGCGTCTCGAAATGGCTGCGCGTGAGGTCGTGCGTGCCGGCAAAGGGAACAAAAGCCGCCTGACCCTGCTGGAACAGCGGGTACACGCTGTCACGCAGTGCCGGGTGCAGGCCCCAGTCGGCGTTGAGTGGCAGGGCGGTGTTGGCCTCCTTGCTGGGCCGAGCGATGGCAATGGTGGGCCGCACCTCGTAGTAAAAACTGCTGCTCACTGGAACCAGCAGGTTGGCCGCGTCGTAGCCACCGCGCAAAAACACCACCAGAAAACAGGGCTGGCTAGGGCCGGCGGCCCAGAGCTGGCCAGCGCTCAGGGCCAGGCTGGTGCCGGCCAGGGATTGCAGCAGGTGTCGGCGTTGCATGGGGCTCCTTCGGGCGCGTCAGCGCCGCATCAGTTCGGGGGAAGACAGCAAAAAGGTCGCCCACTCCTGCGGCGAGCCGGCTTGGGCCAGGGCTGCGCGGGTGCTGCTGCCCAGGTTGTGCTGCAAGGCCTGGTAGTACAACGCGTTGGCCAGCTGCGGAAAAGCCGGCACCTCTTGCGGCGCGGGGCCTTCGCTGCGGAACAGCCCGGCACTGCCCGAGGCGATAGCCCGCGCCACTTCAAAGCGTACCGTCATCTGGCCCGGGCTGGCCCAGGCGCCTTCGTCGAGGGGCCAGCCGTCGGGCGTCTGGCGACCGTAAAGGGGCTGACCCAGCCGGTTGAGCCAGTTCAGCACCGGCCCGGTGTTGAGGATCACCCGGTCGTCGTAAGCCAGGCGAAGCGCTGAGACCACGTAGCGCATCGGGTCCTTGAACTTTTGGCCCGCACCCTGGACAAATTCTGGCGAGCTTAGCAGGGTGCGCAGGGTCACGGCGATGTCGCCATCCGACCCCATGAAGGCCTGCGCCATGCGCTCCACCAGCGCCGGTGGCGGACTGTCTGACAGCCAGTACTGCGCCAGCTTGCGGCTGACAAAGCGGGCGGTGGCTGGGTGTCGGGCCAGTCGGTCCAACGCTTCGTCCAATTCGGCCAGGCCGCGTTGTTGCAGGGGCTGACCCAACAGGGTTTTGGCGGTGAAGTCGTGACGGCCGGGGTGGAATTCAAAGACGCCACGCCGCACGTAGTAGCCCTGCAGTTCGCGCCTGCCCACTGGGGTGTCGGTGTTGGTCAGGTTGACCCCGACACCGGTCAGCACGCGGGCCAGTTCCTGCACGTCTTTTTGGCTGTAGGGCCCGTCCACGCCCAGAGTGTGCAGCTCCATCAGTTCTCGCGCCAGGTTCTCGTTGATGCGGTTCACCGCGTTTTGTTCGTTGTCCAGGTAGCGCAGCATGGCCGGGTGCAGCGTGGCCGCGCCTAGCAGATCGCGAAAACGCCCCAGCGCATGCGGGCGAATGGCGTTGTCCTCGTAGTCGCCCACCATGGCGCGAAGGTTGGCCTTGTTCTGGAACACGCTGAAATGGTTCAGCCAGAACCAGGTCATCTGCTCCTGCAATTGGCGCGGCGAGTACAACGCGCGCAGCAGGTGGCGCGAGGCGGCCTCACGCGCGAGCCGGTTGAGCTCCTGCTGGTAGGCCTGCTGGGCGGCTTTTTTGTCGTTGTCGTTCTTCAACGCGTCGGCATCGCGGCGGCGTTGCTCCAGCTCGATCATCAGGGCGAGGAAGGGCTTTTGGCTCAGGGTCAGCGTGGCAATCTGGCTTTGCGCCGCTGCGGGCAGCGTGGTTGAGCCGGCCGCCAACTGCTGGGCCAGCAGGGTGTTGGCGTCCTGGCCGGCAGCCTGTGCCAACGCCGAGCTGCTGGCGCCCCAGGTCAGGCGGTTAAGCCAGTGGTAACGCAAGAGGTCGGAGGACTGCGCGGAGTTGGTGGCGGCTGCGAGCGCGGCAGGCGAGGGCTTGACGGTAGTGGACGCTGGTGCGCCTTGGGGTGCCGTCGCGGTTGGGGTGGTACTTGTCGGTGGCGCAGCGCAAGCCGACAGCAGCAGGGCCAGGCCCCAGCTGCTGGCCCTGCTGCTTGTGAACGGGCGCGTTGCGATCATGGTCAGATTATGGCGAAGCCGGATAATCTATGGCTAACCTGCACACCTCAACTGCCATGACCGTACCTGCTGCCCCCACCCGCCCCGCCACCGAACCACGGCTGACCAGCCTGTCGCACGGCGGTGGCTGTGGCTGCAAGATCGCGCCGGGTGTGCTGTCAGACATTTTGAAGGGCCTGAGCGCCATGCCCATTCCCCCTGAGCTGTTGGTGGGCATCGAGACCTCGGACGACGCGGCGGTCTACCAGCTCAATGACGAACAGGCGCTGATTGCCACCACCGATTTCTTCATGCCCATCGTGGACGATCCGTTTGATTTTGGCCGCATTGCTGCCACCAACGCCATCTCTGACGTCTACGCGATGGGCGGCCGGCCTATTCTGGCGCTGGCGTTGGTGGGGATGCCGATCAATGTGCTGTCCACCGCCACCATTGGCCGCATTCTCGAAGGTGGAGCATCGGTCTGCCGTGCCGCCGGTATCCCAATTGCGGGTGGCCACACCATCGACTCGGTGGAGCCCATCTATGGTCTGGTGGCGCTGGGCCTGGTGCATCCGAAACGCGTCAAGCGCAACGCTGATGCTCGGGTGGGCGACCGGCTGGTGCTGGGCAAGCCTTTGGGCGTGGGCATTTTGTCGGCGGCCTTGAAGAAAGAAAAACTCGACGCCGCCGGCTACTCGCAAATGCTGGCGGTAACCACCCGGCTCAACACGCCGGGCCCCGATCTGGCCGCATTGGACGGGGTACATGCCATGACCGATGTGACCGGCTTCGGCTTGGCCGGCCACGCCTTGGAGATGGCGCGAGGCGCGGGCTGCACGGTGGACATTGACTGGGCCCGTGTGCCGCTGCTGGCTGGTGTGCGCGAGCTGGCCAGCCAAGGCATGGTCACCGGCGCCTCGGGCCGCAACTGGGCCGGTTATGGCGGGCAGGTTGAACTGCCAGCTGGTTTTGAACCGGTGGACCAGGCCCTTCTGAGTGACCCGCAAACCAGCGGCGGCCTGCTGGTCGCCTGCGCGCCAGAGGCGGTGCCGCAGGTGCTGGCGTTGTTCGCACAGCACGGCTTTGACGCGGCCGCCGAAATTGGAGAAATCACCTCGGGCGGGCCTGGCGCCGCCTTGCGGCTGCGCCAGGGCTGAGGCTGGCCTCAGACGCCGATCACACCGCCGTCGTCGCGGGTAATGACCAGCGTGGCAGACCGTGGCCGGCCAGTCGGGC
>JBIKZZ010000181.1:0-6701 GCA_044354435.1 Rhodoferax sp. | reverse complement strand
CACAGCGTGCCGTCGCGTTCGGCCAGGATGCATTCGGGGCGCTGCAGGTCTTGCCCGGTGTAGCGCACCAGCGCTCGGTCTACCGAAAAGCCGGCCAGCGGGTTGGGCGCGCTCATTTCAGCAGCACTAGGCTGATTGACGGGAACACCATCAGGATCACCAGCACGCCGGTCATCATCAGGGTGAAGGGCGCGGTGCCACGAAACACGTCGCCAATGCTCAGCGGCACACTGCCATCGAGCGAGCTTTTAACCACAAAGGCACTCAGGCCGAATGGTGGCGTCAGCAGCCCGATCTCCACGGCGACCACCGTCACCACGCCAAACCAGACCAGGTTCAGCCCGAACTGCTGCGCAATTGGCAGCATCAGCGGCAGCACGATCAGCATGATGGAGGACGAGTCAATGATGGTGCCCAGCAGCAGGATGATCAGCACATACAAAAACATGAACATCACCACGCCAAAGCCGGCCATGGACATCCATTCCACCAGCGCCTGCGGTGTACCGCTCATGGCTAGCATGCGGGTATAGACATTGGCACAGATGATCAAAAAGCTGACCGACACCGTCACATGGCCGGTCTCGGTCAGCACGCCCCAGAAGCCCTTGAGCGTGAGCTTGCGCCGCACCAGCGCGATCAGCAGCGCCAGCAGCACCCCGACGGCGCCGGCTTCGGTGGCGGTGAACCAGCCGGCATAAATACCGCCCAGCACCAGGCCGATCAGCAGCGCCAGCGGAATGATTTTGAGGCCCATCTCGGACCAAGACATCAGCGTGTCGGCCGGAATGTCCTGGTGCTGGCCATTCAGGTATACCAGTTCGGGTTTGAGCCAGCACATGGCCACGATGCCAACGGAGAACGCCACCGCCAGCAGCAGCCCGGGCACGATGCCGGCGGTGAACATGTCACCCACCGACTGGTTTGACAAAAAGGCGTACAGAATCATCAGCAGGCTGGGCGGGATCAGCATGCCCAGCACCGATGAGCCCGCCACCACGCCGACAGCAAACTTGGGCTGGTAGCCAAAGCGCAGCATCTGCGGCACCGCCACCCGGGTGAAGACGGCGGCCGACGCGATCGAGATGCCGGTGATGGCGGCAAACACCGCATTGGCCGCGACCGTGGCCACGCCCAGGCCGCCCCGAATGCGCCGGAACAGCTGGTTGGCGACATCAAACGCGTCCTTGCCGATGTCGGCATAGGCCACCAGAAAGCCCGTCAGCACAAACAGCGGCACTACACCAAAAATATGACTGGCAATGGCATCACTGGCAGCCTGCGCCAGCAAATTGGCCGCAATCTCCATGTCGCCGCGGATCAGCCAGACGCCAATGAAGCTCACCACGCCCAGCGTGATGGCCACATGCATGCCGGCATAAATGCACACCAGCATCAACAACAGGGAGCAAAGGGCAATGGTGGTGTTACTCATGGTGGCGGCGTCGCAACAGGCGTTGCAGGTCAGCGCTCGCCAGCAGCGCAAAACAGATCAGGGTGGTGGCCAACCCCAGCAGCGTGATCAGCCGAATCGGCCAGACCGGAATCTGGAACGATCCAACCGCGCCGACATACTCAAAAATGCGCACCGAGTCGACCAACGGCGCCCAGGCGGCCCACAGGATGGCCGCCATCAGCAGCGCGCCGATGGCATGAAACACGGCCTGCAGCAGGTCGGCCGCTGCCGGCCGCCGCCGTTTCAGGCTGTCCAGCAGGATCTCGGCCCTTGTGAAGCGGCCGCAGCGCAGCGTATCGGCCAGTTGTAGAAACACGATGCCCACTATCGACAGCGAGGTCATCTCCGGCACGCCCAGAATCGGCGCATTGAACAGGTTGCGGCCAATCACGTCGCTGTTGATCAGCACCATCAGCGCCAAGATCCAGAGGGTACCCAGGGCATTCATGGCCTGCATCAGGCGATGCAGGCCCAAGGGCATGGTTCTTTGGTAAGAGTCCATGCTGGCCAGCGTTGGCTCAGCCGCAACCGGTCCCATTTATTTGTTCCAGTCGCGCGGCAGCTTGGCGCCACCCTTAACCAGGGCGGCATCGTAGGCTGTGAGGATGTCGTAGCCGGGCATGCCCTTGGCCTTGACGTCGTCGGCCCAGATTTTGGCGACCTGGGGCAAGGTGTCGGCCCAACGCTTGCGCTCGGCGTCCGACAACTCGCTGACCTTGGCGCCGGCCTTGCTCATGTTTTGCAAGGCGTCGCCGGTGGCAGCGGTTTGCGCCCTGGCGTAACTGGCCGACCAGACGTCGCTCGCCTCGCGCAGCGCCTGCTGCACCTCAGGCGGCAGCTTGTCAAAGCGCGACTTGTTCACCACCACGCCACCCGAATACATGGAGCCGAAATTGACTTTGGTGACATAGGGCGCCACCTCGTGCAATTTGGCCGCCCAGGCGCCGGTGGAGAACACCACCACGCCGTCTGACACACCGGACTTGATGTCCTCGTAGTAGGTGTTGAGCGAGCCGGCCACCGCCACGGCGCCGGTGCCCTTGATCCAGTTCGCCGCCGGGCCTGGCGCACTGATCTTTTTGCCTTGCAGGTCTTCGATCCGCGTCAGCGGGAACTTGGTGAAGATATGGTAGGTGTCAAGCGCCATGCCGTTCAGGTAGGTCAGGCCGTTCTTGGTCCATGCGTCGCCCATGGCGGGGATGTTTTTTTGCAGATCTGCCACGGTGCGGCTCATCAGGTTGATGTCGTCGGTGCCGAACGGCGTGAAGTAGCTGATGTTTTGCATCGGAAACTTGGGCGCTTCAAACACCGTGCTGACCAGCCCAACATCGGCAATGCCGTCGGCCACGCCCTTGGACTCGGTACCCAGCTTCATCAGGGTGCCGCCCCAGGCCTTGGTCCACTCCACCTTGTACTTGTTGCCAGCGGCGGCCAGGCGCTTGTCCACCTCGGGGATGAATACCTCGTCCATGGTCTTGATCCACAGAAACACCGGCGGGTGCCCGGCGCCAGCGGTGAGCTTGATGGTCTGCTGCGCCAGGGCTGGGCCGGCCAGGCTGGCGGCCGTGGCGACAAGCAGGGCATTCAGGGTGCGTCTTTTCATGGGGGGTCTCCGGTGGTTGTGAATGGGGTCAGTGGGGTAAGGGCGATAAATTGGGAACGGGCGTCGGGGGCGCCAGCATCACGGCGCCAATGCCAGCGCAGATGAACCGCACCAGCCAGCCAGCGGCTTCGGGCGCATTGGCCAGGTTCTGGCCGCGTGACAGCCGCGCCACCCGGTTATCGCTGATGTGATGGATCAAGGCGCCCAGCGCAAATTGGTAGGCCCAGGCGGCGCGGGCCCGGGAGTTGCCGGCAAACAGTTCGGCCAGCGCATCAATGAAAGCGTGGGCCAGCGGGTCAAAGTAGTCTTCCAGCACCGACTGCGCCTCAGGCGTGCGAAAAGCCAGTTCGCGCGCCACCAGCAGCGCGTAGTACTCGCCCTCGGCGCTGGCGCGCATCTCCAGCACCGGCTCAACAAAGGCCTCGACGATGGCGGTCAGTGTTTGTTCGCTGTCACCGGCCTGGCCGGCCGCCTGCAGGCGCTGCAGCCGTCGCGCGATCGTTGCTTGCCAGTGCTCAAAAATTGCGTGGAACAGGGCCTGCTTGGGGCCAAAGTAATAGCCCACCAGGGCCAGCGGCACGTCAGCCGCCAGGGCAATTTGTCGCAGGCTCACGGCGTGGTAACCCTGCTGGGAGAACAGGCGCTCGGCCGCCAGCAAAATGGCCTCTCGCCGGTCCGGCCGGTCGGTGGCGGCTTTGGACGCGCTGGCTTTGACCGGTGCGGGGAACTGGGCCTGGGTACTGCTCATGGTTCGGCCACTGTACGAGCGTACAAACTAATTGGACATCCGTACAAACCCTTTGCTGGGTTGGCGACACCTTATCGCTCAAACGCAGGCGCAAACTCAGCGATGTCATGGGCTTGAAGGCCGACCTCCGGTGTCATGGCCACTTCTTTCCAGTGCTTCACTGCCGCAAGCACCTCGGCCAGAATGGCTTGGGCCTGAACAGGTGACAGCTCAAAACGAAAGGCTTGTCCCAGCAGTTGTGCCACCGAAGTGATCGGCCCCGTGTCCTCGCTCAGCCAGGTTTTGGATTCCGGATCTTTATCCGGAAAGGGGTTCAGATCAAATGCTGGCGATAGCCGCCATTGCTGGTTCCCGACATACAAAAACCCGATGTTCTGCAGGTGATCGTCCACATTGGTGATGAGGTGGTTGAACACGAGCCGTCGCCACAGCTGTCTGGCGTCGCTGACAAAGTCTTCGCACCAGGATCGCATCACGTCGATGATCTCGGTGTACGAGTGTTCATCGTCGCGTTTGGCTTGCAACACCGTTGCGCCCGACATAAACGGGACTCGACTTTGTTCCGGTGTCCTGTCAAAGCGCCGAATGAGGGCAACCGGCTGGTCCTGTGCCATCACAATGCGCGCTTCGGCGCTGTCAATGCCAGCCAGTCGGGCCAGGCGCAGCGCCAGCACTTCGCCCCGCGTGACGGCGCGTTGGTCGCCGACACTGGGGAACTTGCCTAAAGAAAGTGCGCCATGGGTATCGAGAATGGTGCACTTGGGGCGCATGCCACCCAGCGATGTGCCTTTGCCTTGCAGGTACGCCAGGTCCTCGGCCGTCTCTTGGCTGAGTTCTACTGCGCGTGATGCGCGCATGATGGTTTCAAGCTCCAGAAATGCGGGTGTCGCGCGCGCGTCCTCAGCCACACGGCGAAGGTATTGCCCGGTGTCATCGCGTAAGCGAAGGGCGCCCACCCGGCTAAAGTCGTCCACCGCCATCAGGTAATCAAGCTCGGTCAGTGGCCCGAGGGCGGCATCTTTGGCGCGGGCCTTGGCATGTGCCCGTGCGATGACACGCCGACCCCAAGCGTCTGGTTCAGTGTCGGCCAGCGCCATAAAAAAACGACTGTCATTTCTCGTTGGTGGCTTGCGCAGCTGATAGCCAGTTCGGCGGCTCAGGTCGGGCGAGACATCAAAGTATTGGGCGTTTGTCAGCCAGGCTTCGTTGTACGCAAATTGAGAAAACTCCCGCTGCCCGTCTTTGACAAAGATGAGGCGCCCCAAGGGCTTTTCTGCCTTGCCAAGCAAGACCTCCAAAGGGGTTCGCTGAGGGGTTGATTTGAAGGCGGGCTTGTTGGCCATCAAAATGCCCCCGATTCCGGTGTCTTGCGCGGTTTGCGAACCCGCTGCGGCAGCTGCTCGTCCATGAGCGTCAAACCAATGGCGTCCTGTGAGGTATCCAACAAATGGTCGAGTTTGTCGAGCTCACCAAAGACCTGCAGCGCCCTTGCGACATGGACCAGCGCGGTCCCCGGGAAGCCCGCTTCCATGCGCCTTACGGTGTTGGCGGATGCTCCTATGCGTTCGGCAAGGTCCTGCTGCGTCAGGCGCCGGCGCCGGCGCGCCATCGAAATGGCCTGGCCAAGGCGGTTCAGGCTGCGCGTCACGGGCAGTGGCGGTGGGGTGATGGCCTTCATTAAAACGTATTTTAAGGCTATTTATGTAGTTTTAAAAAGCATAAATAGTTGTTAAAAGGAATTTCTGACCATTTTTGACGACCTACTAGTCGCGCTCAGTACGCACCTTCACGCGGCCTGGTCAGGCACTCATGGGCCTGGCGTTGTCTCCGACTTCACAGCTTCCCGGAGCCAGGCCTTGAACCCGCTCAGCGCCGGCCGTTCCTCCGCTCGCTCGGGCTGTACCAGGTAATAGGCCCGGTCGCCCGGCAGCACCTGGTCGCAGGCCACCACCAGTTCGCCGCGGGCCAGTTCTGGTTCGACCAGTAGGCGCGGCACCAGCGCCAGGCCCAGGCCCTGGGCGGCAGCGGCGGCCGTCATGGAAAACAACTCGTAGCGTGGGCCGCTCAGGGCCATGGGCGCGGCCACACCGGCGGCGTCAAACCATTGGCGCCAGGCGCTGGGGCGGGTGCTTTGCTGCAACAGCGGCAGGGTGGCAATCACCGCCGGGGTGAGCACCGGCAGTGGCCCTACCCTGGCGACCAGCGCAGGGCTGCACACCGGCACCATGTCCTCGGTCAGCAGGCGCACCGCCCGGGTGCCGGCCCAGTTGGCCACCTGCTCGGCGGTGCCGGCGTACAGGGCCGCATCAAAGTCGGTGTCTGCAAACAAAAAGGGGCGGGTGCGGGTTTCGATATGGACGATGAGCTCGGGGTGGAGGGCGGCCAGGGCCGGTAAGCGGGGGATCAGCCAGCGTGTGGCAAAGGTGGGTACGGCGGCCAGCTGCAGGCTGCCGCTACGGCCCTGGCCAGCCATCACCTCCAGCGTGTCCTGCTCCAGCCCCTGCAGCCGCCCCGCCACCTGCTGCGCGTACTCGGCGCCCCGCTCGGTCAGGGCCACGCCGTGGCGGGTGCGCTGGAACAGCGCCACACCGACAAAGGCCTCCAGTGCGCCGATCTGGCGCGACACCGCCCCCTGTGTCAGCGCCAGCTCTTGTGCGGCGCGGGTGTAGCTCTGGTGCCGGGCGGCGGCATCAAAACAGGCCAGGGCTTGCAGGCTGGGGATTTTGCGGCGCATGGCGGGGGCAGCTCAAGCTGCGGCGTACTCCCGCAGCTGCTCAATGGTGACCACCTCTAGTGCCTTGGCATGGGTACTGGCCAGCACCACCTCGGGCGCCAGCCCAGCAGAAAAAGCCTCTTTCCAGCGTAGCGCACACAGGCACCAGCGGTCGCCGTCT
>JBIKZZ010000194.1:0-6149 GCA_044354435.1 Rhodoferax sp. | reverse complement strand
TAGAACATGCTCATCAGCACAGCAGACAGCACCATGCCCACCGGGTGCAGCCGCCCAACATAGGCGACGATGATGGCGGCGAAACCGTAGCCGGCCGGCACATAAGGCGTGAGCTGACCAATCGGGCCGGCCACCTCGAGCGCGCCAGCCAAGCCCGCCATGCCACCCGAGACCAGCAGCGCGACCCACAGCGCACGGCGCGACGAAAAACCAGCGTAACGGGCAGCCGCCGGCGCCAGGCCGCCGACCTGCTGGGCAAAACCAGCCCGCGTGCGGAACAAGAAGACCCAGACGCAGGCCACACCGGCCAGGGCGATAAAGATGCCAATGCTGACCCGTGAGCCTGCGAACAGACGCGGAATACGGGTCGCGGCGTCAAAGGTGCGGCTCTGGGGGAAGTTGTAGCCCTGCGGGTCTTTCCAGGGGCCCGAGACAACGAAGCTGAGCAGCATCACCGCCACATACACCAGCATCAGGCTGACCAAGATTTCATTGGCGTTGAAGCGATCGCGCAGCCAGGCCGTGATACCTGCCCAGAACATGCCGCCCAGGATGCCCGCCAAGATGACCGGCAACACGATCCAGCTGCTGCTGCCCTTGTCGGCCATCAGTGCCACGCCACTGGCGGCAATCGCCCCCAGCACGTACTGGCCTTCAGCGCCGATGTTCCAGACGTTGGAGCGAAAACACACGGCCAGCCCCAGCGCGATCAGCAGCAGCGGCGTGGCCTTGACGGTGAGCTCACCCAGCGCATAGGGGCTTTTGATCGGGTCCCAAAAAAACACCCGCAGGCCCGCCACCGGGTCTTTGCCCAGTGCCACAAACAGCAACACGCCAATCAGCACCGTAACGGCCAGCGCTAGAACCGGCGAGCCGTAGGTCCAGGCCGGACTGGGTTGTGGCCGGGCTTCAAGCTTGAGCATGGGCCTCCCCCTGCCACAAGCCGCTCATCCATTCGCCAATCTGCTCGACTGTGGCCTCGGCCGTCGCAATCGATGGCGACAGCCGGCCACGCGCCATCACATGCAAGCGGTCGCTGAGCTCGAACAGCTCGTCGAGCTCTTCGCTGACCACCAGCACGGCGCAACCCGCGTCGCGCAGCGCCAGGATTTCACCCCGAATCTGTGCCGCAGCGCCCACATCGACACCCCAGGTGGGCTGTGACACGATGAAGAGGCGTGGGGCGGCGTCGATTTCGCGGCCGACGATGAACTTTTGCAAATTGCCACCTGAGAGCGAACGTGCCAACGCACGCGGCCCGCCCGCCTTGACATTGAAGCGGGCAATGATGCCGGCCGCCTGTTGCTCCAGCGCGCGCACCCGAATCCAGCCCCCGCCCCAGCGGGGGTGGCTGATCGCCTCCTGCCGCGTCAAAAGCAGGTTGTGCGCCAGCCCCAACGTGGGCACCGCGCCGCGACCCAGCCGCTCTTCCGGCACAAAGTGCAGCCCCAGTTTGCGCCGGGCACCGGGATGCAAGGCCCCCGCATCCGTACCCGCAATGCGAATGGCACCCGCTGCAGCCCGCATGTCTTCGCCTGACAAGGCATACAACAGCTCTTTTTGACCGTTGCCGGACACGCCGGCCAGGCCCACCACCTCGCCGGCACGCACCTGCAGGTCCAGGCCCAGCAAGTCAACGCCAAACTGGTCGGCGCGCGGCAGACTCAAGCCCTGTACCTGGAGCAGCGGTGCGCCAGGCTGTTGCGGCCGGTGGGTCAGCTGCGGCGGCTCTGCGCCAATCATTAGGCGCGAGAGTGAGGCATTGGACTCTTCGCCCGGGTTGCAGACCCCGGTGACACGGCCGCCGCGTAGCACTGTGCAGGCCGTGCACAGTTCGCGAATTTCATGCAACTTGTGACTGATGTACAAAATGCTGCAGCCCTCGGAGGCCAATTTTTTAAGCACCACAAACAGCTTTTCGACGGCCTGAGGTGTCAGCACCGACGTCGGCTCGTCCAGGATCAGCAGTTGCGGGTTGGTCAGCAGGGCGCGGATGATCTCGACCCGCTGCATCTCACCCACGCTCAGGGTATGCACCGGCCGGCTGGGGTCGATGTCCAGGCCATATTCGGCCGCCTTGGCGGTGATGCTCTGACTAACCGAGGTCAAGCTAAGGCTTTTGCTCAGGCCGAGCCAGACGTTCTCTGCCACGGTGATGGTGTCAAACAGGCTGAAATGCTGGAAAACCATGCTGATGCCCAGGGCCCGCGCCTCCTGCGGGTTGCGGATGCGCGCGGGCTGGCCGTTGAACAACACACTGCCGCTGTCGGGTTTGACAGCGCCGTAGATGACTTTCATCAGCGTTGACTTGCCGGCCCCGTTTTCGCCCAGCACCGCATGGACCTGACCTGGCTGGACGGTCAGGTTGACGTCGCTGTTGGCCACCACGCCGGGGTAGCGTTTGGTGATGCCAGTCAGTTGCAGGCGGGGGGTCGTCATGCGGCAAGCGCCTGGCGCTTGAGGGCCGCCACCGACACCAGGCGGTCTATGTCGGGTTCACCGAAAAGAATGTCGTCGCGCATCGCTGGATCTTGTTGAATACCATATGCTAGTCGATATGAGCGCCCTGTCGCTCCTGCTTTACCCTAGGCCATGAGGATTCGCCGATGATCACCCGACCGCTTCAATTTATACGCCGAGGCCAGACAGTCACCCTGCATGACGTGCCGTCCGACCGCACCCTGCTGGAGGTGCTGCGCGAGGACCTGGACAGCACCGACACCAAAGAAGGCTGCAACGAGGGCGATTGCGGCGCCTGCACTGTGGTGCTGGGCGAGGACGACGGTGGCCGCCTGAAGTACCGCGCGGTGAACAGCTGCATCCGGCTGGCGCATTCCATCCAGGGCCAGGCCTTGTGGACCGCGCAGGACCTGCTGGCGCCGGATGGCAGCCTGCACCCGGTGCAGCAGGCCATGGTGCAGTGCCATGGCAGCCAGTGCGGCTTTTGCACGCCCGGCTTTGTGATGAGCCTGTTTGGCATGTACCAGAACCATGTGCTGCCGGGCCGCCCAGTTACGCGGGCGCTGGCGCAGCAGGATTTGTCGGGCAACCTGTGCCGCTGCACCGGCTACCGGCCGATTCTGGACGCCGCTCAGACCATGGCAGACCTGCCACGGGTGACGGTGAAAGAAGCTGATTTGCTACAACAATTGAAGCAGCTTAACCAAGCAGGACAGGGGCTGGAGGCCAATTTGGCCTATTTTTTGCCAGACACCCTGGCTGAGCTGCTGCAGCTGCGCAGCAGCCACCCTGCGGCGCAACTGGTGGCCGGCTGCACCGACGTGGGTCTGTGGGTCAACAAGGGCCACCGCCGGTTGCCACAGGTGCTGGACTTGAGCCGCGTGGCCGAACTGCGCCGCGTGGAGCACTACCCGCACCACCTGGCGATTGGCGCTGCGGTATCACTGACCGAGGCCTTTGCGGCCCTGGTGACGGACCGGCCGCAGCTGCTGGCCTTTGCTCAGCGCTTTGCCGGCTTGCCGGTGCGCAATTCGGGCACGCTGGGCGGCAATGTGGCCAACGGCTCGCCGATTGGCGACTCGATGCCGCTCCTGATCGCACTGGGCGCCAACGTGGTGCTGATGAGCACACGTGGCCACCGTGAGCTACCGCTGGCGCAGCTCTACACCGGCTACCGGCAAAACGTGATGGCACCCGACGAGCTGCTGGCCTGGATCAAGGTGCCCAAGGCGGTGCCGCAGGAGTTCAGCCGGGTGTACAAAGTGTCCAAGCGCTTTGACGACGACATCTCGGCGCTTTGCCTGGCCGTGGCGATGCACTTGGAGGGCGGCCAGATCGTGCTGGCCTCGATCGGGGTGGGCGGGGTGGCAGCCACCCCGGTGCGTGCCAGCCAAACCGAGGCACTGCTCACCGGGCAACCCTGGACCGAGGCCACGGTGCAGCAGGCCATGCTGGTGCTGCGCCAGGAGTTCTCGCCCATCTCTGACCTGCGCGCTTCTAACGCTTACCGCATTCAGGTGCTGGGCAATCTGTTGCAGCGCTTTTGGCTGGAAAGCCAGGGCGCGCGCGCCATCAACCTGGAGAGCGCCGGGCTTGAGGCGTTGCTGGCATGAGCACCAGAGCAAGTGGTTCGTCTGCGCACCACGAAAGCGCAGCGGCTCAGGTGGCGGGTACGGCCACCTACATTGACGACATGGCCGAGGCGCGCGGCACGCTGTACGCGGCCCCCATCTTGTCGCCGCTGGCCCATGGCACCCTGCGCGGGGTCTCTGGCACGGCGGCACTGGCACTGGCCGGCGTACGCGGTCTCGTACTGGCGGCAGACATTCCCGGCGACGCTATGCTGGCCGCCTTTGCCGGTGACGAGCCGGTGTTTGCGCAGGGCACGGTGCAGCACGTGGGCCAGGTGGTGGGCCTGGTGGTGGCTGACAACATGATGCAGGCCCGCCGCGCAGCGCGCCTGGTGCAGGTGCAGATTGACGCGCTGCCCGCTGTGCTGAGCGTGCGCGAGGCGCTGCAGCACAGCCATTCTGTGCTGCCGCCGGTGTTTGTGCGCCGAGGTGATGCCGATGGCGCACTGGCCGGTGCCCCGCATCAGCTCAGCGGGACCCTGGAGGTGGGCGGTCAGGAACACTTTTACCTTGAAGGCCAGGTGGCCTACGCTCTGCCGCAGGAGCAGGGGCAGTGGGTGATTCACAGCAGCACACAGCACCCGGGCGAGGTGCAGCACTGGGTGGCTCACGCCCTAGGCCTGTCCAATAACGCGGTGCGGGTCGAATGCCGGCGCATGGGTGGCGGTTTTGGCGGCAAGGAGACCCAGGCTGGCCACATGGCGGTGTGGGCGGCAGTGGCGGCGCACAAGTTCAAATGCCCGGTCAAGCTGCGGCTGGACCGCGACGATGACTTTTTGATCACAGGCAAGCGCCACCCCATGGTCTGTGACTACACCGTGGGCTTTGACGACAGCGGGCGCTTGTGCGGCCTGAACCTGATGATGGCCATGAACTGCGGCTTCAGCGCCGACCTGTCGGGCCCGGTGTCCGACCGCGCGATCTTCCACGCCGACAACGCCTATTTTTTGGAAGACGTGGCCATTGCCTCTTACCGTTGCAAGCTCAACACCCAGAGCCACACCGCGTTTCGCGGCTTTGGCGGGCCACAGGGCATGGTCGTGATCGAGGCCATCATGGGCGACATCGCGCGCCGGCTCGGGCTGGATCCTTTGGCCGTGCGCCAGCGCAACCTGTACGACGAGCACCCCACGGCCAATGGCCAAGCGCGGCGCGACACCACCCACTACGGTATGCGGGTAGAGGACAACATTCTGGCGCCAATGCTATCGAAACTAGAGCAAACTTCCCAATACCAGCAAAGGCGGGAGGCCATTTTGGCTTGGAACGCTGGCCAGCCCGTCATACGACGCGGGCTGGCGATAACACCGGTCAAATTCGGCATTTCCTTCACTGCAACCCTGTTCAACCAGGCCGGCGCGCTGGTGCATGTGTACCTGGATGGCAGCGTGCAAGTGAACCACGGCGGCACCGAAATGGGCCAGGGCCTGCACACCAAGGTGGCGCAGATCGTGGCCGACGAATTGGGCGTGCCATTGGCCCGGGTGCTGGCCACCGCCAGCGACACCAGCAAGATCCCGAACGCCTCGGCCACCGCCGCCTCGGCCGGCACCGACCTGAACGGCCGTGCGGCCCAGTTTGCGGCGCGCCATGTGCGCGACAACCTGGCGGCTTTTGTGGCGGGTCTAGACGGCTGTGGCGCTGGCGCGGTGCGCTTTGAAGCCGGCCAGGTGCTGTCACCGAACGGCACTCGCGCTTTTGACGATGTGGTGCGCCTGGCCTACGCCAACCGCATCCAGCTCTGGAGCGACGGCTTCTACCGCACCCCCAAGATCCACTACGACAAGACCACACTCACCGGGCGGCCGTTTTATTACTTTGCCTATGGCGCAGCCTGTACTGAAGTCGCCATCGACACCCTGACCGGCGAAAACCGGGTGCTGCGGGTGGACATCCTGCACGACGTGGGTCGCTCCATTAACCCGGCCATCGACATCGGCCAGATCGAGGGCGGCTTTGTGCAGGGCATGGGCTGGCTCACCACCGAGCAGCTGGTGTGGGACAGCCAGGGCCGCCTGGCCACCCACGCGCCCAGCACCTACAAAATTCCGGCCACCG
>JBIKZZ010000015.1:0-25726 GCA_044354435.1 Rhodoferax sp. | reverse complement strand
GGGCTTTGCCCTGGTGATGGGTTTTGGGGGCGCCATCATCTCGCTGCTGATCAGCAAGCCCATGGCCAAATGGACCTCGGGTGTGCGCGTCATCAACCAGCCGCAGAATGCCGATGAAGCCTGGATTGTCGAGACCGTGCGCAAGTTTGCCGACAAGGCTGGCATCGGCATGCCCGAGGTCGGCATCTTTGAGGGCGATCCCAATGCCTTTGCCACGGGTGCTTTTAAAAACTCGGCCCTGGTGGCGGTCAGCACCGGCCTGCTGCAGGGCATGACGCGTGACGAGATTGAAGCCGTGATCGGCCATGAAATCGCCCATATTGCCAACGGCGACATGATCACCATGACCCTGATCCAGGGCGTGATGAACACCTTTGTGGTGTTCCTCAGCCGGGTTATTGGTTATGCGGTTGACAGCTTTCTGCGCAAGGGTGACGACCGCAGCAGCGGCCCTGGCATTGGCTACTATGTGACCACCATCGTGCTTGACATCTTGCTCGGTTTTGCCGCTGCCATGGTGGTGGCCTGGTTTTCCCGCCAGCGCGAGTTCCGGGCTGATGCCGGCGCCGCCCAGTTGATGAACCGCAAGCAGCCCATGATCAACGCCCTGGCCCGCCTGGGTGGCATGGTGCCCGGTGAACTGCCCAAGAGCGTGGCCGCCATGGGCATTGCCGGCGGCATCGGTCAACTGTTCAGTACGCACCCGCCGATTGAAGAGCGCATTGCTGCGCTGCAGACCGCCTGACACTTGTTATGGTCGACGTCAACCCCGGGGTTGCTGGGGTTGGCGTTTTTTTACGTCTGCTTTTGGGGTTGGCGGGGACGGCGTGCCTGCTTACGCTCGTGTCCTCCGCCCTGCGGGCTCCTCCTGACCTCGCTGCAGCAGGCACGCCATCCCTGCATTTTTCTCGTCATTCCCGGCTTGACCGGGAATCCAGGTAGTCATGGATCCCCGGTCAAGCCGAGGATGACAGGCCCAAGCTGCGCGCCACCGCTTCAGCCACTCGGATGCCGTCCACGCCCGCAGACAGGATGCCGCCGGCATAGCTGGCGCCTTCACCGGCCGGGTACAGGCCGGCGGTGTTGATGCTTTGCAGATCGTCACCGCGGGTTATCTTGAGCGGCGATGAGGTGCGGGTCTCAACCCCGGTCAGCACCGCGTCGGCCATGTCAAACCCTTTGATTTTTTTGCCAAAGGCCGGTAGCGCTTCGCGGATCGCCTCGACCGCATAGCCGGGCAGAGCCTGGCTCAGATCCCCCAGATGAACGCCTGGCTTGTAAGAAGGTGTGACGCTGCCGAGCTGGCTGGATGGGCGGTTCGCCAAAAAGTCTCCCACCAACTGCCCCGGCGCCTCGTAATTGCTGCCGCCCAGCACATAAGCTTGTGATTCCAACTGACGTTGCAGCACGATGCCGGCCAGTGGGTGCAGCGCCTGCCCGGGCATGGGGAGCAGGCCTGTGCCGGCGCCCAGCGTGGCCTCAAAAGCGGCCGGGTCCGTCGGGTAGTCGCGCGGGTCAATACCCACCACGATACCCGCATTGGCGTTGCGCTCGTTGCGCGAGTATTGGCTCATGCCATTCGTCACTACACGCCCGGGTTCGGACGTCGCCGCCACCACAGTGCCTCCCGGGCACATGCAAAAACTGTAGACCGCACGGCCATTGTTGGCGTGGTGCACCAGCTTGTACTCGGCCGCTCCCAGCAGCGGGTGACCGGCATGCCGGCCCCAGCGGGCGCGGTCAATCACGCCTTGCGGGTGCTCGATGCGAAAACCGATCGAAAACGGTTTGGCTTCCATGAAGACGCCGCGCGCGTGCAGCATGGCAAAGGTGTCGCGCGCACTGTGCCCCAGCGCCAGCACCACCTGCTCGGCGGGCAGTTCGTAGCTTGACCCCCTAGCCACGTCGAGCACGGTCAGGGCGCGCACATGCTGAGTGTGACCCCTGGCATCCGGCGGGCAGGTGCGCAGCAGCACATCAGTCACGCGCTGCTCAAACCGGATCTCGCCGCCCAGCGCGATGATCTGCTCGCGCAGGTTCTCCACCACCTTGACCAACTTGAAGGTGCCGATGTGCGGGTGCGCATCCACAAGGATGTCGGGGGGTGCCCCGGCCCTAACGAACTCCTGCATCACCTGGCGACCCAGGTGACGCGGGTCTTTGATCTGACTCCACAGCTTGCCGTCCGAAAAAGTGCCGGCGCCGCCTTCGCCAAACTGCACGTTGGACTCGGGGTTGAGCGCGTGCTTGCGCCACAGGCCCCAGGTGTCTTTGGTGCGTTGGCGCACGGTGCGACCTCGCTCTAGCACGATCGGGCACAGGCCCATTTGGGCCAGTAGCAGGGCGGCGAACATGCCGCAGGGGCCAAACCCGACCACCACCGGGCGGACGCGTGGCGGTACGTCGGCGCGGCCCGCTGGTTGGTAGCGCATGTCGGGTGTGGCGCCGATGTGCGGGTTCCCCGCCCATTGGGTGATGAGTGCAGCCTCTTGGTCCGGTTCCCGCAGCGTCACATCGACAATGAAGACCGCCAGGAGCTCGGCCTTGCGGGCGTCAAAGCTGCGCTTGAACACCTGCAAGTGGGCAATCGCATCGGGCGTGATCCCCAGGGCTTCTGCGCTCAGTCGCCTGAGCGTGGCCAGCGGATGCGCGGTAGGCGCCCGGTCGGCCTCGGTCTCAGAGGGTGCGTCGGCGGCACGACGGGCCTCGACCGGCAGGGCCGAGAGAGGCAGTTTTAGTTCGGTCAGGCGCATCATAGGGGCGGCTCGTGGTGATCAAGCAGGCCACGATGATAGACCGACTGCAAACACACAGAGGATAGCAATGCATGGCCCTGTGCTACCTCACCAAGCGCACAAAAAACGTGTAATCTTTGTTATTGACGTAATCTTCGCCGTTGAACGTGTTGACGATCCACGCCATGGATACGCTGCCGCCATGTGGCGATGAACTCCAGAACCAGCCTGCTGGGTCATTGATAAAGTAGGTGGTGTTCAAGGCGGGCCCATAGCAGGCCCGCTCTGGCAGAGAGTACAGCTCGGCATGGTTCGGCAGACGCCAGGGGCGTCCACCCGCCGCCGGGCTGGCGGGTGTCGTTCTGGCCACGTCCAGTGCATCCGTCCATTTGAATTTTTGGGCAGTGGTTGCGGGTGGTGTTGGCGCACAGGTGCTGTTCGTCGTGCTCCAAACCATGCCGATGGCACATCGCTGCCAAATCAGTCCCGTGACCTTGTCTCGCACCTCGCTGCCTGATGGGGTTGCGCCGAGGACAGATTCGTAGCGGCTGTCTGGTCGGGTCAAGGGGATTGAGCTTGAACAGACTTGCTGCGCATGGGCGCAGACGCAGTAAGACAGCATGGCCATGACCACCGCGCCTGACTTCCCTGCTTTGGTGGTCATTGATTGACGGATCATAAAGTTCATCCTGAATTGGGCTGCGATTTAGCCATGCTCAGAGCCCCGAGCGGACGAGGAAAACAGGGTGCGCACTGGTCTTGGCATCATAAAAATCGTCACCAATCATGAAGTTGATGCCCCAGGCCGTACCGGCGTTGCTCACATCGGGTGAGTTGGTCCAGTGGTATTCGGCCGCCACGTTTGGAAAATGCATCGTGTCAATCGCAGGGGAGGTGCTTTTGCCAGAATAAGCCAGGTTCCGTAGTTCTTCCCTTTCTGGCACTCGCCAGTCCCGGAAGCCGCACAACGCCTGTCCAACCGGTAATTGGTTGATGGCAGCGACATAGGCTTCAGTGTTGCATTGCGCGTTGTTCCCAAGGCCAGTGCAGCTGCCACCGATCGGACTACCACTTTGACCCCCGTTTTTGGCTGAATTGGTGGAGTACCACGCGAATTGGTGCTGGGCATGCCGCAATTGGCTTGAGTCATTGCGCTTGACCTCCCAGAAAAACCCGGTGTTGTTGTCCCGGATGCAGTCCCAGCGTGTCCCGGCCGACGGCGAACCGGTCTCGGACCATGTGCCGTTTTGTATGGCCAGGGGTTGGCCATCCGAGCCTAGCCGCGTGAAATCGAAGCCGGCCATACCGGTTCCAATTTTGCTCAAGGTGCCGGATCTCGCCGAGGCATCGCGGCCATACCAAGCGTCTTGCACTGTGCCCCAGAGTTTGGCGGCCCAGTCAATGGTGCTACAGACCACGTTGTTGACCCAAGTAGTCCCAGTCAGGTTGCTACACCAATTGATCCCGGTATCGTTCAAAAGGCCAGTTGCCGGGAAACTGGCTGTGCTGAGTTCAACCGCAGTTTGGTTGGTAGCGCCGCCGTTATCCGTCACGGTCAGGCTGATGGATCGCAATCCGGGAACGGTGAATTGCCTGACCTGCGCCACTGGGGTTGTCGACAATGCAGTCGTCCCATCACCAAAGTTCCATTGGTATTTGACGATCTGGCCATCAGAGTCAGCGCTGTCTGATGGGTTCATGACGACTTCCTGCCCCGTAATTGAACTGGAAATATTCAAGGTAATCTTGGCGGTGGGTGACTTGTTGCCGGCCTGGCCTAACGTGACGTTGAGGGCCTGCTGAATGGTGTGCGTTGCGTTATCGTTGTCTGTCACCTTCAGTTTGACTTGGTAAGTGCCGGGGCCGGCGTATTGATGGGTGACGGCCAACACGGCATCTGTGTTCAACCGGGTGTAAGTTGTGCCATCACCCATTTCCCAGTCGTACTTGACCAGAAACCCATCCGAGTCGCTGGAGCCCGAGGGTGAGAACGTCAGTGGCATGCCACTCACCGGAGTGGTTGGCAAAATCACAAAAGCCACGGGCGCTGCGTTCAGTCGGACCTGAATATCGGCCGTGGTCGAACTGCTCAGTCCATCGTTGTCTGTGACAGTGAGGCGCACCTGTTTGCTTCCTGCACTCTGAAAAACATGCTGGATCGGCAAGGTGTTGGTGCGGCTCAGGCTGGTGCCGTCGCCGAACTCCCAGTCGAACTGAACAAGGCTGCCGTCCGGGTCACTGCTGCCAGACGGATCAAAGTTGACAGTCGCTCCCAAGACAGGGCTGGTACTTCCGGGCACAAAAGATGCAATCGGTGGAGCATTGGTGCTGTCCAGCGTGATTCGGGACACGACAGTATTGACCGCGCCTTTGGCATTTTCGGCGGTCAAACTGACGTCAAAGCTTCCAGTACTGGCGTAGATGTGAGCTGTTGGCCCCGGTTGATTCTGAACAACGACCGGCGTGTTGTCACCAAAATTCCAGCTCAGCTTGACCAACTGACCCTCAGGATCGAGGGAGCCGATGCTGGAAAAAGTCAAGCTGGCACCACTAAGATACGGCGACCCCGGCAGCGTCATTTTTGCCAAAGGGGGCAAATTGGGCGGTGCTGGGCGCGCCATGACCGCAAAATAAGAAAAGCTGGTGACATTGGCGACCAGAAAACTACCCTGCACGGTCACGGGCGTGATTTCGGCGAAAGTCCCGCCTGGTTGCGCTTTGAACAGCGCTGGTACGGCGCCACTGGGCACAAGGCTGGGGTCAAAGGGCACCTTGACCGTCACGGGCGAATTGAAGGTGATGCCATGAGGCTCGAAACGGAATACCTTGCCAACCTTTGCCGTTCCCGTTGGCAGGGTTGGCGCAAGGGCTTCCGCAACGGGCTGAATGACCAGTGTCGTTGGCGTGTTTATCGCCCCAGCAGGTAACACCATTGCCACGCCAACCGACGTTGTGAAGCTCCCCCCCTGGTTGTCAACGATTTGTTTGGCAACGGTCGGCGTAGATCCCGCTCCCGAGCCCCCGTCGGCGCTGCTACCACCGCCACCCCCGCAGGCGGCCAGCAGAATCGCTGCCAGTGCCATAGCCCAGCCATTGGACAATTGCTTGGATCGCCCGACTCGCATGCCTGCGTCCCGACTTAAGCCATGAACCCGAGATTGACGGGGTAGTCGTACCCACCAAAATTTCCGACATTGGGCATGATCAGCCCCAGATCCGATCCAGGTACCCCGAACCAATTGGCCAGTGTCCCGGCAAACTGGTCGATCGAGGTACTGGGCAGCAGGCTGCCCGATCCCACGTGCCACTGGTCCTCAGACGCGCCACTGTTCGCAATGCTGACGGGCGGTGCGCGCCCGACGAACTGCTGACCTTTGACTGCACCACCCACAACAAAGTGGTGGTTGCCCCAACCGTGGTCAGAGCCGTCGCCGTTGGAGGTCAGCGTCCGTCCGAATTCTGAGGCGGTGAAAAGCGTGACTTGCTGGCTGATGCCTAATGCATCCATGGCACTCTGAAAAGCCGAGATGCCCGCGCTCATCACGCCCAAATTGCTGGCCTGTTGGGTAATGAGGTTGTCATGCAGGTCATAGCCGCCCGGCGCCGTCACATAAAAAACCTGTCGCTTAACCCCCAGCATGCTTTGCGCTGCAATCAATCGTGCCACCACCTTCAGTTGGCTCGCCAAGCTGTTTCCGGTGGCTGGGAACTGGCTGTAGGCGGGGTTGGTTTCGGGCTGAGACGCCAGTGCATCCGAGATTTTGACTCGTGCATCCAATGACCGCTTCGTGACCCGGTTGTACTCGTCTTCCATCGCATGGCTGCTGCTTTGGGTAATCAGACTGTCGTAAGCGCTCTTGACGGCGCTAGACCCGTACATGCTGGTCCCCAGCAAATTGTCGGACACGGCCAGACCTGAGGTGCCGAGCCGCAAAGGTGAGGCCTGTTTGCCCGAAAGGAAGAGGGCATTGCCGCTGACCGACATGCAGGTGAACATGGCTTCGGTATTGCCGGACAAAGCCAAATCGCCCATGCTGCCACCCCAACCCACCGTGGCACCCTCCGGTTTCGAGGAGAGCCAAACCGAAGTCTGGTCATTGTGGGAGAACAATTTGGGCGGCTTCGGGTACAGCACATTGTTGGCGCTCGAATAGCTCGTTCGCGTCAATGGAATAACCAAAGGACCGACATTCAGCATGACGGCTGCTTTGCCCGCATGAAACAATTGGGCCATGCCGCTCATGGCCGGGTGCAAAGCGTATTGGCGCCCGGCCGGAAGCGCTTGAATAGGTGACAGTAGGGTGGGCGTCAAGACGTCCCGGCCCAAGGCTATGCCTCCTGCCGTCCGCTCGGGCCCGCCCTCACGCACCGCGCTGTACAGGTCATAGGATGCCTTGTCGTAGGTGACTACGGTATTGGCGTAGTCAGAGCCACCGGGCATGAAGACGCAGACCAGGGCTTTGTAGTCGGTTGCGTTGAATGCGGCTGCTTCCCCGATGGCCGCAAGATTCAGGGCCGTGGGCAGCCCCGCACCTACCATGGCCAGTTGAGAGCTGCGCTTCAAAAATGCCCGGCGCGAATGGAGTTCGGGTTTCAGTAGATGCATGTTAGGCCCAATACCAAAGTCGATGTCATTTCTGGACCAGGTAGTCGGCGCTGGCCATGATCAGGAATATCGCGGCCGCTATGCGGTTGAGTTTGACGCTTTCAGCGCTGCCGGTTGTCACGGCGGGTGAGGCCAGAGCGCCCACAATAAGAGCTTTTGTCGTAGCCTTCAGTTGGCCCGCGCAGAGCAGCAGGTCCAGTCGGTCCACCAATGCTGATGCATTAGGAGCCAATGCGATCTCGGCCGCGTAGTTGGCCTTGACGTCGTAGGTGTAGGTGCCGCTGCTGGCATTCTCAGGGACGGGTGCATTGCGAATGTAGAACCCGTTGCGAATCGGGCTGTACATCTCACCAAGGTAGTCCATGACCTGTTGTTCACTGACCAACTGAAACTCTGGCGCGACCAGACCGGCGCTCGCTAGGGCGGTATTGGGGGGCACGTAGCCGGGCCGGAAGAAGTTGAAGACCGATGGCGAACGCAACGGGCCCTGACCGATGCGCGCACCAAAGGTCCCAAGTTTCCAGGAATTGGCCGCAGAAGTCACACCGAAGGTTCGCGCCCATTGGGTAAAACGAAGCATGGGCTCACGCAACTTGCCGAATTGCGGGTTGGTCAAACCAGCGGTGCTTCTGGCCTCTTCATCCAGCAAAATGGCGCGCCAAACGGCTTTGAGATCGCCTCGTACGCCCTGGCCGTTGTTGTTAAAGGCAGCAGCCACCCGGCCCACGTAAGCCGGGCTTGGGTTGCTGGTGACCAGGCGCTGAATCATTTGCCGGCCAAAAAACGGGCCGACGTTAGGGTGGTTGAAAAGTGTGTCCAGGGCCGTGGTCAATGCGGTACCGCCTGGCGTGTTGGCGGGAACAGTGACGCCGAGAAAGCTGGCTTCCAGGTCGGAGTGCCTGCTGGCGGTGAAGTACATCTGCTTTGCGGCGTAGGCAAAGTCGTAAATGGTTTCGCCAGGGATGGTTGTGGTGTCGGCCACAGCGCCTCGACCATCGACCAAGTAGCCAGTGAAGACCCGAGCCAGGTTACTGACGTCGGCATTCGTGTAGGTTTCTTTCAGCACACCATTTTTAGGGGTGCCATCATTGTTGAGCTCGTAGAGGCCAATGCTGAACAACTGCATGACTTCACGGGCGTAGTTCTCGTCTGGAACACGGCCCGTCGCGGGGTTTTCCTTTTGGTTACCGGCCGCATTGAGGTAAAGGCCCATGGCCGGGTGAAGTGTCGCCGCCTCAAGTAAGGACCGGTAATTGCCGAACGCCTGGCTGCACAGGGTGTCCCACCAGTTGGCGATCATGAAGGACGGCCAGCGAATCCGCGAATTGAGGCCAGGAATGCCGACCACAAAGAATTCGGTCAAACTCAAGGCCATCCGCCGCCTGACGGCATCGGGCGAGGCGAGCAACTGCTGCCAGAGCATGTTGTCAGCCGGGTAATCGACGTTGCTCTGGTGGAAACCCTTGGTGATGTTGGTGGTTTGATAGTCCCGTGCGAGCAACCAGTCCCAGCCGGACTGGCCCGGCGTTGCGGCGAACTGCTGTTCAAGCCAAGCAGCGTAGCCGATGTTGCGCACGCTAGCGATCTCACTGATCGACGCCGAGAATTGCGCTTGATTTAAAAATCTGGCGGCATCGGCGTCAGATTGCGGCTGCGTCCATGACAGATTGCTGGTCTGGTCGGTTGCGAGCAGGGTGGGTCGAATTTCCGAACCCGAAAAAACATCACCGTTGCCCCCGCCTCCGCAAGCAGTAAGCACTGCGACAGCAAGCGTTGGCGCGGCCACTGTCGCCGACATTGGCGTTGTGGCCCGAGCGACGTCAACCTCGGTCTCAATGCGAACAGATTCTTCTATCAAAGCTTTACTCTCCTACCCTGCCTTGAAGAATAACTATTGGCAACTGCCAAAGTCAACAGCGAGTGGCGATAGATTCGTAAAGGTTTTTTACGGGGTTGAGTGCCTTTCCCAGGCTTGCCATCAGGTTAGCCCCAGACGACCCAGCCCAGGATTAGGCGCATCTAGCAGGGTTTCAGGTCCTGTCTACGCGTGACTGGGAGTACTGGCAGAGTGCTAGCACTGCTCTGGGGGCGCCGCAATTGGACTACACCCGGTGCGGCTGGTACCGCGATGGACTTTACAACTACCGATGGGCCGAGAAGTTGTCAGACCGGCAAAAAGCCCTCGACCGACAGGTAACGCTCACCGGTGTCGTAGTTGAAACCCAGCACCCGCGCGCCGGCAGGCAAGTCGGGCAGCTTTTGCGCGATCGCAGCCAGTGTGGCGCCGCTGGAGATGCCCACCAGCATGCCCTCTTCGCGGGCGCTGCGGCGGGCCATTTCGCGCGAGGCCTCGGCCTCGACCTGGATCACGCCGTCGAGCAGGGTGGTGCCCAGGTTTTTCGGAATAAAGCCAGCGCCGATGCCCTGGATCGGGTGCGGCGAGGGTGCGCCGCCCGAGATGACCGGCGATGCGGCGGGTTCCACTGCATACACCTTGAGTTGCGGCCAGGTCGCCTTGAGCACGCGGGCGCAGCCGCTGAGGTGGCCGCCTGTGCCCACGCCGGTAATCAGTGCGTCCAGCCCATCGGGAAAATCGGCCAGGATTTCCTGTGCGGTGGTGCGCACATGCACCTCGATGTTGGCCGGGTTCTCGAACTGCTGCGGCATCCAGGCGCCGGGTGTGGCCGCTACCAGTTCCTGCGCCCGTGCAATCGCACCTTTCATGCCTTTTTCTCGCGGGGTCAGGTCAAAGCTGGCGCCGTAGGCCAGCATCAGGCGGCGACGCTCGATCGACATGCTGTCGGGCATTACCAATACCAGCTTGTAGCCCTTGACGGCAGCTACCATGGCCAGGCCGACACCAGTGTTGCCCGAGGTGGGTTCGACAATGGTGGCGCCGGGCTGTAGCGCGCCACTGCGTTCGGCGTCTTCCACCATCGCCAGTGCGATGCGGTCTTTGATCGATCCGCCGGGGTTACAGCGCTCGGACTTGATCCAGACCTGGACGCCCGGGCCAAACATGCGGTTGATGCGGACGTGGGGGGTGTTGCCGATGGTGTGCAGAATGTTGTCAGCCTTCATGGCGCGCTCCAGGAGTGGGTGGTGAGTTGGCTATTTTCGGCCGATTGATCAATCGGCTTTGACATATGGTTATGAAAGCTCGCGATAATGAAGGGGTGAAGCCGGCCAGACTGCTGCTGGTGCAATCCTGGAAACAGGGCACTGGAGGAACGTCCGGACTGCACAGGGCAGCGTAGCAGCTAACAGCTGTCCACTGAAAGCCGGGTGCGCAAGCACAGGGTATAAGGTGAGGATTAGAGCAACAGAGACGAGTCGTGCCGGGGCAACCCGGTGCGGGTGAAACGGGCAATCTCTACGCGCAGCAATACCAAGTAGGCACACGTTGATGGGGCCCCCGGAGTGTGCGGGTAGGTAGCATTGAGCTGCTGGGCGACCAGCAGCCCAGATTAATGGCAGTCACACGGTGGGCAACCGCCGTGCACAGAATCCGGCTTATCGGCGGGCTTCACATTTTTTCAGTGGCAGCGCGGGCATGCATGTATTGAGATTCTCTGGCTGGGCCATGCTGGCGCTGGCGCTGGCGCTGGCTTGGCCGGTCGCCAGCGCTGCGAACTCATCGACAAGGCCGCATGGCGCAGCCTCGCCAGCGCCATGCGGCGAGCTTGTTGCAACCCTGCCCAATGTGCGCCGTGAGCTGTGCGAGTCGGCGCGGTTGGTGCCTGTGGCGCGCTCGGTGCGGAACAGGCTCATCTACGCCCGCGACATCGTGCCAACCCAGGCGGGTTTGCGGGTGCTGGTGGTCGGCGCTATCCATGGTGACGAATTGTCCTCGGCGGCGGTGGCGCTGCACTGGATACGGCTGGCGGGGCAGGCGCCGGCCGACACGCCCCAATCGATTCACTGGCGCTTTGTGCCGGTGCTCAACCCCGACGGTGTGCTGGCCCGTCCGCCGACCCGAGTGAATGCCAATGGTGTGGACCTGAACCGTAATTTCCCCACACCAAATTGGCAGCGGGATGCCCGCATTTATTGGGACAAGCGAACCTCGCGTGATCCAAGGCGCTGGCCCGGGCCCCAACCCCTGTCAGAACCTGAGTCGCGGTTTCTGCATGAGCAGATGCGCAGCTTTAACCCGCAGCTGATCGTCAGCATCCACGCCCCGTATGGCGTGCTGGACTTTGACGGACCTTCTGTACCGCCATCCCGGCTGGGCCGACTGTACCTGGACCAGGTGGGCATTTTCCCGGGCTCGCTGGGTAATTACGGTGGGGTCCACAAGGGCATACCGGTGGTCACGGTGGAGCTGCCCAATTCGCTGCGCACGCCCTTGGACGCCGAGATGCGCCAAATGTGGTTGGATCTGCTGCGCTGGACCACCGAGCGGCTGGCGCCTGTGGCATCGGGGGGCAGAACCCCCTAGCAACGCATGGATCGTCAAAAACGCTCGTGTGGCGATAAATACCGCCACTGACCAGGCGGCAAGGCCCCTAGCCTGACCCGGCCAATGCGTATGCGCTTCATGCCGGTCATTTGCAAGCCCGCATGGTCGAACAGATCAGCCAACAGACCTGGCTGGCTACCTTTGATGGCACAACGCAAGCGGCTGCTGCCCTCATTGTTGCTGTTGAGGCTGATTTTGACGCTGGCGCGCGCCGCTGCAGCCCCCTCTGGTGCGCGGTTCAGCCGCCGCAGGATTTCGGGGCTGACATCGCCGGCCACCTCTACCATCACCTCATGCTCGATCAAGGCCGCGTCCTCTTGCAGTTTGCGTGCAACGCGCCAGTCCTGGGTCAACACCAGCAAGCCGCTGGCGCCCGATTCCAGTGGCACCAGCGAATCCAAACCGACCAGGTGGCGTTTGAGCAGCCGTTGGCCCGGCTCATCACCGACCAGTTGCCTTGCCTGGGTCAGTAACTGCCGCGCATGCCTTGGCCCGCCCGGTCGGGGGCGTTGGCCGTCTGGTGCCAGGCGGCCGTCGTCATGGTCGGCTGGCTTGTGCAGCAGCAGGGTTGCCGACATGGCATCCAGCAGACTGGCGTCGCGGTCCAGCGTGACCACCTGCTGCTGGACGCGGTGCTGCGGCTCTTCCACAACCCTGCCATCGACACTCACCCAGCCCCCGGTGATGTACTGTTCGGCTTCACGGCGCGAGCATGGAACCAGCGCCGCCACCCGTTTGGCCAGGCGTTCACCTGCGTCCGTCATAACAGGCTGGCCTCAATGCGTGCCACATGGGCTAGCAGGGAACGCTTGGCGACCGGCCACATGCGGGGTGGTACATCGTCGTAGGCCCGAGTCACCCAGTCGTCGGGCGTCCCGTCGGGGTGCGCTTGCATTACCGCCAAAATCTTGGCCTCGCGCTTGAGCCGATGCGCCTTCAAATGGGCAATGGCCGCCCGGGCCTCTCCGTCATGGCCACCGATTGCATATCCGTGCGCCGGCAAAATGAAATTGACGCTGTGCTTTTCACAGGCCGCAGCCAGGCGGTCCAGCGAGTCCAGGTAAGCGCTCATGTCGCCGTCGGGCGGGTCAACCACGGTGGTGCTGCCGTTGAGGATGTGGTCGCCGCTGAACAGCAGACCGTCTTCGAGCAGCAGCAGGCACAGGTGATTGGCGGCATGGCCGGGGGTGTGGATCACCATGAGAGTATGGGTCAAATCGGCCTCTAGCCCTTGTTCTGTAAGGGTTAGTAGCTCACTATTTTGTAGCGAGCGGTCTGGGCTGAAACGGCTGTTCTCGCGCGCGGTCGGCGCCGAGGGCAGGCCCAGAATCGGCGGCTGCGGCTGGCACAGCGCCTGCAAGGGCCGCGCGCCGGGTGAATGGTCGGGGTGTGAGTGGGTGCACACAATCAGGCGGATGTCGCCGCCAGCGGCACGCCACAGACGCTCCACGTGCGCCGGGTCGGCCGGGCCCGGGTCGATGGCAATGTAGCCGGTGTGCGGGTCGCCCACCAGGTAGCTGTTGGTGCCGGGGCCGGTCATCACGCCCGGGTTGGGCGCGGTCAGGCGCTGCAGGTTTTTTAAGAGCGGCACCGGCTGTTCGCACTGCCAGTCCAGGTGGTGCTCGATCTGGCCGTCCGGGCAGACCAGCGCCAGTTCGCCGTAGGGGTGCTCGTGCTCCATATAGCGGGCTTCGCGCTCGGCCAACAGCCCGGCGCGCGGGCAGCTGGTCCAAAGCGGCTCCTCAGTGGCGGCGCAGGCCTGCAGCACTGCGTCCACGTTGGCGTAGCCCTTCAGCCGCTCCAGCGTTCGGATGGTCGGGAAGATGATGAAAAACTGGCCGGCCGTGTGGCGAGCCAGAGCGTCGGCGGGTCGCACCCAGACCGGTTCGAACTGCTCCTGGCCGTCGGCCACTGGGGTTTGCCCGGCTGGCATGCGCGCCACCAAAAAAGGCACGTCAAAACGTCGCGGCAGGTCCCGGTCGGTCACCCAATGCGCCAGCACAAACACCGAATCGGCAGCCAGCAGCAGGCCGCGTGCCCGGCACTGGGCTGCAAAGGGCTGGCTGCGGTGAAGCGCGGCGATGTCCTGCTGGTCGGCCGGGCGACCGTCGGCGTGTTGCGCCAGCAGTACGCCAAGCTCTTCAAAGCTCTCCCGGATGGCGGCAATGGCCTGAGTCAGGTGCAGCGCGCTTTGGCCAGGGCGGCGTGTGGCCATGGGGTGGCTGGCGGCATCGAGCGGGTCGACACCGCCGCCGGGAAATACATAGGCCCCTGGTGCGAAGCTGGCCGTCAGCGAGCGGCGTGTCATCAGCACTTCCAACCCCGCCGCGCCATCGCGCAGTAACAGCACGGTGGCGGCAGGGCGGGTTGGCGCGGGGTCGCGTTGTGGGTGCAGGAGTTGAGAGTTTCTGGTCATGGCTGGATTTTGCGGCCAAATTGACCGCACCAGTTTCTAGCCAGGCAAGTTTGCGTAAACCCAAAGGGCGAACCGGTCGACTACCGAGGCCTCAGTCGTCATTTAGCGGTCGGCCAATCAAGTACAGACCTAACTCAGCCTTCAGGTCGACCTGGACAGATCCGTTCGGGAGTTCCTGGTGTTGGATACCAGCAGAAATACAGCGCTGCCGCAGCGAATTCAGCGACCGAAAGCGTACCTCAATGCCGACCGGCACCACGTGACACCTGTCTTGTTGGTATTCGACTTCAATTTTTGTCGCACCTAGATCCAACACGCTCGTATTTTCGTTGGCGGATAGCGGTCGAATCCCAAAGCCTTGGAGCCGATCTACCCATTGTTGATTGCCGACGACAGAGCCTGCGTAACGAATGGAAAGCACTGAAAGCGCCGAATTCGCGTGGACCATGTCCCTGGATGAGCGAATCAGTGATGGCGTCAGGTGTTGTACCCAACAGATGTAGGACGGATCATGGGCCGTCCAATTGGTATCAAAGAAGGCGAACCGCGCTAAACCCTGTCGGTCAGCTTCAAGGACCTCTCTGGACCAGTACCGCAGCAGGCCCACATCGCGGCCGTGCTCCAAATAGCTTTGATGTGTGGCTTTGGCATCGGCTGTGCCGAGCGCCAAAATATGCAGCCCATAACGAACGGTCGGGGCGGCGGCAAGTTGGTGGCCTGCCGCAGGGTTGGTGATTTCCATCAGCTCCAGGTAGCCTTGCTCAAACATGATGGTGTGCTGCGAACTGCCAGCTGACACAGTTCGACCTTGGGCGTCGGTCATAGTGTGATCCGCTCGAGTAGTCAGCGAAAAACCAAGTTCTAAAAGTAACGCATGGCAACTCGGCAAATCACGGACGATGAAGCCGGCATGGTCAAAAAAAAGTGGATTCATTAGTTGGCGGGCCGGGGCGGCAGTGCGATACCAAAGTGGCGCATCAGTATGTCAGCAATGTTTTCAAAGCAGGATCCGTAACGAACCACCTCCAGCGTCTCGCAGTGAAGCAGGGTTGATGAGGCTTGCCAGAGATGGTATTTCATCAGGCCGTAGTCGACCACAAGGTCGGCGATGTCGGTAATCTCGGTCTCCATGTCTTCGACACGAAACTTGGTACCGTGCATCGATAGGTTAGCCGATGATCCAAACAAAAGCGTTTGCCGATCTATGCTCAAGCGAGTGATCTCGCGATGAAATGGCCCCGCGTTAAGCAGCATGAGCAGCGTGTTGTCTTTGGTGCTGCGTTCATAGGTGTCTGGGTCCAGACTGCGCAGTAGCGGGTGGTCACTGCGACAAGGGGCAACCAACCCAAGCGGCAGGTCGTAGTCTTGGGTAATGGCCTCGACGATCGATTTGCCGCGTTCGCTCACAACATGAAGTTCGCGATGCAAGTCATCATTTCCCAGCATCGCATTAAGCTTTTGTGGCGCCCGTCGCTTCGTCCTGAATATTTTTTGAAGTGCTGGGGATGTCGCTGCAATGAGTGAGTAACCTACATCATTGGGCAGTATGGCAATGCCACCATCCTGCATGACCTCCATGGCGCGTTGGGCATCAGCTTGTGGATTGAGCACTGGCATTGAAGTGAATTTGTAAATGGCTGAGCTTCGAGGAAGGCAGCCTGTGATCAAAAGCCTGATTTGTCAAAAATGACATTTTTAGCCGCCAGAATGTGGGCTCTCATGGTGACCTGCGCCCACTGCGTATCCCGAGCTCGGATTGCGAGGACCAGATCCTGATGCTGTAGGGCGCTACGCTCCAGTGCGGTTTGGTCATACTTGCCAAACGTCTGTCGAACGATGGGCACGTGGACGACAGCCACCAATAGCGAGGCCAGGCGCGGATTTCTGCCTGCGCTCAAAATCAGCCGATGAAATCTGTTGTTCGACTCTGCCACCAACTGCCTTTCAGCGACAGACTGTGTGACCAGCAGATTGCTGAAAACGTCGGCCTCCGCTTGTAGTGCAATCAGATCTTGCTCGGACCGGTTCATGGCCGCTAACTCACAGCCATAGCCCTCCAGCATGGCGCGCAGGTCAAACACCTGCAACAAATTTTCCTCGGTCCAGTCGACCACCATCGCGCCACGATTGGGGTGAAGCTCGACAAAACCCTCGGCCGCCAGCATATTGAACGCTTGACGCACCGAGGTGCGAGACACCTGAGCTCGCTCAGCGATCGATTGCTCCCTGAGCCAAGAGCCACCCGGGTATTGACCACTTTGGATCGCATCCCGGATGACCTGACAGGCCCTCTCCGCACTGCTGGCGGCTTGTGGGGCGGGAGGTTTCATGACTTCGACCTTAACGCCAGTATTCAGGGCGGGAGAAGCCTTTGGCTTTCGGGTCGTTTTCGACGAATCGGCGGTACTCATTTGACTTGTAACCGGTCACTAGCTTTTTAATCAGCTCGCCTTTGGCAACGTCGTTGCGAGCCACCAAAATGATACGGTACTGAGGGGCAGGGTCTTCCAGTGCCAAGGCCGATGACAACAGCATACCGGCCGCTATCACGTGGTTGCCTAAAATCGCCGCCAGGTCGACTTCTGGCATTGCGCGAGGCATTTGGGGTGCGTCGAGCAGCACCAACTGGAGGTTCTTGGGATTGGCGCTAACGTTTTTCTCGGTAGCGCGACCTGCGGGTACCGCGGGGTCAAGGGTCAGCAGGCCCTGGCTCTGCATGAACGCGAGTGAACGGCCCAAAGATGTCGGGTCATTGGGGACCGCTACTTTGGCGCCACTTGGCAGCGCTTTGAGGTCTTTGTGTTTGGCAGAGTACAGGCCCAATGGCGCGCTGGGCACTTGAAGGACTTCCTCCAGTGTGCCTTTGTGCTGGGCATTGAATGAGTCCAAGTAGGCACGGTTCTGAAAGACATTAGCGTCAAGTGAGCCGTCCATCAGCGCGGAATTGAGCTGAATGATGTTGGAAAACTCGGTGGCTTGCACTTTAATGCCCTGGCTTTCAAGATAGGGCTGTACCCCTCGCTTGAATTGATCTGCGTAGGGCCCTGGAAAATAGCCAATTCGAAGCACGGTTTGGGCATAAGCCGTACCCGCCACGCCAATGGCAAGGGTTGCCAAAAGAGACAATAAAAGACTGCGTTTTTTCATAATCAACTCCTGTAAATAAGGGGAACTTAACCTAGCGCTTATCGGACCTGCTCACCAGCCAGTCGCCCAAATATTGAGTCAACTGAACCAGAATAAACATGATGATGACGCACCAAATCATCACCGAGGTCTCGAACCTGTAGTAGCCGTAGCGTATGGCCAGATCGCCTAGCCCACCGGCACCAACGGCACCTGCGACGGCTGAGTAGGCAATAAATCCAGTGGCAGTTACCGTCAGGCTGGCCAGCAGGCCGGGCAGGGCTTCTGGCAACAGCACCTTGAAAACGATCTGCATGGCCGATGCGCCACAGGCTTGGGCCATGTCGACCATGCCCCGAGGGACATCGCGTAGATTCTGTTCGACCATCCGGGCGAAAAAAGGAATCACCGCAAAGGACAGTGCCACAGCCGCAGCGCGAGGGCCAATGCTGGTGCCGACAATGAAACGGGAAAAAGGGATCAGTAACACCAGCAGGATGATGAACGGGAATGACCGCAATACATTGACCAGGTAGCTGGCCACCCGGTGCAGCATCGGGCGCGGGTGCAGACCCCCAGCCGTTGTGGTGAACAGCAGGATTCCCAGCGGCGTGCCCAATATGACCGCGCTGAGCATGGTCGCCCCCACCATCAGGAAAGTATCCGTGGTGGCCTTCCACAGGTCGGGTCCGAATTGGACCAGGGCGTTTATCAGGTCAGTCATGCATCCTCCTGCGGCAAGACGGTCTGATCTGTCCAACCCTTGGCGGTTTCGAAAAAGAATTTACCCAGCAGGCTTTGGGGGGCAGGTTGACCCATATTGATGCGGTCCACAACCCTGCCCTTTTCCAGGATCACGGCGTGCTCGCACAGATAGTTGGCTACTTTGATGTCGTGGGTAACCATGACCATGGTCATGCCACGATCCTTGTTCAGTTGCTTGAGCAGTCGAAGGATCGACAGGGCAGTGTGTGGGTCCAAGGCCGAGGTGGCCTCATCACAAAGCAGAATTTTCGGCTCGGTGGCCAATGCCCTTGCAATCGCCACGCGCTGCTTTTGCCCGCCGGATAACTGGGCTGGGTAGGCGCGCTCCTTGTCGCTCAGGCCAACTGAGGCCAGGGCTTCGCGGGCGCGGGCCTGTCGTTGAGCGGTGGGCAGGCCCGCAATCTCCAGAGAAAAGGAGACGTTTTCCAGCGCTGTTCGGCTGCTGAGCAAGTTGAACTGCTGAAAAATCATGCCAACCTGCTGACGCGCCTGGCGGAGGTCTGCTTGCGACAGGCCGGTGAGATCTTGCCCGGCGATGCGCACGATACCCGTCGTCGGTTCTTCAAGTCGGTTGATGAGCCGCAGCAATGTGCTTTTGCCGGCACCGGAGAACCCGAGCAAGCCATAGACTTTGCCTTTGGGGATCTGTAGGTCTGTTGCTTGTAAAGCGTGGACCGTTTCAGTCCGCCCCATGAAGGACTTGGAAACCTGTAGCAGCTCAATCATGGGAGATGGTCATAGCGGAAGGTCGGATGAGCAAAAGCGCAGATCATGCTGGAACGCGATGGCGCTTGGCTTGATCGCTGCTTCGCCAGGCGTCCACCACCGTTCCCAGTGGTGGTGTCCAAACTTGGTCAAGCGCCAGCGCGTGGTCTAAGACTCGTTCAAACAGCGCGATCCGGAGAGGCGCGCCCATGATCCATGGACGCACACAAAAATGAAATAGTCTGGCAGATGCACGGGCATCCTGGTTCAGTTGGTCAAGCGCCTTCTTGAAGTGGTCTTCAAACATATCCATGTTGCACATGCGGTTGATCAGTACAGTCTGGTCGTCAAAGTCTGCCCACAACGGGGTTGCCACCATGTGTTGGGGTGTACGCATAAAGTAGGGCTGTTCATCATTGGCCCAATCGGACAGGAACTCCACGCCCTGTTCGCACAGCAATTGGGGTGTCACCGTGGACTCGCTGTAGTCAGCACCAAACCAGCCCCGTGTCTGAATGCCACAGGCACTCAGACGATCCAGGGTTTCAGCGATATACAGTCGCTCTTGCTGCACGGTCATGGCGCTTGTTTGCGGGCGCGTTACAGACTGGCCATGGGCTATGAATTCAGCGCCGTCCTTGACGAGCTGATCGACCAGGTCGGGGTATTGCTCTGCGGTTAGGACATCGATGGCCACAGTGGGTTTAAGCCCGCGTTGGCGCAAGGTATCGAGCAAACGGAAAACTCCGACTCGATGGCCATATTCACGGGTGGAGACCCGAGAAATATTCGGGAAATCTCGGCTCAACCCGCCGCCGACACTTCGAATTTGTGGCCACCCATCAGGCAGTGGGTCCTCATAAGACTCCAAAACGATCAAGGGAACAAATGCCAATTGCCGTTCGCCGGGCCACTTCAGGCGAGGGCGGGTGGGCCAGGGGTTCCATTCGGCGTGCGGGTGATCGTAGCCGGCCGTCCTGGTGGCTGGCCAAGGCCCGGTCGCCAACGGCGTTTGCAGCACCGTTCGTGGAATTACGATAGTCCGGGCAGCTGCCCGGGTGAGACTGGCTTCATGCAGCTGGGTCGCATGGGCCAATTGTTCGTCATAGTGATGGGTCAGATAGTGTTCTGCGATCTCGTCGCCTGTGGCGTACCAGACGCCTTCGTGGCGACTAATGTGGTCGAGGATTTCTCGTAAATGCCCAACATGGTGCGGCTGACCGATTTGGTAGGGGTGCAGTGCAATGCAGAAGACGCGGCCACCTTGATCACTTTCGGCATAAAGCCGGTCAAATGCAGCCTTGCAAGCCTCTACAAAGTAACGTCCACCATAGGGTCTGCCATCCCAAAGCGGCGCGTCGTTGAGGTCGTAGGAGTAAGGCATCGAGACCAGCTTTCGCCCCGGCACGATGATGGGAACAGGCACATCATCGTGCACCCAGTCGGCGTGATACAGCATGCCGGACTCGGCTATCAGAGCTGGTGTGCGTTCGGTGTTGGTGATCGCCGGTGTCAGGATGCCTTTGAGGTCCTGACCGGTATGACGTTTGAGCGAATCAATATTGTCCCGATAAAAAGCCCGTTCCTGCACCTCGTCCATGCCATACAAAAATCGCGTGTTGTAGATGCCATGGCTCATGACGCCCCACTGGCGTTGACGGATCAGCGCCGCAATATCAGGGAAATGGTCCAGCAGGGCGAGATTGAGTGATACGGTGGGGCGAACTGGGTAGTCCTGCAGCACCTCGTCCATCCGCCACAAGCCCACGCGGTTGCCGTAATCCCGAAAACCATATTCACGCACGTCAGGGTGAGAGGGAACCCGGTCCCAGGTTTCGCGACCGACGGCCGGTGGCGGCGTGTACTCGTAAAACTCAATATTGGGAACAATCCACACGGCCAGGCGCTTGCCCCCTGGCCACTGGATGGGGGGCCGACTACTCACCGGCGCGTAACGGACAAAGTCGCGAATGGATTTCATGCCAGGGCACTCGTTTTCGGTAAGGAATTAAGCTCAGTGGATGACCGGTAGCGGGATGTCGGCAGACCCGGCTATAGTGACCAATTGTTGCAGGCTCTGATACAGTTTTTCACCAACCGCAGTGTCAACTTGGGCATGACGTACGCAGCCCATGAATTTGGCATGCACATCCGCCGCTGACAGAGGTGTGTCGGCATGCCCTGTGGCGCGCCGTACTTGGCTGGTGCTCACCGTCGTACCATCCCGCAAATGCACGGTAATCTGGTCAAATGGGGCCGCATCGCGCCAATCTGGTTCAAAAGCGCCGGTGGTCTCCTGCGTGATGCAACGCATCAGCGCTTGCATTGCCGGGTCGCGGACTACAGCATCCTGCAATTCGTTGAAGCCAACAGCGTTGTGACGCAGGGCGCTGGCAATCGCAAACTCCAGACTGAACTTGGCCTCCAGTGCATTTTGCGGGAGGTGATAGGGCATCACGGCTGCGTGACGCTCACTGATGAGTGCGACCATTTTTTCGACTTGGGCCGGGTCAATCCGCGTGCGCTGGTTGAGCCCTAGAACGGCGTCGATGCTGCGTTGCGCTGCGCCAACGACCGGGTATTTTTTGATGTTCAGTCGACGGGCACTGATATGCCAGCTGTGACCACGGTGAATGGGAGACTGAAGGTCGACATTGCCTAGCGGTGAGAATGCGCGCAACAGGCCGTGCCGCCCTTCGAGAGCTGTTGCGCTGGCTTCCAGGCCGCATGCGGCCATCGCTGCTGCGGTCACGCCGGCGCTAGCGGCGCGGCCGCCATGATAGGGCTTGGCCATGGTGCCAAAATTTTCAAAAATACCCCCCGCACTTGACGCCGCCAGTGCCAGAGCGTGGCGGGTTTGCGTCGCACTCAGCCCCTGGACGACGGCTGCGGCTGCCGCGGCACCCACGGTGCCCAGGATCGCGGTTGGATGCCAGCCCTTGTCGTAATAGAGGTCTTTTTCCCGAAGAAACAGGTCTGCCCAGACCTCGTAGCCGACGGCATAGGCTCTTGCCATCGTGGCGCCCGATGCTGGGTGCGCGTCTGCCACCGCCAGAATGGTCGGAACCAGAACGGCACTGGGATGGTTTGAAAAAGCGAAATCGTCATAGTCCAGGGCGTGCGCGGCCGTTGCATTGATCAGGGCGGCCTGGGCGGTCGGGAGCGCATCTTGGCAAGAGACCACGCGTGCATGGGGCTTGCCACCCTGCATGAGTGCCCACTGTGTCAGTATGGAAACCGCGTTTTCACGAGCCCCTGCCAGCATAACGCCGACGGCGTCAGTAAAACCCAGGACCACGACCTCCTGGATCTCGGGTGGCATTACCCAGGTCGCCGAGTCCGCAACGAAGTCTGCGTACGCTTGCGTCAGAGGTGGTGTTATTGCATGCAATTTTTTCCATCCAAATCTTGGAATTGGTAATTTTCAAGGCATTAGGCGATTAATTCGACTTCATTCCAACTATTATGCATACAATTCTGATCTGCGCAACCTTTGGAAAATGAATGGACTTGTGGCAATTGACGGCGAGTGAGGCGGGCGCCCGGATGGCGGACGGAACGCTGAGCAGCGAGGCCTACACCCGTGCCTGTCTGGCGAGAATTCACGAACGCGAGCCGGCGGTGAAAGCTTGGGCCCATCTTGACGCTGAAGGCGCGCTATCGCAGGCTCGCGCTTGCGACCGAGAGCCCAGACGCAGCCCCTTGCATGGTCTGCCGGTTGGTCTGAAGGACGTGATCCGGACCAAAGATTTGCCAACCACTTTCAATTCACCGATCTATGCAGGGCATCAGGCGAATGAGGATGCACACAGTGTGGCCGTCCTGCGAGCGCTCGGTGCGGTGGTGCTGGGAAAGACGCAAACGCTGGAGTTCGCCTGTGGCGGTCAATTTCCCCAGACCTGCAACCCCTGGGATTTGACCCGAACGCCCGGCGGGTCTTCGTCCGGGTCGGGCGCTGCTGTTGCCGATGGCATGGTTCCGCTGGCCTTGGGTACGCAGACCGGCGGCTCAACCATTCGACCTGCCGCATTTTGCGGTGTCTACGGCATGAAACCAACCTGGGGTCGCATTCCATTTGACGGCATCAAGAGTTTTGCGCCGCATTTGGACACGGTTGGCCTGTTTGCCCGCAGCGTCGATGACCTTCGGCTCTTGCTTCAAGCGTATGCCCTGCATGACCTGCCAGCGCCCGTGGTGCCCGGTTGGCGCGAACTGCGGCTGGGCATCTGCCGCACGCCCTACTGGGACGAGGCTGAGCCCCAAGGTCAGTCTGCTTTCGAGGCCACCTTGGGTCGATTACGGGAGGCGGGTGTCAACTTGATCGAACTGCCCTGGGCCCCGGAATTTGCCGATGTCAACCGTTGGCAGGACGACATCATGCAAGACGGTGGACGCTCGGCGTTCTGGCCGGAAATGCTACTTGAACCGGATCGGCTGCATACTGATTTCAAGGCCAAACTACAAAACCATCTGGGACTGACCCCTGAACGCATGCGGTCGTCGCTGGATTCTGTGGCCAGGTGCCGTATGGCCTTCGAGCAGTCCATGACGGATGTGGACGCTGTACTGGGCCTGAGCGCCCCGGGCGTTGCACCTCCGGGACTTCAAACGCAAGGTATGGCAACGTTCAACCGCCTCTGGACGGCGCTGCAAGTTCCTTGCATCACTATGCCGGCGTTATGGAGCGTCGAGGGTTTGCCGATGGGGCTGCATTTGACACACCGCCGCTATGAGGACCACCGTTTGCTCGAAGTTGCGGCCAGCCTAGCGCCTTTACTTGACCTGAGAAAGAACCCATGGAACTGATCAACCGCGGCGCTGAGCCTGATCTGGCAACTGTGCGGCTGGACGCAAAAAAGGCCTTTCAAATCATGATCAGTGGCGGGGTGGCCATCCTGCCGCTGAGTGTGTCTTACGCCATATTCGCCAATACCGCCCATGGCGTTGAGCGCATTTATAAGCTAAAAAATCGCCCGCAAACCAAGCCGAATGGCGTGATTGGCAATTGGGATATTTTCTCAGATGTATTTCAGACCGAAGGCCGCGATCGGGATCTGGTGCGCTGCCTCACACTTGACAATGACCTGCCGCTGTCCATTGTCGCGCCCTTCAATCCCCACCACGACTGGCTGCGAACCGTTGAATTCGGCGCGCTTCGCCGCTCCACCAAAGCGCTGACCATGGACTTGCTGATGCATGCAGGCCCTCTGCATGATGAACTGGCCCGCATGAGCCTGGAATCGGCCAAACCACTCATGGGGTCTTCTGCGAATCTCTCTGGTTCAGGCAGTAAATTTCGGCTGGAAGATGTCCAAGAATCATTGCGGCAAGGCTGTGATCTGGTTCTCGATTACGGCACATCGCTCTACATCAATGCTATGCAAATGGGAAGCACAATCATCGAATTGCCGAGTTGGAAAATACTGCGTTGGGGTGGCTGCTTTGAAGAGCAGGCCCGGTTGGTCCAAAAGCATTTTGGAGTAAGTTTTGAACCGCGTCCGACCTCTGGGCCATGGACGCTGGTCTGATGCAACGGCAGGTAACAGGTACTGACCATGGCACTTGAGCATTTGATTGTTCTGGACCTGACCCACATGTTGTCTGGACCTTACGGCACCATGATGCTTGCAGACTTGGGCGCTCGCACCATAAAGATAGAGCCGCCGGGATCAGGTGAGGCGACCCGACGTCTGCTCGAGAACGACAAGGACTACGCGGCCGATGGCATGGGGGCCTACTTTCTCACGCTCAACCGCAACAAAGAGAGCGTGTGTATCGATTTGAAGAGTCAAGAGGGCCGGCAGGTATTCCTAGATCTGGTGCGTTTGGCGGATGTGGTTTTCGATAATTTCAGCGTCGGTGTGACCCAGCGTCTCGGGATTGACCATGCGGTGCTGGCTGGCGTCAACCCGAGAATTATTACCTGCTCTGTTACAGGTTTTGGCGAGACTGGTCCGGACGTCCATCGACCGGCTTTTGATCAAGTGGTGCAGGCCATGGGCGGCGGCATGTCCATCACCGGAACACCTGAGACCGGGCCGACCCGCAGTGGCATCCCCATCGGCGATTTGGGGGGCGGCATATTTGGCACGCTGGGTGTCTTGGCTGCTGTCGCAGAGCGGGAGCGTACTGGCAGGGGGCAGCATGTGGATGTCGCTATGCTGGATGCCCAAATCTCCATGCTGAATTACATGGCGACCATGAGCCTGATGTCAGACATCGTGCCGCAAGGCGCGGGCAATGGCCATTTTGTGCATGTGCCCTACAACAGCTACCCGACGTCTGATGGCCATATCATCGTGGCCTGCATTGGGGACCCCTTCTTTGTGCGTTTTGTGGATTTCATTGATATCCCTGAACTGAAAAATCCTGAATTGACAGCGCAACCGGTTCGTTTCGCGATGAAGGCCGAGATCGATGCCCTGATTGCCGCCAAACTGAAGACGCAGAAGACGGTCTATTGGCAGGAAGCACTTGACGCGGTCAGGATACCCAATGGTCCTGTGAATAATTTTGCGCAAGCCTTGAACAGCAGGCAAGTTCGAGCCAGGCAGATGGTGGTATCCGTCGCGCTCAAGAATGGGCAGTCACTGGAAATGCCTGGCAACCCCATTAAATTGTCAGCCGCGGCAGAGCCGCGGTACACCCGCCCACCCGGCCTGGGTGAGCACACCGAGCGTGTGCTGCGCGAACTTGGTGGCTACAGCGCGGAACAGTTGACGCACTTGAAACAAGCGGGCGTGATCGCCTGAGCTGGCGCTGTGGAGTCGATTTGGATCACCGATGTCTCGCCGCGCGACGGGCTGCAAAACCAACCGAAGCTCTTATCAACTGGCGATAAGCTGGCGTTGATTGGCCTGTTGGTTGCTGCGGGCTTGCGACGGGTTGAAGTCACCAGTTTTGTTTCTCCC
>JBIKZZ010000179.1:0-6780 GCA_044354435.1 Rhodoferax sp. | reverse complement strand
TTTGAGCAGATCCACGACATCCGGGCGCTGCGGGTGGTGGTTGCCAGCGTTCCAGACTGCTACGCCGCCTTGAGCTGGGTGCACAGCCGGTTTGTGCCGATCACCGAAGAATTTGATGACTACATTGCCCGGCCCAAGGTGAATGGGTACCGCTCCTTGCACACCATCGTGCGCGACGCCAGTGGCCAGCCCATCGAAATTCAGATCCGGACCCAATCCATGCACGAGCATGCCGAGCACGGCGTGGCAGCGCACTGGGCCTACAAGGAGGCTGGTGCCAAGGGCTATGCCGGTGTATCAGCCACTGGTGCCTATGATGCCAAAATTGCCGTGCTGCGCCAACTGCTGGCCTGGGAACGCGAGTTATCGGGCACGCAGGGCTCGGGCGTGTTTGATGACCGCATCTACGTGCTGACGCCCGATGCTGCCATTGTGGAGCTGCCCCAAGGTGCCACTGCGGTCGATTTTGCTTACAGCGTGCACACCAACCTGGGCCACCGTTGCCGCGGCGCCCGGCTCGACGGCGTCATGGTGCCGCTGAACACCCCACTCAAAAACGGCCAGACGGTGGAGGTGACAGTGGCCAAGGAGGGTGGCCCGTCACGCGACTGGCTCAACGCCGAACTGGGCTACCTGGTCAGTCATCGCGCTCGCGCCAAGGTGCGGGCCTGGTTCAATGCTCTGGCCTTGGACGAGACCGTGGCCAAGGGCCGTGAGGCGGTGGAGAAATTGCTGCAACGGGAGGGCCGTACCGCCCTTAAGCTTGACGACCTGGCGGTGCAACTGGGCTTTAATGCGGCCGACGATCTGTTCGAGGTGGTGGGTAAAGACGAATTTTCCTTGCGCAACATTGAGCTGCTGCTGCGCCCGCCTGAGCCCACCGCAGCTGAAGCCGACCTGCCGCTGCTGCGTAAGCCGCGCAGCTCTGCACAGCCTGCCAAGGGCGGCTTGCTGGTGGTAGGGGTTGACTCGCTCATGACTCAATTGGCCAAATGCTGCAAGCCGGCCCCGCCCGATGCGATTTGCGGCTTTGTCACGCGCGGCAAGGGTGTCAGCGTGCACCGGGCAGACTGTTCCAACCTGCGTGAAATGGTGGCGCGCAACGGGGAACGCGTCATCGAGGTGGCCTGGGGCCAGGCGGTCGGAAGTCTCAAGGACGCGGTTTACCCGGTGGACGTGTCCGTGGAGGCTGCCGACCGGCAGGGTCTGCTGCGTGACATTTCTGAGGTGTTTGCTAAAGACAAGACCAATGTGATTGCGGTGCAGACCCAAACCGTCAAGGGCACAGCCTGGATGACCTTCACCGTCGAGGTGTCTGATTCGGGCCGGTTGGCCCGGGTTCTCGGCACCGTGGCCGAACTGCCCGGCGTGCGCTCAGCCCGCCGGCGCTGAGTCGTCCCTCCCAGTCCCAGCGACTCTCAGCCTTATTGCGTACCAAAAATTCGGTCACCGGCGTCGCCCAGACCGGGCAGGATGTAGCCGTGGTCATTAAGCTCGCGGTCGATGGCCGCCGTGAACACCGCCACATCGGGGTGCGCCTGGTGCAGGGCATTGATGCCCTCTGGACAGGTGAGCAGGCACAAAAACTTGATGGATTTTGGCTTGCAGGCCTTGAGTCTCGTCACGGCCGCCACGGCCGAGTTACCGGTGGCAAGCATCGGGTCAACAATCACGATGTCGCGCTCTTCCATGTTCTTGGGCATTTTGAAGTAGTACTCCACTGCCTGCAGCGTGGCCGGGTCTCGGTACAGGCCAATATGGCCCACGCGGGCACCGGGCACCACTGACAGCACGCCGTCCAAAATGCCGTTGCCCGCGCGCAGGATGGACACAAACACCAGCTTCTTGCCGTCAATCTGCTTGCCGGTCATGACCTCGAGCGGGGTTTCAATCTCAACATCCTGCACCGCCATGTCGCGGCAGACCTCGTAGGCCATCAGGCTGGAGAGTTCGCCCAGCAACCGGCGAAAGCTGTTGGTGCTGGCCTCCTTGTTGCGCATCAGCGTGAGCTTGTGCTGCACCAGGGGGTGGTCGATGAGGTGGACGTTGCCGCGGGCGGCGGTGTTGATTGGGATCATGGTTGTTGTTGTGGGTTGTTTGAACTGTGCAGGTTGAAACTCTACCGCAAATGGCGTTGAGGTTCACAGCTAACCGTCACCCACGTTCAACAGCTGTAGGCCTGTCGTGCGGCCGAGCTTAGCGATCTATTGAATATCGGCAGCAATCGACAGCCCCGTTATGCCAAATCTATTTTTCTTGCGCGGGAATCACTGGTTCAGTTGCCGACTCGATAACAGCCAGCTCTGATTTCCAAAGCCGACTCCACTCCGAGTCGCCAAACACAGCACCTCCCAGCTTTGTGGGAATCGGCTTGTATTGTGCCGGCGTCCGCGATAATCGTACTGGATTTGCCGTCACCCTAATGTCGCCAAAATGGGGATCACTTAGGGTCACCAGATTGCCCCTGGCCTGGACTTGCGGATCCTGGTAGACATCCGCAAAGTCATTTATCGGGCCACACGGGACGCCAAGGGCGGACAGTTGTTCTATCCATTCAGACCGCGACCGAGTTTCGAATACCGGCCGAAGAATTTCCATCAGCTCATCGCGTGCGACGACCCTGAGTTCGTTCGAAGTAAAGCGGGGGTCGTCAGGAAGTGCGTCTAACCCCATACCCATGCAGAGCTTACGGAATTGCGGGTTGGTGGCGACCATGATCATCACGAATCCGTCGCTGCAAAGCATTGCATCGCTGGGCGCCGCATTGGATAACTGGTTGCCGTGTCTTTCGGGCACCTTGCCTGATGCCAGGAAATTTGCCGCAATCACCGACAGGGAACTTACTTGAACGTCAAGTAGCGCCAAGTCGATGTGCTGGCCCCTACCACTTGAGTCGCGTTGCCTGAGCGCAAGCAGTATCCCGCTTACGGCATAGACTCCGGTCATGATATCGGTTAGCGGCACGCCTACTTTGACTGGTCCGCCCCCAGGGGCATGGTCAGGGTGGCCGGTGACACTCATCAGACCGCCTATCCCTTGCATGATGGTGTCATAACCGGGTCGTGACGCAAGCGGCCCGGTCTGACCAAAGCCCGTGATCGAGCAATAGACGACCTTGGGATTCATCTCGAATATCGACTCATAGTCTAGGCCACGGCCCGCGAGCGCTCCGACCTTGAAATTTTCGACAAGAACATCGCATTCGCCGGCAAGCCTTCGAACTAGCTCTAGTTGCGAAGGGTTTTCAAAGTCGAGTTCGACTGACCTCTTGCCTCTGTTAGTGGCACAAAAGTAGGCTGAAACTCGATGCCCATCCGTGTCGGAGTAATAGGGCGGTCCCCAGACGCGGGAGTCGTCGCCAGCGCCTGGCTTTTCTACCTTGATGACATCAGCGCCGAAATCGGCGAGCATCTGGGTGCACCATGGTCCGGCCAGCACACGTGACAGATCCAGCACCCGAATCCCGGCCAACGGCTGCTCGTCTGCCATCAGGAACCCTTCAATCCGCGCTCATGAATTACCAGGCCCCACTTGTCGTATTCGTCCTTGATGAAGCGTTTCAATTCGGCGGGTGTGGAGCCGACGGGTGCAATGCCTTGCGCCAGCAATTGTTGGCGCACGGTTTCCTCCCGCAATATCTTCACCATTGCGGTTTGCAGGATGTCCACGGTCTGACGCGGCACGGTGGCCGGGCCAAAAAGACCGACCCACGAATCCGCCGCGAAGCCGGGTAGGCCCTGCTCAGCGATTGTCTTCACGTCGGGGAATACCAAGCTTCGCCTCTCTCCTGCCGAAGCGATCAACCGTACCTTACCGGACTTGACATGGGGCAGCCCGGCCGAAACCGATGTGAACATCAGCTGGATAGATCCGCCTATAAGGTCGATCAATGCAGCACCATCACCCTTGTAGGGTACGTGCGTCATTTCGACCTTGGCCATGGTCTTGAGTAGCTCGCCTGCCATGTGGAAAGGCCCACTGATGCCCGAGGAACCGAAGTTCACCTTCGCGCCGTCACGGCGCAGGTACGCGAGCAGCTCGGGCATATTCTTGATCGGTAAAGCCGGGTTGACGATCAAGATGCTGTCCGCTGTCCCAAGTAGCGTGATGGGCGAAAAATCCTTGTCGGGGTCGTACGGCAGTTTTTCCAGATGCGGCGAGATGGTCAACGGGCCTATGCCGCCGACCAGCAATGTGTACCCGTCTGCCGGCGCGCGGGCAACCAATTCCGTTCCGACCCTGCCATTCGCGCCAACCCGGTTGTCGATGACAAATGGTTGTTTAAGGCTCCTCTGCATCTCGTCGAACAGTATTCGCGCCACATTGTCTGTGCCACCGCCCGGCGGGTAGGGTACGACTACTTTTACTGGACGTGAGGGGAAAACCTCCTGCGATTGCGCCCCTAAAGGCGCCACAGAACATGCGAGACCGAGAATCCCCAACGATACCTGTCTGCGTTTCATGATGTCTCCTGGTTTAAAAGGTTCAGCGACCCTGATAGGGCCCGGGTTTGCGCTTTTCAACGAACGCCCGGGCGCTTTCCTTAAAGTCCTCCGTCAGGTGCAGTTTGTAGGGCTCGGACTGTAGTTCTGCTTCGCGCAGGACTTGCCCAAGGTACCAGCGTCGACTGCGCACCGTCGACCTGACGCTAAGCGGCGGATTGCTAGCGATCTGCCGCGCTAGGTCGTAGGCCACATTCAGATACTCGCCCTTCGGCGTCACTCGATTGATGAGGCCGGCTTGCAGTGCCTCTTCCGCAGTGAAGAAGCGGCCGGTTAACACCACGTCGGTTGCAAATGAACCGCCGCAGCGGAAATTGAGCAGCGCGAGATAATGCGACGCGCCCAGCCCGCGCGGCGTTTCTGTGATCTGGAATTTTGTACCCGCCTCGGCTACCACCAGCTCAGAGCTGCCGACCATGTGCATGCCCATTCCAACGGCATAGCCATGTACGGCTGCCACCACGGGTTTCCAGTGAACCGCGTGGGTGAACACGTCGATGCTTCGAGCTCCGCGGCCTTCTGGACTTCCCTGCTTCAGAAGCTGTTCGCGACTGCGAAGCTGCCTTGCCTGAACGTCAGCGCCACTGGAAAAAGCGCGCCCGCTTCCACAAAGAACTGCGACGTCAGCTTCCGGGTCTAGGTCGAATCGATGCATTGCTTCGATCAGTTGTTGAACCGACTCGTCGAGAAACGCATTGAGTTTATGTGGGCGGTTGAGCCGTATCGTCGCGATACGGTCCTTGCATTCGTACTGGACCAGTTCATCGGTAGTTGGATTCGTCACATTGTCTCCTGAGGTTGTATTGATAGCCTCGGTCATCTGGCAAGCCAGACACCCCCTGGGTTGAAAGAGTCGATCGCGCATTCGCCCAAGGTTGTAGGGGGCGACGCGTAAATCGCCGGAGTGCGCGACAGGCGAAAGGGATTCGCGAGAACTCGAAACCCTTCAAACCCTGCCTTTTCAAGGAGCACGACGTTCTCCCGGGCGCGCACCTGCGGGTCCTTAAATACGTCAGCGAAGTCATTGATCGGCCCGCAGGGCACGTCGCCCGCCGATAGGATCGCTAGCCATTCGTCACGGGTTCGAGCTTCGAAGGCCGGCCGAAGGGTCGCCATCAGATCGTGGCGATGCTGCATACGCAGTTCGTTCGTCAAGAACCTTGGATCATCTGCGAGCAGAGGTAAGTCTAGGCAGATGCACAGCTTCCTGAATTGCGGATTCGTTCCAACCCTGATCATCAGGTGCCCATCCTTGCATTGCATTGCATCGCTGGGAACGGCTCCCTGCAACTCATTGCCGTATCGCGTTGGCACTTCCCCCGATGCAAGGAAATTCGTCGCGTTGACCGACAGCATGTTGACACTGACGTCGAGAAGCGACAGGTCGATGTGCTGACCTAAGCCGCTGCGATGACGCTCCAGCAGTGCCATAAGGATGCCACTGAGGGCGTAAACCCCGGTCAACACATCGGCTACCGGCACACCCGCCTTGGTCGGGCCTGCTCCAGGCGCTCCGTCGGGTGGTCCGGTAACGCTCATCAGGCCGCCCATACCCTGTACGGTCGTGTCGTAGGCCGGTCGGGCCGCATACGGGCCTGTCTGACCGAAACCGGTGATCGAGCAGTACACGACTTTGGGATTGGTACGGCTGACAACGGCGTAGTCGAGCCCATGACGTGCCAAAGTGCCGACCTTGAAGTTCTCGACTAGCACGTCGCACTGGCTGGCGAGCACCCGCAAGGTCGCCACATCGCGTTCACTGGTCAGGTCCAAAGTGACCGAGCGTTTCCCCCGGTTCGTGGCGCAAAAGTAGGCGGACACCTGTTGGCCATCATCACCTTTGTAGTAAGGGGGACCAAGACTGCGGCTCTCGTCTCCCACGTCGGGGCGCTCGACCTTGACCACATCGGCCCCGAAGTCTGACAGCATCTGAGTGCACCACGGACCTGCCAGTACCCTGGTCAGATCAAGAACCCGAATGCCTGTCAGAACATGGCCATCGCTCATCACACGGCCTTCAAACCGCGCTCACGAATGACCCGACGCCACTTTTCGGACTCGGTCTTCGTGAACCTCCTCAATTCTTCGGAGGTTCCTGGCGCAGTGGCAATTCCCTGCGCCAAGAACTTCTTTCGAACCGGTTCATCGACCAGTACCTTGTTGATTACGCTATTCAGAACCTCCACGGTTCTAGTTGGCATGCCGGCAGGCCCATAGAAGGCGACCCAGGTATCTGCACCGTAACCGGTCACACCCTGCTCGGCAATAGTTTTCACAT
>JBIKZZ010000224.1:0-5608 GCA_044354435.1 Rhodoferax sp. | reverse complement strand
CATTGGACGGGCAGCATCAGTGGGTTCGGCTCAGCACCATCTCGGCTAAGCCTTGCAAGGCCCGGGTGTCGGGCAAGCCGCTGTCTTTGAGTGCGGTCAGGGCCTGGGCCAGCAAGGCCTGGGCGTGGGCCTGGGCGGGCGCAAGCCCCAGCACCGACACGTAGGTGGGCTTGTTCTGGTCGGCGTCCTTGCCGGCGGTCTTGCCCAAGGTGGCGGAGTCGGCGGTGACATCCAAAATATCGTCCACCACCTGAAAAGCCAAACCAAGCGCCTCGCCAAAGCGCGCCAGCGCCTGTTCGGCGGCGGCTGGCAGCGTGCCGCAAGTGGCGCCCATCATGACGCTGGCTTGCAACAGCGCGCCCGTCTTGAGCTGGTGCATTTCCCGCAACTGGCGCTCACTCAAGGCCAGGCCAACACTGGCCAGGTCGATCGCCTGGCCACCCGCCATGCCAGCGCAACCGGAAGCACGTGCCAGCAAGCGGCACAGGCGCGCCTGCCGCAGCGCTGGCACCAGGGCCTCATCAGGGGTCAGCAATTCAAAGGCCAGTGCCTGCAAGGCGTCACCCGCCAGCAGCGCGCCAGCCTCACCAAACTTGACATGCACTGTGGGCTTACCGCGCCGCAGCACATCGTTGTCCATGCAGGGCATGTCGTCGTGCACCAGAGAATAGGCGTGGATCAATTCCACCGCGCAGGCCGCACGCAGCGCGCTCTCGTCAGCCGCCGCATTGGGCAGGGCGGGCAGACCTGCACTGGCCGCCTGTGCAGCTGCCAGCACCAAGAGGGGACGCAGCCGTTTGCCACCGTCCAGCACGGCATAGCGCATGGACTCGATAAGCGCAGCCGGCGGCCCGGCAGTGGCATTGGCAATACCTGGGACGCTGACCCAACGCGCCAGCGCCTGTTCAACGACGACCTGTTGAGCAGCGCTCCAGCCGGCCAGGTCAAACACTGCGGGCGGGCTCATTCGGCTGTCCAGGTTTTGAGGGCGCCTTGGTCAAGCACCTTGATCTGGCCTTCAACCGCTTCCAAGCGCTCGCGGCAGAAGCTCAAAAGGCTTGCGCCGCGCTGGTAGCCCGACAACAGTTGATCCAAAGGCAATTCACCCGACTCAAGCCGCGCCAATAACTGCTCTAGCTCAGCCAGGCCCGCTTCGTAGCTGGCGGGCACGGGGGTCGGGACGGAGGGGGCTTTGGCCATGGCAAGACAAATCGAACAAAAAGTCAGGGGATCATTCTAGGCCCAGGGGCTGACCAAAGCACCACAGACCGACACACAGCCCGGTCATGCGGCCGTTTGGTCCCCAAACCGTTCCAGCAAGGCCTTGAGCGTGGCGGCGGTGAAGGGCTTGGCCAAGTGTTCATCCATGCCAGCCTCCAGGCAGATCAGGCGGTCTGAGGCCATGGCATTGGCGGTCATGGCAATGATGGGCGTGTGGGTCCCGGCCGGTTCCTGGCTGCGAATCAACTGAGTCGCTTCCACGCCGCCCATCACTGGCATTTGGATATCCATCAGCACCAGGTCCCAGGGGTGTTGAAAAAACAAGCTGAGCGCCTGCTCGCCATTCTCGGCGGTCACCACGGTATGCCCCCACTTTTTGAGCATGGTGATCGCCACCAGCTGATTGACGGGGTTGTCTTCGGCCAACAGCACTTGCAGGGTGCGCATGGGGGCTCGGCTGGCCTCGGCGCCAACCGCGGGGGCTGCGGCAGACCGGTCCGAGCCAGCCACCACCTGCGCCTGAATGGCGACATGGAAGGTACTGCCTTGGCCGGGCTGGCTTTCGAGCCAGATGCGCCCACCCATCAGATTGGCGAGCCGGCTGCAGATGGTCAGGCCCAGCCCGGTGCCGCCAAAGCGGCGTGTCGTTGAGCTGTCCGCCTGGCTGAAGGCCTCAAAAATCCGCTGCTGTTTTTCCGGGTCAATGCCGATGCCACTGTCCTGCACCGACATGTGCAGAGTCCAGGCGCCCTCTTCGGCCGGCGTCCCATCGAGCCTGATCACAACCTGTCCCTTGGTCGTGAACTTGATCGCGTTGTCGCACAGATTGGTCAGGATCTGACGCAGGCGGCCAGGGTCGGAGCGCACCTGCTGCGGCAATGCAGAGCCGAGTTCAAGCTCCAATGACAGGCCTTTTTGCGCCGCGCGCGGGCGCAGCGCCTTCAAGGTGTCGGTCATCACACCAGGCAAATTGAAGACCACCGACTCAATATCCAGCCGGCCAGCTTCAATCTTGGAAAAATCAAGAATGTCGTTCAAGATCACCATCAAGGACTGGGCCGAGGTTTTGACCACCTCCAGATACTCTCGTTGGACCTCGTCGAGATCAGTTTCAAGGGCAAGGTCTGTCATACCGATCACGCCGTTCATGGGCGTTCTGATTTCGTGGCTCATGTTGGCCAGAAACTCACTTTTGGCGCTGTTGGCTGCCTGGGCATGGCGGGTGGCCCGGCGCAGCGCAAGCTCCATCTCGGTGCGATCGGTGATGTCGACAATATTGGCGACCAAGCCAGTGACTTCGCCCGACGCATTGGTGATGGGTGCCTGGCGGAACAGGCCCTGTCGCGTCTCGCCGGTCGGACGGTGGATAAAGCTGGCCTCAAAGGTCTGGGCCACGCCGGTCTCGAACAGTTGCCGGTCACGGTCCGGGTCGAGCATCAGGACATCATCGCCGCCCAACTCAGCCGAACTTCGGCCCACCCACTGCGATCGATCGACCCCCAGCAGCGCTTCAAAGGCCCGATTCACGCGAATGAAGCGCCCGCTGCGGTCTTTCAAGTACAGGGCGGTCGGTGTCGCTTCGAGCAGCACCTCGACAAAACGCAGCTGATGCTCAAGCTGGGCCTCGATGGCCTTGCTCTGGGTAATGTCGGTCCGGATGGCGATGTACTGCTCAGGCCGGCCGGAAGACCCAAGCAGCGGCACGATGGTGGCACTGACCCAATACTCGCTCCCATCCTTATGCCGGTTCTTGATGTCGCCACGCCAGACCTGGCCCTGCTCAATGGTCTCCCACAAGTGCTGGAAAAACGCTGGCGGGTGGTAGCTGCCGTTGATGACCCGGTGGTTAAGGCCCAGCAGTTCCTCCCGCGCAAACCCGCTGATGTCGCAGAACCGATCATTGGCATAGGTGATGCTGCCCTGGGTGTCGGTGATGCTGACAATGGCATGCTCATCGAGCGCGAATTTCTGGTTGGTCAGTTCAAGCCGTCCCTGCTCGCGCTCACGCACCAAAGCCACCACCTGGTTCACCAGTGCGTCAAGATCGTCCGGCGACGCCGCTGCGGTATGCGCCGCACCCTGGAAGGTGCTGAGCACCTGGCGCAGTGACTCCAGGGCTCGCCGACGGGTGTCGAGCTCGTCGCGCAGGCGATGGTTCAAGGCTTGCTGTTGGGTCACATCCCGGAAGGTGAGCACAAAGCCCGACCGATCCTGGCCGAGCGCAGGCAGTGCCGACAGGCTGGTCTCCAAAATGACCCGAGCGCCATCGGCCTGCGCCAGGCCAATCTGGTGTGCAGCCCAATCTTCCGGGGTCTGACCGACAAAAAAGGCCGCCGGCACGAGGTCGCGGATATCCTGCCCGACAAGCGATGTGTCATGACGTCCCAGCAGGCGCAGCGCGGCGGGGTTGGCGTAGCGCACCCTGTAGTCTGCGTCGGTGGACAGCACCCCATCGTTGATGGCGCTCAAGGTCACACTGGCTTCGGCGCGCTGGCCCGAGAGCCGGTTGGCTGCCCGATTGAGAATGTCAAAGGTGCTGCGAATTTCCTCCGGCGCATCGCGGTCGAGCAGCGCGCTGACTGCGATGGCGCCGGACAGGATATCTGACTCGCGCAGACGCACCCTGTCAAAGTTGCCCAGCCAGCGTCTCAGGGGCACTTGGATAATGGCCGAGCCGATCAGCAAAAATCCCGTCGCCACCGCAAACGACAAAAGAATCAGTTGCCACAACTCGGCAGCGATCGCATCCGTGGCAAACTTCAAGCGCAGCACGCCGTAGTCGGTGCCACCGATGCGAATCACCTCATTCGCATCACCCAAGCGCTCCGCGACGAGATGGATCAGCCATCCAGGCGCAGGAATCTCGTGGTCGTGGTTATGGTCGTGGCTCACTGTGAGCTTGCCACCGCGGACATCGATGAACTCGGCCTTTTCCAATGTGCTGGCGTGAACGATACGCTGGAGAGTTCGGTTGATGGTGTCGTAATCACCAATGACCGCACTGTCCGCCACAGTCAGCGCTGCCACCTCCAGCATCATCCGGCTGCTCTCACGCTGGCTGTCAACCTGCTTGGCAAATTGGTAGCGGTAAAACAAGCCCAGCCCGGTTGTCAGCAACAGCAGCAGCACCAAGAAGTACAAGCCAAACACCCGCGCAACCAGCGTCTTAGGCAGCAGGCGAAGAATCGGGGTCATGGGGCGCCGGGGCAAGGCGGGCTAGTGCAGGGACAGAGGCGCGGTTTGAAAAAACCGGCGGTACGACGCATAGTCTGCGGCGCTAGCGGCCACAAAAATCGCATCTATTGGCAACCCGACCTCCTTGGACCCTTGGTGCAATATATCTCGCCCGCGCGGGTCTTTGGCCATCTCGAAAAACGCGTTAGCCACAGCCTTCATGTCTTTTTCTGGCACTTTGTTTGACGCCATCAGGGCCAGATCTTGAAAGCCCTCGGAACTCCACAAAACCCGAAACTTGCGGTTTTCACGCCGGGCATAGCCCTCCAGCAACTGCGATTGACCGCCTGCAGCCGCCACCCTGCCGCTAAAGAGCTGGGCTAGAGCGGCGTCGGCATTGCCAGAAAACACCACTTTCACATCAATGTTCTTGGACAGCAGGTGAGCGTAATTGACCTTGTAAATCAGAAACGCTTCCGGGCCGGCAAAGGCCACCTCCCGCCCTGAGAGCTGCGCCAAATCGGTGATGGGCGAGTCCGCCGGCACCACGATCTGAGAATAAAGAGGCGGCATCTGGCGCCGACCAAACACTTTCCAGCCCAGGCCATCACGTTCGGGGCTGAAAAGGTGGTTGCTGAATATAAAGTCAACCTCGCGCGCCAGCACAAACGCAGTGGTATCGGCCGAGGTGCGGCTGATCTTCAGGTTCAGCTTGACGCCGCTTTTCGCGGAAACATACTCCAGAATGGGGTTCCAGTAACTGGCCGTCAGCCCGATGCCATATTGCGGGACTGGTGAGAAACTGTAGCTGGGCTGCTGCGCCAGCGCGGTGGATGGAGCCGCAGCAGCGCCCAGCAGGGCAAAGGCCAGTGCCCAAGGGCGTAAAAATTGCGAGATCATAGGGACAAATCCTTGACAGCCATGGGACACACATCATGTCTAGCGCTGAGCCTGAATCAGCCGCCTTCGCCTGGTTTGTGCATCATAAGTGCAAATTCTTTCGGCGGGGAGAGTATTGTCCATGGCCATGCCATAACTATCCTTTTCCGCCATCATCCCGGCTGCCATGGCGGACCTTACCCGGCAGGTACAATGCCAGCTCTCGTTCCGGCCCAGGCCGTTTTATTGATACCGCGCCACGGCGCATCTCCCTGTGGGGAGTCTTTAGGTCAGGTCACCCATGTCTGATTTAAGTCTTCAACTGCAGCGGGCC
>JBIKZZ010000018.1:0-24981 GCA_044354435.1 Rhodoferax sp. | reverse complement strand
TCGCTCACTTGGATTCCACCGTGGTGTTGAGCCGTGACATTGCCTCGCTCGGTATCTACCCAGCCGTGGACCCGCTGGACTCGACCAGCCGCCAGCTGGACCCGAATGTCGTGGGCGAAGACCACTACAACACGGCACGTTCAGTGCAGGGCACGCTGCAGCGCTACAAGGAACTGCGCGACATCATCGCTATTCTCGGCATGGACGAACTCGCCCCGGAAGACAAGCTGACCGTGGCCCGTGCCCGTAAGATTCAGCGTTTCTTGAGCCAGCCTTTCCACGTGGCAGAAGTGTTTACTGGCTCGCCCGGCAAGTACGTCAGCTTGGCTGAGACCATTCGCGGCTTCAAGATGATTGTGGCCGGTGAGTGCGACCATCTGCCCGAGCAGGCGTTCTACATGGTTGGCACGATCGACGAAGCGTTCGAAAAAGCCAAGAAAATCTAAAGGACGGCGCGAATGAACACCATCCACGTCGATGTGGTCAGCGCAGAAGAGTCCATCTTCTCGGGCGAGGCACGTTTTGTGGCCTTGCCTGGTGAGGCGGGCGAGCTGGGCATCTACCCGCGCCACACGCCACTGATCTCACGCATCAAAGCCGGCTCGGTTCGCATTGAAATGGTCGACGGCAGCGAAGAGTTCGTGTTCGTCGCCGGCGGCATTCTGGAGGTGCAGCCTGACCGTGTGACGGTGCTGTCTGACACCGCCATCCGCGGCAAGGACCTGGACGACGAAAAGGCCAACGCCGCCAAACTGGCTGCGCAAGAAGCGGTCAAAAACGCCAAGACTGACCTCGATCTGGCCAAGGCGACATCCGAGCTCGCCGTCATGGCTGCGCAAATCGCAGCGTTGCGCAAGTACCGCCAGAAAAAATAGACGGGTATCAGCCCATATGGGGCTGGTCAGGCAGTTCATTCGGGTTGTTGGCGCCGGCTTCTCGGGCAAAGTGCTGCAGCAGCAGTTTTAATTGCTGCTAGATCGCCGGCGCAAGCAGAGCCATTATTGGCGCAGTCATCTCGGCCAAGGACGGGAGAATATACTTGCACGCGACTTAGGCCATTTGGACCACTAAATCGGCCTCTAGCCCTTATCCACATTGGCTTTTTAGCTATGAACTATGTAGCGCCGAGTTGGTTGCCGGGTGGCAACTTGCAAACGATTTGGCCGGCGCTGTACGCGCAACGCGTGGCCGGTGTGCAGGTGCGCTATCGGCGCGAGCGCTGGACGGCCCCGGACGGCGATTTTGTTGATGTCGACTGGCTAGATACGCCGGCTGCCGAGACCCTGCTGGTGCTGTTCCATGGTCTTGAGGGCTCATCGAGCAGCCATTACGCCGAAGCCTTTGCCGGATTTGCCCGCGCCCGCGGTTTTGCCTACGCGGTACCGCACTTTCGCGGCTGCAGTGGCGAACTCAACCTGGGCCCGCGGGCCTACCACTCAGGCGACTTTGAAGAAATCCATTGGATTTTGGCGCGTCTGCGCCTACAACGCGCCGGCCCCATCGTCGCCGTCGGCATATCGCTGGGGGGTAATGCCTTGCTGCGGTGGGCCGAAGAAATGGGCGAGCAGGCCGCGCGGGTGGTACAGGCGGTAGCCAGCGTGTCGGCGCCGATTGATCTGGCTGCCAGTGGGTGGGCCATCGGGCGAGGCTTTAACAGGTTTGTTTACACCCGCATGTTCTTGAAAACCATGAAGCCCAAGGCCCTGCGCAAACTGGCCCAACACCCTGGCCTGTTTGATGCCACGGCCCTGCGGGCGGCGCGCGACCTGTATGAATTTGACAACTTGTTCACTGCACCGCTACACGGTTTTCGTAACACCGACGACTACTGGGCGCGCGCTTCGGCCAAGCCGCATCTGCACCGCATCAGGGTGCCTGCCCTGGTTCTCAATGCCTTGAATGACCCTTTTGTACCCGCATGGAGTTTGCCAGAGCAGCAGCAAGCCACACCATGGGTTAAGCTGTTGCAACCAGTGCATGGCGGCCATGTGGGCTTTACGCAGGGCCGTTGGCCCGGCCATGTTCACCACCTGCCCGACACCGTCGGCGCTTGGCTGGCAGATCAACTCTCCTTGTGATGGCACCGCACCATGGACGATATCGTCAAACAGGCCCTCGCCAAATGGCCCAATGTCCCAGACTGCTACGGTTGGCTCGGTCTCGATGCCCGAGGTCATTGGTACATGCGTGACGACCGCGCCCAAGCCCTGGGACCCTTTGCGGGTGGCAGCGCGCATAGCAAGGGCTCCCAATTGCGGCATGAAAAACTGATCGATTTCATCGGCCGCAATTACCAGGCGGAGTCGTCTGGCGAATGGTATTTTCAGAATGGGCCGCAGCGCGTCTTTGTCGAACTCGAAGCTACGCCCCTGATCTGGCGTGTCGAGGCCGATGCGTCGGTGCACGACCACACCGGTCGGTCGGCCCGGGTGCAGCGTTGCCTCTTGGACGAACTGGGCCGCCTGTACCTGGAGACCGACACCGGCTTTGGATTGGTCCACACCATGGACATGGGGCAGGCGGCGGATGCGGTTGAGGCCGGGCTGTGGGTGCCGCAGGACGTGACTGCCTCCGATTTGCCGGCACACTATGGCTATTGCCCTAGCCCGAATTTGCTACAAAAGAAATAGCTATACCCTTATATTTGACGGGGCCTAGAGGCCAAAAAGACATAAAACAGCCGGCTTCAAACCGGCTTTTTGCTGGCGCTGTGTGCGGCGCTTTACTTGGCCGGCTCAGCGGCTGGGGCTGCCTTGGGCTCGTCGAACTTGCCCCCGCTGCCATTGGCCAAGTAAACCACGGCTCGGCCAATCTCAAGTGTTTCAAGGTCTCCACCGCCTTGCGCGCCCATGGCACCTTTGCCCTTGACGGCCGAAGTCAGCAAGGCTTCGTAGCCGGTCTTGACGCGCGGCGCCCAAGCCGCAACGTCGCCAAATTTGGGCGCGCCGGCTGCACCGGACGTGTGGCAAGCAGAGCACTGGGCCTTGAACACCTCTTCACCGGTCTTGAGCTGGCGATTGGCGTCTCGGATTTCTACTGCGCCAATTTTTTGAATACGCTCAGCAATGGCCTTTTCCATATTGACGGCGCCTGCAGCGGGCTTTTTGTCAGAGGTGACAAAGTAGACCAAGCCGATGATGGCGAAAACGGGGACCACAAACGAGAAGAAAACAGCCAACAACAGCTGTTTTGGGTTTTTGACGGGACCGGTATGGTCCTCTTCGTGCGCATTGGCTTGGCTGTTGTCGCTCATGGTTTCCTCAAAAAATCCGCTTCCCGGAATCAGCCCACGATTATAGCTGCCCCCCTCTGAAAGCACCTACAATCGAACCCTTGAGTTGCGGCTGTAGCTCAGTGGATAGAGTATTGGCCTCCGAAGCCAAGGGTCGTGGGTTCGATCCCCGCCAGCCGCACCAATTAACGCTTTGCCAGTGAGTGACCGTTCACATTGCTGCTTGGTTGCCAAGCGCAAATACGTCAACAGCAAATGGCGTTGGCACAACGCGCAGGTCCCGTGTCATTGACCGTGGCCGCCGTGGAAGAGCTTGCGTCTGCCAACAGCACGAGACCCAAACTGCTATGGAAGCATCTGTTCCATTAGGCCAAGGATCTGCAATCACCTAGACTCTTTATGGCCTTCACTGCTGACACAATGCAGATGCAAAAAGGACATAATTAAGCTGATGACAGACACAATGTAGTCACATTTTCTGGAGGCTAAACATGTCTGTTGCTGTTCGTGAACTCAAAGCCAGCCTCTCCCGCGTGCTGTCGCGAGCCCAGCATGGCGAGATCATCGAGGTGACCTCGCACAACAAGCCCATCGTCCGCATCATCGGTATTCCTGAGCAAGCCGAGGCCGGACTGCGCAGGCTTATCGCCAGCGGCGCCGTGTCCTGGAGTGGTGGCAAGCCTCGGCACGAGTTGCCGGTGCAGGTGACGTCACGCGGTGCAGCCGTCAGTCAAATGGTGCTGGAGGACCGTCGGTGATCCTGTTCCGCGACACCCCTGCCCTGGTAAAGCTGTACATCCTCGAGGATTCGAGCCGCGAAATGCAGACTCTGGCTGGCGCGGCCAGCGCCATTGCGGTCTGTCGGATTGCATGGGCAGAGATGATGGCTGCCGTGGCGCGTCGCGCCCGCGAATTCCTAAACGACGCCGATGCGATCGAAGTGGTCCGAAAACGCCTGCGAACTGACTGGCCGAGGTATGTCGTCGTTGAGGTAACTCAAGCGCTCGTGGAACTGGCCGGTGAGTATGCCGACACTTTTGCCCTGCGCGGTTACGACAGCGTGCAACTCGCGGCCGCGCGGAGTTTGCAGGACATGGCGGGGGAGGAAATTCAATTTGCCTGCTTCGACACCCGCTTGGGCAAAGCGGCGCGGATGCTCGGGATGCCAGGCCCCACCTGATTGGGCAGTCCGAGGCCACTTGGGCGCCAAGACGTGAAGAGCCCATCCGTTCGCGCTGGCTCGGCGTCTGTATGGCAAGTACAACGCACGGCCATCACCCATACCTTCTTTGGGTGACCGGATACTGCCAAATATCGTCCTTTGTTGAAGTGGCAGATTTATTTTTCTCAAAGGCAGACAATTCCAACTTTAGAAAAACCCGCAACCTGTTGTATGAATAGCACCCCTGCGCTCTCCTTCACTGCCCTAATGCAACGGGCGCACCCTGCCTTGCTGCGAAATCTCACTCCGGACCCAGAGCAGGCCCGCCATGCGCCCAATAAGACCGCACGTCAGGTGAGGTCCGGTCATTACGTTGAGGTATGCCCCACCTCACTGCCAGCGCCCCGCTACGTCATTCACAGCCAAGCCTTCTTTCAGGCATTGGGGTTGACAGAAGAGGTCGCCAGTGACCCGGCCTTTATGCAGTTCTTCACGGGTGATCTGGACGCAGGCGTGGAGGCAGCCAACGCCGACAGCTTGTCTCCTACCTTGCGCGCCAAAGGCTGGGCGACCGGCTACGCACTCAGCATTTACGGGCAGGAAATGGTGAACAACTGCCCTTTCAGAACCGGCAATGGCTATGGCGACGGACGCGCCATTTCGGTGCTGGAGGTGCTGCTCGCCGATGGACAGAATTGGGAGTTTCAGCTCAAGGGCGGCGGCACCACCCCATATTGCCGCGGTGGCGACGGCCGTGCTGTGCTGCGCTCCAGCATCCGTGAGTTTTTGGCCTCGGAAGCCATGGCGGCCCTGGGAGTGCCAAGCGCGCGGGCCCTGTGCCTCTTTGTCTCGGGCAGTGAAACGGTCACACGTCCTTGGTATTCACCGGGTGCCAAAACCGAGGAGCCCGACCGCATGGTGGACGAGCCGGCGGCCATCACTACCCGTGCAGCCCCTTCCTTCTTACGGGTCGGTCAAGTCGAATTGTTTGGTCGGCGGGCTAGGCACAACGCGCACCCGCGCGCGCTGGCAGAGCTAGAGGCGATTTTTCTGCATGCACTCGACCGCGAATATCCAGACTTGGCCGCCGCCCTGCGCGGCCCTGAGGTGACGCTAGCGGACAAGGTCGTCGCCATGGCACTTGAGTTTGGTGCGCGTTTGTCGCATTTGGTGGCCCACTGGATTCGAGTGGGGTACTGCCAAGGCAACTTCAACAGCGACAACTGTGCCCTGGGGGGACGCACGCTGGACTACGGTCCCTTTGGCTTCATGGAAGCCTATGACCCCGCGTTTCAAATGTGGATTGGTGGCGGGGAACATTTCGCGTTTATGAACCAGCCCAGAGCTGCAGTGGTCAATTTCAAGATGTTCTGCACCGCCATGGCCCCCTTACTGGGACAGGACACCCGCGCCATTGAGGCAATGGAAGCGGTGATGCAGGCGCTGCCGGACAGCATGGCGGAGACTTTGCGTGCCATGTGGGCCCAAAAAATGGGTTTGATCGAATTTCGTGCGGAATTATTTGCCGAGTTGCACACCCTCATGGCACAAACCCCGGTGGACTACACGATCTTCTGGCGGGAGCTTTCCAGCCTACCCAAGCAGGTGGCGGACTTGCGTCCCAGCTTCTACGCAAGTCGTGGGGCTTATGGCCAAGACCCGGCGGTGATGGAGGCGCGCTGGGCCGCGTGGCTGCATAAGTGGCACACGGCATTAATGCGAGAAGGACGTGATCCCCTGGAAGTTTCGGTGGCCATGAAGCAGGTCAACCCCAAGTACATCCCAAGGGAGTGGATGCTGGTAGAGGCCTATCGCAGCGCCACGGACGCTGGGGACTTCACGCTGGTGCGGCGCCTGCACGCCTTGCTGGCAAACCCCTACAGTGAGCAGCCGCCAGAACTCGCCGCGCTGTACTACACCAAGAAGCGGGATGAGTACTTTGACTTAGGCGGTACCTCGCACTGCAGTTGCTCTTCGTAGTGCAGGGTTTATTGCGAACCGACCCTCCAACCAACTCTTAGAAGTCAGCCCCTTGCTCAATCTCGGCCCCTACAAAACTCTTTTCTCTGACCGCGAACTCAAGCGCATTGTGTTGGCCTCCATCCTGCCGCGCCTGCCCGCGGGCATCAATGGCCTGTCGCTGACTTTGATGTTGCAATCGCTTTACGGCTCGTTTGCCATCGGTGGCACCGTCAGCGCTGCCTACTTGATCGCCTTGGGCATGGCGTCGCCTTTGTTAGGGCGATTCGTGGACCAGCGTGGACCTCGTGCGGTCATGCTGCCGTTTGGGATTGCGCACGCCATTGCCGTGGTGCTGCTGGTGATTGCCGCGCTACAGAGGGTATCGCCGTCGCTACTGACGGTGTTTGCGCTGTTAGCCGGGATGACGTTTCCCCCGGTATCTATGACCGTGCGTGCGATGTGGCGCAAGTCAAAATTGCCCGACGCTACCAAGCAGCTGGGGTTTGCGCTGGAGGGTGTGATCATGGAAACCATTTTTGTGTGCGGCCCCTTGATCGTCAGCTTCTTTCTGTTTTTTGAGGCTCCCGCCGTTGCATTGATGTTTTCTGCCTGCGCCACCTTGCTGGGCATTGTGCTGTTTGCGCGCTCGGGTGCGCTTGAGCGCTGGGGTGAGGTCGAGCTGGGTGAGCGTCATTGGCTGGGACCGCTCAAGCTCTTGGGCGTGCGCCGTGCCTTGATCGTATCCATGCTGTTGGGGGCTAGTTTTGGCTTGCAGGAGATCGGCATGATGGCCGCGGCTAAAACGGCTGGCAGCCAGGCTGCTGTGGGCTGGCTGTTCGCCGCCTACTCTGTACCGTCCGCGATTGCCGGCTTGATGTACGGCACGCGCCAGTTTTCCTGGCCGCTCAACCGCCAAATGGCGTTGGGGCATGTGTGGATCACTATGCTGAGTTTGCTACTGACCCAGGTGTCCTCGCTGTGGGTGTTTGCGCTGGGCTGTGCGGTATGCGGCATGGCGGTTGGGCCGGCGATTACTGCAAGCCAGATGCAGTTGGGCAAATTGACGACGGCCGAGTACACGACCGAAGCTTTCACATGGAGCATGACCCTGTTTATGGTGGCACTAGGCGTTGCATTTGCCTGCGGCGGCTGGCTTGTGGATACCTATGGGGTGGGTGCGCCCATGTTCTGCGCAGCTTGCACTGCCGGCCTGGGTGCACTGATGTGCCTGCGGGTGCCAGAAACATTTGCGCAACCAGCGGCAGCGACCTAACGCATCGCCCCCGGAACTGGTGCGACGCGCGTCGTCGTCGGCTCAGGCAGTGTCGAGGTCGCGTAACCTTCCCGCATCGAGTTCGGTCAGCAGAACGCCCAGGGCCTGCGCGTTCTGCGCGTCGGTAGCGCTGTCCAGTGCATCTTGCAGCACATCGCGAATATGGTCACCCGTAACAAGTTCCATATCCCAGTCGGGAAACAGGCGTTCACGGACGTCTTCCACCTCGCTGAGCAGCACGATGCTGTCATGGCGGCGGTCGGCGCGCAGTCGCGACATCAGCGCCGTGACGTTGTCTCGTGGGCCCTCCAGCCACTGGAAAAAGATGCCGCTGCCGAAGACCAACATGCCCGTCACGCCATACTCAGGGTTCCAGCGGCGCGCGGTGGCGATGATGCGCTGTACAGCGGCTTCGTCCACGTCGGGGGTGGCCCGGCTGCAATAAACCACGTTGTAAAGCGTCGGGAAGGCGGGGCCGAAACCCGGCTCGTCGCCATGAAGATGAAGAAGTGCGGTCATAGATAAATCCTTAGGCTGAGTATGCGGTACAAATCAATCGCGCGTCTGCCGCCTCGGGCGTGAGACCAAGATCAGACAAAGCCAAGGGTCGCATGGGTTCGATCCCCGCCAGCCCACCAAACACAAAGCCGCCAGCAGGTCTCTAAAGCGGCGCAAGGCGTTCAGCGAGCAAGAGCCACAGTCTGTCGCAATGATTTCTGCCATTGTCGTATTGCTGGAGGTCCACAACTCTAGGCACTAATTCGCCATCTATCAGGCCCACAATGGCGCCATGCGCGCCACCCACCATGTCTACGTCATCGAACTGTCCAAGGACGTCCTCTACGACGCCAAGTTCATGAAGTCCAACCCCGGGTACGTACCTGGTATGCCCTGCGTCTACGTCGGCATGACGGGGCTGGACCCCGATGCGCGCTTTGACAACCACAAGGCCGGAATCCGCGCCAACAAGTACGCTAAGCGCTTCGGACTTAGGTTGATGACAGAGTTGTTCGAGCACCTCAACCCCATGCCCTATGGCGACGCCCAGTACATGGAGGTGGACCTTGGTATCCGCTTGCGGACCCAGGGGTTCGGCGTCTGGCAGAGTTAGCGTCCGCTCCTCTATTGCCATGCTGTGGCGGCCGCAATTAGGCTGTATAGACGAACAGCTCAAGGATTTCGGACCCACCCATCCCGGTCGCATCACACCCGATCGATGAAGCCGTACGGTCTTGTCGACTAAAAACATGAAGACAGCCAACAAAAATGCCAGCCTGAGTTGCACTCCTTGTCGCAGGGGTTGGCTGGCAGGCAATGCCTGGCCGGGCGGGTGAGGCGGCCGTCTTCGTCCCGCCGCTCATTGACACAGCGGCGCCTGCGGCCAGCATCGTCACTTCCGACACGGCGGTGCTCGCGGGTGGCTGCTTCTGGGGCGTTCTGCCAACTACGATGCCGTCGGCTCTGTCAGGACTGGTCATGCCGAGGCCGTGCGCATCAGCTTCGACCCACGGCAGGTGAGTTTTGCGCAATTGCTGCAGATCTACTTTTCTGTCGCGCACGACCCAACGCAGCTCAACCGGCAGGGGCCGGACAACGGTACGCAGTACCGCTCTGCCGTGTTTTCGCAGAACGCCGAACAGGCCCGCCTCGCCCGGGCCTGTATTGCGCAGTTGGATCAGGCACGCGTTTTCGGCAGGCGCATCGTCATGACGGTGGAATTGAATAAGCGGTTCTTTGGTGCCGAGGCTTACCATCAGGATTACCTAACGCTGAACCCCGACGAGCTTTACATTGTCATCAACGACTTGCCAAAGGTCGGTCATCTGAAACGCTTGTTCCCAAAGCAGTATCGCGACTAACCCCGTGCGGGTGGGCTCGAGCAATTAACATGGAGTGGCTGATCGGTAGAAATTGTGTGAAGACATACCACCACCCTGGACCGGAAGGCAAAGAATTTACTGTTCGGCATGGGCAAGCCGTAGTACGCCGTTCTAGTTGACATACGACGCAGGGTCGAATCATTTAATTGGGAGACTGATCCGAAGCCCTTGGCTTGAAAACCGCAGGATGATCGCATCAGGTTACGTTTGCGTAATGTCAACTGCAGATAAGTCGGGGATAATCATGGACAGACGACTGCGTCTAAAATTATTTAATATTGGTAACCAAACGAGGAAAAGTGTATGAGTAATTTGATGGAACTCCAGGGCCAGATCGAGAAACTGCAAAAGCAGGCCAATGACATCAAAGCCCGCGAGTTTGACAAGACAGTCGCTGAGATCAAAGCTCAGATGCTTGCCTTCGGTATTTCCGTGAAAGACCTGACGGCCACAAGGCCTGCGGGTAAAGGCAAGGGAAAAGCGGCCAAGCCTGTACGAGCGACCAAGGCCAACAGTGGCGCCAAAAAGACGGCTAAGCCAGTTGAAGCCAAATACCGCGGCCCCAATGGCGAAAGCTGGTCTGGACGCGGCCTGATGCCAAAGTGGATGAAAGCCTTGGTTGTCGAAGGTAAGTCAAAACAGGATTTTGCAGTCTGATCAAGTCAGCGCTGCCGAATTCGTGTGAGAACATACGATTTCATCCACATCAAGAGTAAGCCTGCGGCTTTACCAACCTGCTTCTCCGAGTAAGGTGGTCCCATAGATGAGGCCCTTCATGGGCAACGAAGCGGGACTCAAAAGCCCCTCTTGACGAGGGGCTTGTGCATTATGGCCTCTAGAAGAATATGAAGTGATTCACACGAAAAGTTAACGTTTTCAACTATTGCTCCGCGGCGAATTGCACGCCGCCAAACCCAGAAATCAGTTGTTACCAATGCCAAATAATGTCGATTTGCTGTGGCCCAACGGGATGTGCTTAAGGCCACTGATGGGCGCAGTATGGCCGCGCCCTGACATTCCGACGCCAAAACGAAGACAGAATTTGAGACCATGAGCAAATGCCCTACCTCTGCGAAATAGCCCGTAAAACTCTTTTGGAAGGCTTTAATACGACGAACGGTTTGTATAAATCGAACACTTGAGGCTATTCACTGGATTCGCTTCCCAAGGCAGAAGTTCACCTGCATCTGGAGGGCTACTTTGGGGCGGTGATCGTTGCGCAGTGGGCCAAGATGGAAGGCAGCAATGGCCTCGGACTCCGGTCCTGGGTGGCCTAGCCTAACTTGATGATGTGGCGCCTAAAGCTTTGATGGGTAATCGCCGGATCGTCAACCGTCGATGCTAGCATTCGCCATGGCAAATCTTGTTCCCAAAACTCCCCCAGAGACCTGGGTCAATCTTGCAAAACGCGCGTTGGTTGAAGATGGCATCAACGGCGTCAAGGTTGACCGACTAGCGCAACGGCTGGGGGTCACGCGAGGCGGCTTCTATAAGCATTTTACGGATCGCGGAGATCTGCTGGTGCGTCTGTTGGAGTTGTGGGAGCAGGAAAACATCTTTGCGCTTCCCCTCCCCGCGCTCAAAACGCCGCAGCAAGCACGTGACGCGTTCAACCAACTGAATGATCGCCTCATCGAAGAAGATGGCTTCGACCCAAAATTTGACTTGGCAGTCAGGGACTGGGCGCGCCACGACCGACGCGCAGCCTGGGCCCTTGAGCGCGTCGATGCCAAAAGGATTGATCTCTTGCGCAAGCTGTTCCTGGCCATCGGTTGCGACGAAGAAGAGGCTGCCTTGCGTGCAGGCGTCTTCTACTATCACCAGATCGGCTACTACGCGATCGGCGTGGTGCAATCGACCGCCGAGCGAAAGCTCCTACTGCCGATGTACATGCGTATTTTGATTGGCGCCGAGCATTTCGATGGGCCGGAAGCTGCGGTACTCAAAAAATCAAGACCGAAGAAAGCCGCGTAGCTGACCGCAGCCAGCTGCGACTCAGAGGCCGAGCGGCATCTGGCTCTAGTTGACTTTTGCCAGCCACTTGACGCGTCCGGGGTCTGTTCCGCCCAAAATTGTCAGAACCACCCCTGCCTCAGTGCCGACGTTCTTTACCGAACGCATGACTCCAGGCGGAACCGAGAACGTGTCGAATTGTTCGAGAATGATTTCGTATTCACCGTCGTCCCCCAGTCCGATGGCCCAACGGCCTGAAAGCGGCACAAAGCATTCGATGGTTTCGTGATCGTGCAACGACGAGCCCTTACCTGGCTCTGACTTCATAAAAGTCAGGTTGAAGTCTCGGTTGTCTGTAATCGATGGCTGGAGCGACTTGTCTTCTGTGACTCCCTGCCCGATAACATTGAAAATTTCTCGTTCGTGGCCTGGAATTTTTGTGTCCGGAAACGCCGAAGAGCTCGATTTCAAATCCTTGAATCGCGCGACACGTGCACGCAAAGCTTCTATGTCAATAGTCATGTAGTTTCTCCTGAGTTGAGGGTACGGTGTTTGTCCATCTGGCGGGTTATTAAGGCGCGCCGCCATAAATGAGATTGGGCAACCAAATAGTAATTTGCGGAAAGTAGGTGAGCAGCAAGAGTGACACCATCAGGGCTCCGAGGAAAGGCATCACCTCGACGGCATAGTCATTCATGGGCACCCTGAGTACCTGGGAACTGACGAACATCATCTGCCCGACCGGTGGAGTCACACCGGCGATGGTCAGGTTGGTGACCAGTATAATGCCAAAATGAACTGGGTCGATCCCCAGCTTGAGGATTACCGGCAACAGTACAGGTGTAAGGATGATTAGCGCCGAGACCCCCTCGACCGCAGTGCCTAGGATGATCAACATCACGTTGATAAGCAGCAAGAGCACCACTGGGTCCTTGGTGAGAGTGACGAGCCAAACAGCAACTTTCGGCGGTAGCGCTTCCCAGGCGAGGTAAAACCCAAAGGCGCTCGCCGCACAGATCATCAGCATGACGGAAGCTGTGTCGAGAGCTGTCTCCTTGAGCAAACCGGGAAGGTCTCCTATTTTTAGGGTCTTGTACCCGAACAATCCGACAAGGAGCACATACAACACGGCCATCGCACCGGCCTCGGTGGGCGTGAAAATACCGTACCTAATGCCAATGATGATGAACACGGGTATCGACAGCGCCCACAAGGCTTCCCGTGTCGCCTTTAGCACAGTTGGCATTCCAACAAAATTCTTGCGCAGGGGCAGGTATCCCCGTTTCTTCGATACGAACCAAGTGGTAACCATCAGGGACGCGGCAATCAGCAACCCGGGTACGACGCCTCCCACAAAAAGTCGCCCGACGGACGTATCCGTCATGTATCCGTAGATGACGAGTCCGATGGAAGGTGGAATCAACGACGTAATGATTGAGGCGCAAGAGGTAATGACGGCCGCGAAAGCAGGGCTGTAGCCCGATCGCGTCATCTCCACACCCACCGTTTTTGCGAGCATGGCAGCATCTGCCGTCGCCGAGGCAGTTAGCCCGCCCATTAGGGTTGCAAGCACCGTGCACATCTGCGCAAGCGCACCCGTCATGTGGCCGACTAGCGCATCTGCCAACGCCAGCAACTTCGCCGTAATGCCCGACACATTCATGATGGAGCCCGCAAGAATAAAGAAGGGCATCGCCAGTAATGGATAGGAATCGGTCGCCGACACCATCTTCTGGAAGAAGATGTTCAACGGTATCGAGCCGTCCAGCAAGAAGAAGAACAGAGCGCTGATAGCAATGGCAAACGAGATCGGTGTGTTGATGGCGAACAGCACACACATGAGGATGGCAGGCGCTACATCAGCGAGCATTTTCACCCTCCTCGCCTGCCAGAATCACGTACTGCAGATAGCGCACGAACATCAAGCCAAAACAGAGGGCAACAGGCGCGTAAAGCACGGTCATCGGAAGCTCAAGTGCCGTCGAACGTGTGATCCACGCGTCGATGGAGAACCGGACCCCGAACAACGTCATAAAAATGAAGAACCCCAATAAGAGCAGGTGGTTCAACCACACCAGAGCATGCCGTACAGAAGTGGGCAAGCGGCCCAAGGGCACGTCCACCGCAGGATGCATCTTGTATTTGAGGCAGGCGACAGAGCCGAAGAACACCATCCAACCAAAACTGATCGTCGATATCTCGATCGTCCATGCCGCCGCCTGCGCCGTGATGTAGCGCGTCACGACACCCCACACCACGGCCAGGACGACGACAACAACCGCTACCGACGCCACAATCTCTTCAAAATTGTCCACGCACCATCGTGCGCTCAAGACTGATTTTGTTGGAGTACTTTTCATCGCGGTCCTCAAACTGCGTGCGACTCTTGGATTACTTTGCCTGAAGGATGGCCTGGACCTTCTGGTGAAGACCGGGCGACCACTTCGGGAATTCGTTGTAGACGGAGGCAGTGGCGTTCTGGAATGGCAGGATGTCTGCGGGCTCCACGAAGGTGACGCCTTCCTTGACTAGGTCAGCACGCACCACCTTTTCTTTTTCGATCGTCAGCTTTTTCAAGAAGTCGCCAGCCGCTTCTGCTTCGCTCACCAGAATGGTTTTCTGCTCGGGGGTCAGCTTGTCGAACGTTTGCGCGTTCATCGCAAGACCAAGAAACGCAGCAAAGTGCCCTGTCAGCGAAACAAATTTTCTGACTTCATGCAGCTTAGAGCCATAGATGGTCGGCAAGGGCGCTTCAGCGGCGTTTACCACGTTCTGCGAGAGTCCGGTGTATACCTCAGACCATTGAAGCGTGACGGGGCGCGCACCCAAGCCGACAAAGGTCCTGTTGAACATGGGCACCGGCGGCACTCGGATCGACAACCCTTTGAAGTCGTCCAGTGTTCGGATCGGGCGGTTGGCAATGATATGTCGGCTGCCGATATACCAATTGAACGCGAGCGGCATGATGCCTTTGCTCTTCGCATCGCGAACGAGGCCCTTGAACAAATCGGAAGCCAGCAGCTTTTGGAAGTCATCAGGATTCTTGATCAGGTAGGGTCCTTGAACTACGCCAAAATCAGGAACGTAGTCGGCTAAGTATCCTGCATCGACCAAGGTGATCACGTTTGCACCTTGCTTGACCATTTCCAGAACTTCCTTATTCGGGCCTAGCTGTTCGCTTGGGTAGACCGCTACCTTGATGCTGCCGTTCGAACGTTTGCCGACCTCCGCGGCAAACCGTTCAGCCGCTACGTTGAATGGCTCGGACGCGGAGAGGTTGTGCGCAAGACGAAGAGAAAGTGTCTGCGCGTTTGTATGCGACGCGCCAAAAAACAGGGGTAGCAACAGTGCCGCCATCTTGAGTGCACGCATCATCGTGGCACCTGCAATAAAACTTTTTGTCATGGAATACCTTTGATGTTGATACCGACCAAAAGAACAGCTTCGTTACGAATCGCAGGTCGTTTTGCGACTCGATCTGGAACTTCTAAACCCACTAAATTAAAAGATACATCGTCGTAATTGGCGATTAGGCAAGACCGTCGTCGCCAGATTTTCCTATTACGCAAGCAAGAGGTCAGACCCTCATTCAGGCAAGGTCCAATCGAATATTAAAAGATACAGTATTGTTTGTCAATTGGTTTGGAAGATTGAGGTTTTGCCGATTGAGTTGCGAATTGCTGCGATCAGAACTAGACCGCTTTGACAACGAGTCCAGGGCAGAACGTGTCCCCCCAACATCACATGCTTGACCGAGTGACCGTTGACGGTTCGCAGACCGTGTGTCGTCAGCACCTCAAAAACCATGTGATACAGTAATGTATCATTTGAATGTAGATGTAATTTTCAAGATGCGAATGCAGATGGAAAACACTCGGAATATCAAGATCAACAGACTCGAGTTGCGCTTGCCGGCGGGCATGTGTGCCCATGAGGCGCAGCCGCGGCCCGTGTGGGTCACCTTGTATGTCGAGGCACAAAGCCATTCATCGTCGATGGGGTTAGCCGGCAGCCTGGACTACGACCTGGTTCGCCACTGGGTGCGCACGGCATGGTCGCGGACGCCGCACGCTGTCCTGCTTGAGGCGCGCATGAACGAACTGACCGAAGCAATGCGGGCACTTGCACAGGTGTCGGAGGTAACCCATGGCTGATGCCGAAGGCTTCTATGGATCACTTCGCGATCAGCTCCAGAACCTGTCAGAAGCAGGACTTTTAAAGCAGGAACGAGTCATTACCTCGACGCAAGCCGCGGTGATTCGAATCGCCGACGGGCGCGAACCGCTCAATCTTTGTGCCAACAACTACCTGGGCATGTCCTCCCAGCCGGCCGTACTGGCCGCTGCGCACGCGGCGCTCGACAGTCATGGTTACGGTCTCAGTTCGGTGCGGTTCATTTGCGGCACGCAGGACTTGCACAAAACCCTTGAAGCCAGGCTATCACGTTTCCTGGGCACACAGGACACGATCCTGTATGCCGCTGCCTTCGATGCCAACGGGGGACTGTTCGAGGCCCTGCTTAGTGAGGAAGACGCGGTGATCAGCGACGAACTGAACCATGCCTCCATCATCGACGGTATTCGACTTTGCAAAGCCCGCCGGTACCGCTATCGCCATGGCGATCTGGTGGACCTAGAACGTTGCTTGGCGCAGGCCGCAACGGACAACGCGCGGTTCAAACTGGTTTTCACCGACAGCGTCTTCTCGATGGACGGCGCGATTGCGCCGCTGGATGACATCCGGCGCATGTGCGACGCTTACGGTGCATTGTTGGGGATCGACGAGTGCCACGCGACAGGATTTATAGGCGCAACAGGCCGAGGTGTGCAAGAGTTGAAAGGAGTAGTTGGCCGGGTTGACGTCATCACGGGCACACTGGGAAAGGCGCTGGGCGGTGCCTCGGGTGGGTTCACGAGCGGCCGCCGGGAAATCATCGACATGCTACGCCAACGATCGCGCCCTTACCTTTTTTCGAACACCTTGGCGCCCTGCATAGTGGCCGGCAGTATCGCGGTGCTGGACTTGCTCGAAACAAGCAATGCTTTACGCGACAAGCTGGAACTCAACACGCGTTTCTTCCGCGAGGCGATCCAAGCAGCAGGATTCGACGTCAAGCCGGGCTCCCACCCCATCATTCCGATCATGGTGTACGACGCGGCGGTCGCGCAACAACTCGCGTCCCGGCTGCTGGAGCTCGGCATCTATGTGGTCGGCTTCTTTTTCCCGGTAGTCCCCAAGGGCCAAGCGCGCATTCGTGTGCAGATCAGTGCGCTTCATGAAAGGCCGCACCTGGAGGCGGCCGTCAAGGCTTTTGTCCAAGCCGGGCGGGAACTCGAGATACTTGCATGAGCCGCACGCCCATGATTCTTGTCACTGGTGCCAATGGTCAGATCGGGACCGAACTGGCACTCGCTCTGTCCGAGCGGTATGGAGACGCTACCGTCGTCACTAGCGACCTCGCTCCTGTCGGGCGACTGGGTCAACTGCGGCACGAAATGCTGGACGTGACTGATCGAAGTGCCTTGGCCGAGACAGTGCGCAAGTACGCCATTACACAGATTTATCATCTAGCAGCAGCCTTGTCCGCGACGGGAGAAAGTGCACCGCAATGGGCCTGGAGCCTCAACATGCAGGGCCTTCTCAACGTGCTGGACGTCGCCCACGTGATGAAACTGGATCGCGTGTTCTGGCCGAGTTCCATAGCCGCCTTCGGCTCAACCTCTCCCCCGGAGCACACGCCGCAGCGCGTGATCATGGAACCGGAAACGGTCTACGGCGTATCCAAACTGGCGGGCGAAGGTTGGTGCCGCTGGTATTACAAGACGCGAGGCCTCGACGTACGCAGCCTGCGCTATCCGGGGCTCGTCTCGTACAAGACACTGCCAGGCGGTGGCACGACCGACTATGCGGTAGCCATCTTCCATGCTGCCCTCGCTGAGGGACGCTACACCTGCTTTCTTAGGGAGGATCAGGCGTTGCCGATGATGTATATGCCTGACGCGCTGCGCGCCACGCTCGAACTGATGGAGGCTCCAGCGTCCTCGATCAGTGAGCGCGGCGCCTACAACCTGTCCGGCATGAGCTTCACCCCGCGCCAAATCGCCGCCGAGATTTCAAATCACATCGCGGACTTTCAACTGGCTTGCGAACCTGACGGCCGGCAAGCCATCGCCGAAACCTGGCCTCGTTCCATCGACGATAGTTTGGCGCGCACCGACTGGGGCTGGCAACCCCGGCACACGCTGCCAAGCATGGTCGCAGACATGCTGCACAACATCGCATCTATGCAGGCGCCCGAGAGCGCGACCCGGAGTTGGCGATGAAGCCAAAGGACTATTCACTGCTGAGCCTGCTGCGCCGCGCGGTCCGGCCAGGCACTGCCTGGCCACCGGCGTGGAGATCCGCCGTTCCCAGTCCCACCTATGACGTGGTGATCATCGGCGGCGGCGGACACGGCCTTGCGACCGCCTACTACCTGGCCGCCCAATACGGCGTCTCGCGCGTGGCTGTGCTAGAAAAAGGCTGGATCGGCGGTGGCAATACAGGCCGCAACACCACCAACGTGCGTTCTGATTACATGTTTTCGGAAAGCGCGGCGCTTTATGACCTGAGCCTTCGCCTCTATGAGGGGTTGGCTCAAGACATCAATTTCAACATCATGCTGTCGCAAAGGGGTTGGCTCACACTGATTCACGACCAGCATCAGCTTGAATCTGCACGGCACAAAAGCAACTGGCTGGCGTGCAACGGCGTGGATGGCGAAATCATCAGCCGCTCGGCAGTGAAGAAAATGCTTCCCGGCCTGCACATCGACGAGCCAGCTCGCTATCCCGTGCTGGGCGCGTTCCTGCAGAAACGGGGCGGCACGATCCGCCATGACGCCGTCGCCTGGGGCTTCGCAAGGGCCGCCGATCGCCTCGGTGTGGACATCATTCAGAACTGCGAAGTTACAGGATTCACCATGAAGGGGGGCCGCGTGGCTGAAGTCAGGACCAGCCGCGGCTCCATCGCGTGTGACCGCGTTGGGGTTGCGGTGGCCGGGCATTCGAGCACCATCACCGCGATGGCAGGCTTTGGCTTACCGGTCACGAGCTATCCCCTTCAGGCCATGGTCTCGGAACCTGTTAAGCCACTTTTGAACCACGTCGTTCTTTCCCCTGGGACTGGCGTCTATATCAACCAGACTCAAAAGGGGGAACTGGTGATGGGCGGTGTGCTCGACCTCTACCCGTCTCACGCACAACGAGGAAATTTTCCCTCTATCGAGAAAGTTGTCACAGCCGCAGCCGAGATGTTTCCGGAGTTCCGTCAGTTGCGGTTGATGCGGCATTGGGCGGGTATCGTGGATGTGGTGCCCGACAGTTCGCCGATCCTCGGTGCGACCCCGGTGGAGAACCTCTTTATCAACTGCGGCTGGGGAACGGGCGGCTTCAAGGCGATTCCGGCTGGCGGCCTGGTGCTGGCACATTCGCTGGCAACCGGCCGCACCCACCCACTTGCCGAGCGGTTCGGCTTGGATCGTTTCCGCAGCAACCGACTGGTGGACGAAAGCGCCGCCGCCGGCATCGCACACTGAGGAAAATAACTTTGATCATCATTGAATGCCCATATTGCCTCGAGTCGCGAGTCGAGGACGAGCTTCGCTATGGCGGCGAAGCCAATATCCAGCGTGCGATCGACCCGGCCACCGTATCGGATGAAGTATGGACGGACTACCTCTTTATACGCACCAATCCCAAGGGATGGCGTGACGAGCAGTGGTGTTGCGAAGCCGGTTGCGGGCAGTGGTTCAAGGTTCGGCGCCATTCGGTGTCGCACGCCATCGAAAACGTCGTACGTTTTGACGTGATGCTCTGGCCGGAAAAAGAGCCGTGTCCATGAATCACCGAAACAGTGGATACCGACTGGCGGATGGGGGACTGGTGGATCGGTCGCAAATGCTGGACTTCAGCTTCAACGGCGTAGCAATGAAAGGCTACGCTGGAGATACGCTGGCCTCGGCACTCCTTGCCAATGGTGTGAACATCGTCGCGCGCAGCTTCAAATACAGGCGGCCACGCGGCTTTTTCGGCGTCGGAGCGGAAGATCCGAACTCAGCTGTAGCCGTACAGGACGGCTACAGCTACGAGCCGGCCCTGAGGGCAGGCCAAGTGTGGCTTGCGCAAGGCATGAAAGTCCGTTCTGTGGGCGGCTGGCCTCATGTCGAATTCGATCTGGGAGCAGTCACACAGTTATTTTCTAGCATGCTCGGCGCGGGCTTTTATTACAAAACGTTCAAGTGGCCCTGCTGGGCGCTTTTCGAGCCATTCATCCGCAAAGCCACGGGCTATGGAGCGCCCGCGAAGGCAACAAACGACCGTACAGTGCAGCAACGCCATGCCGTTTGCGACGTCCTGATCATCGGTGCAGGCCCCGCTGGACTGGCCGCGGCAACAGCCTTGCGCGGCAGCGGGCTCAAGGTGTTCGTCGCCGATGACCAGAAAGAGCCTGGTGGGTCTTGCCGATGGGAGTGTGCGCAGCTCGATGGTGTCCCTGCCGCAGAATGGAGCCGCCAAATTACGGCCAAGATCACGGCAGATACCGATTTCACCTTGCTTTCAGCTACGACTGTGACGGGCGCCTATGAGAATGAAATGTTCGTATTGGTTCAGACAATCATGGATGAGCGAGGGGTGCGCGGCGAACGGATTTGGAAGTTGATGGCGCGTTACGTGGTACTGGCAAGCGGCATGGTCGATCGGCCGCTGCTGTTCGAAGGTAATGATCGGCCAGGCGTGATGCTGTCGTCAGCGGTCCGGCGCTTCATCGGCGAGTTTGGCGTTTCGCCAGCACGTCGGTTGGCCGTTTACACCAACAACGATAGCGCCTACCTCACCGCCCTACAGGCCAAAGCGGCTGGTGTCAATGTAGTGGCTATAGTTGATACGCGCCCCGCCAATTCGGCGATCTACCTGACCGAGGCGCAGGCGGTGGGCATCACTTGTTATTGCGAGAGCCAGATTGAAAGCACTCGTGGCTATCGCCGACTCGAAGCCATCGCGCTGCGGCAGGCGGCGATTCCGAACATCGTATGGATATTCTGCGACGGCGTGGCCGTCTCTGGCGGCTGGACGCCGGCGATCCAGCTGGCAGCGCACCGCGGGGTGAAGCCGGAATACGACGTCGAGCGCAGCATGTTTGTGTGCAAGGATCTGCCCGACGGATGGTTTGCGGTGGGCGGTGCGAACGGCGCGCTGGATTTGCAAGTGGCACTGGATCAGGCACATGCTGCGGCCTACGCAATCGCCGAGGCGACGGTCACGACGCTCAACGGGCAAAGGTTCATCGCCCGTGCGCGCGGCTGCGGGGCCATCCAGCCTTTCTGGCTACCTACACAAGGCGATCCTCATCGGATGTGGGTTGACTTGCAGAACGACGTGAAGGTCTCCGACATTGCCTTGGCTGTGCAGGAGAACTATGTCTCTGTTGAGCACCTGAAGCGCTACACCACGCTTGGCATGGGGACAGACCAAGGTCGCACTTCAAACGTCAACGGCCTTGCCCTGCTGGCTGCACTCTCGGGGTGCGCTATCTCCGCCGTCGGCACTACAAGCTTTCGCCCTCCTTACACAGCGACATCTATGAGAAGCATAGCGGGCGCGCGCTCAGGTGACTTGTACCGCCCGCGGCGCTACTTGCCGGCGCACGCCGTACACATTGCCCTCGGCGCAGTGGTGCTGGACTTTGGCTGGGAGCGGCCCGACTGGTACCGCTCCAACGGCGACGATAGGGAAGCCGCCGTTAGGGCCGAGATGGCGTCGGTACGCAACGGTGTGGGGGTGTTCGACGCATCCTCGCTGGGCAAGATTGAAGTTACCGGCCCTGACGCCGCCGCGTTTCTGGCGCGCTTCTATGTTTCCAACATGGCGACACTGAAACCAGGGCGCATTCGCTATTCAGTAATGTTGCGGGAAGACGGCGTCATTTTTGACGATGGTGTCGTGACTTGTCTGGCCGAGAACCACTACCTTGCCAGTCCGACGTCGGGTAACGCGGAGGCGGTGGCGGAGTGGTTCGAACGATGGCGACAAACCGAATGGCCGCAATCGCGGGTGGCAATTGCGCAGGTAACCTCGAACTGGGCCTCGATTGCTATCGCTGGGCCTAAAGCGCGCGAACTGTTGATGCGTCTTGAGCCCGGTTTTGACCCATCGGGTGAAGCATTCGCACACATGGAATTCCGTGAAGGACCAGTTGCGGGCGTTCCCGCGCGCGTGGCGCGGATCAGCTTCACAGGAGAGCTCCAGTATGAGATTTCTGTACCTGCGCGCTACGCTGGCGCGCTGATGCAGTCTTTGCTCGCAGAAGCAGCGCTGGCGCCGCTGCCCATTGGCATGGAAGCCTGGTTGCGGCTGCGGTTGGAGAAAGGCTACATCCATTTGGGCTCGGATACAAACGGCCGAACCACGCCGCTGGACTTGGGCATGGGAGACATCGTGTCCAAACGAAAAGACGACTTCATCGGTAAGCGCTCGCTCCGGCTTTCGTTCGCCGTCGATGTAAGGCGCGAGCAGCTGGTGGGTTTGATCGCAACGCGTGGAGTACTGGAAACCGGAGGCCGCATCCTTGCGAAAGCACACGTTCGTGCGCCCTGCCCAACCGAGGGTTATGTGACGTCCGCCTGCGAAAGTCCGTCGCTCAAAGGATCGATCGGATTGGCGCTGCTCGAACAGGGCCACCAGCGCACCGGTGAAAGAGTTCGTGTTCTCTGCGGCAAGAACCTTATCGAATGCCTCGTCTGCGAGCCGACGTTCTACGATCCTAAGAATGAAAGATTGCACGCATGATGCTTGACGCCTGCGCCGAATTTAGTCCGCTTATCGGGAAGGCGGCGCCGTTATCCGGCTTCGTTTCAACAACGGTTGGAGTTTGGGAGCGATCCGACATCGGTAGTTTGATGGTTAGTTGTTCGGTGGACACGACAATCGTTGCCAGCCGGCTGGCGCAGGTCCTAGGACAGCCTGTCCCGCAGCTGGCCGGCGAGTTTCTTGAGTTAGAAGCACGACGGGCCATTTGGCTTACACCTCGATCGTGGATCATGCATTGCGGTCTCGGAGACGAGTTGCAGCTGGCAGGGCAGATCAATTGCGAGTTCCCCGACAAGCTTGTTCACGCGTCCCTGTTTTCCGACTACCTTTGCTGGCTGGAAATAGCCGGTGCTGGGGCGGCCGAGTTGCTGGCGGAAGGCGGATTCATCTCGCTTGAGAAGCACGGCCTGCCGATCGGTCACGCTAAACGCACGCTGGTCGCGGGCGTCGCGGCCATTACGATGCATTGGCGTGTCGGCCGATGGCTGGTCGGGGTAGAGCGAAGCCGCGCTGCTTACTTCGCGGCGTGGCTGCAAGCCGCAGCTGTAAGAGCATCTAAGCTTGAGCTGACTGGATGACGTTCTACTTCAAACAGAGCCAAGTTCACTTCCCAAGGCGGAATTTCATCTGCATCTGGAGTCAAAGCGCAACTGCTTGTAGCCTTGAAAGACTGGTAGGTTCGATGGCAATGCATTGGGAACTTTAAATGCTGCCATTTGTCAATGCAACTCTTTAGCTATTGCGGACGGATCCAGGTCAGTTGATTGTTTCGCTGGCCTACCCGGTTATGCTGATGTCCCATGATGAAAATGGATCCCGACCGACTGGCGATGGCCCGTGCCCAGTGGCGTTGGCGAGGGACGGGGCGCCCGCCATTCGCTGACCTACCCGGGCCGGGGCAGGTGTCCGTCTGGGACTTTCCCCGCCCACCGGAGTTGGTGCCTGACCCGCGCGACATCGTGGTGCGCTGGGGCGAGCGCGAGATTGCGCGCACCAGCGGTGCCTGGGCAGTGCGCGAGACCGCGCACCCGCCCACGTTCTACCTACCACTGGCCGACGTGGCGCGCGAGCTGCTGCAGCCTGCGGGTAATGGCTCGTTCTGCGAGTGGAAAGGCCCGGCGCGCTACTGGCATCTGGTGGACCGCGATCGTCGCCTGTCACTGGTCGCCTGGAGCTACCCGCAGCCCCTGCCGGGCGCTGAGCCGCTGGCCGAGTGCGTGGCCTTCTACGCCCACCATCTCGACTGCAGCGTTGGTGGCGCCAGGGCGACGCCCCAGGCAGGTGATTTCTATGGCGGCTGGATCTCCCCCGACTTGGCCGGGCCCTTCAAAGGCGGACCCGGCAGCGGCAATTGGTAATCAAGTTGGCGCATCGCCGACTCGCACCTTTGGCACCGTCAGGCATTGGCGGCGGGTGTCGGCGGCGTTATGACCGAAGCGGAAGGAGGCCCTAGCGGCTTGCGCAGGTGCGCGATGCCGCGCTGTTCCACGAATTGGGTGGTGGTGTCCCACAAATGGTCACCAAAGTAGAAAGGGGCGAAGGCCTTGGCCCCTGTCAGTGGCAGCGGCGCAATGACGGCGTCGACACTGGCCTCATAGAAAAACGGGACAGAATGCCGTTCACGCCCGCTGCCCAGCACACGATGAACCGTGGCACGGATGGCACCGTCAGTCCAGCGCTCCAGCACCTTGCCGAAGTTCACCGCCAAGGTGGCCTCCTCAGGCGGCACATCCATCCAGGTGCCGTCCAGGTGCTGGGCCTGCAGGCCGTCCACCCCGTCTTGCGCCAGCAGGGTGATAAAGCCAGTGTCGACATGAGCCCGCGCCAGCAGGTAGTGGGAGTTGCCCTGATGGACGGCCCAGGCCTCGTCGGCGACGCCTTCGAATGATTCTGGCGGCCGCACCGGGTAATGCAGCAGGCGCAAGGTTGAAACACCGCCCTTGAAAGCCTCGTCAAAGCAGTGTTCGGGCAGCCCCAGGCCGCGCGCCACCGAGTGCATCAGCGCCTCGGACAGGCAGACCATGGCCAGGTAGTAGTCCCGGGCGCAGGCATGCCAACCCGGCAGACTATCCTCGGGCGGCAAGGGCGTGGCCTCGCGCAGCGGATCGCGGGGGTCCACCACACCGGGCCCGTAGGCGATGTCCGGTCCCATATCGATGCCCTGCTTATAGGTGGGCAGACCGTTCTGCAGCGGAAACCAGCCCCGGTAGACATTGGCTTGCGCCGGGTCGAAGTTCCAGCGCCACAATTTGCGGATGTCCGCTTCGGGCAGTGCGAATAGGCTGAGCAGCAAGCGGCGTTGGGCAGGGCTGAGCACAGCCCAGTTCGGCAGGCCGGTGATGACCAGCATGCCCTCCGATCGGGCGGCCGTAAGTATGGCCTGATCCACCGCAGAGCGGGCTGCCAGGTCTTGCCCGAATAGGGCGCCGATGTCGACCCTCGGGATGTCGTGTGTCAAAGCGGGCCTCGCAGTGATAGGGGGTGGCGTTGTCATCTTGGCAAGCCCTAGAGCGCCGCCGCCAGCCGGGCCGCCTGGTCGATGGCGCGTTTGGCGTCCAGCTCGCCAGCCTCGTGGGCACCGCCGATCAGGTGTGCCTTTTGCCCCTGCGCCAGCAGGGCATCGGCCAGTTCACGCAGCGGCAGCTGGCCGGCGCACAGCACCACCGTGTCGC
>JBIKZZ010000178.1:0-6822 GCA_044354435.1 Rhodoferax sp. | reverse complement strand
GTCCAGTAACGACCCTAACCTGCAAAACATCCCGGTGCGCACGGCTGAGGGCCGGCGGGTGCGCGAGGCCTTTGTGGCGCCGCCGGGCAGCCTGATCGCCAGCGCCGACTACAGCCAGATCGAGCTGCGCATCATGGCGCACCTGAGCGGCGACGCGGCGCTGGTGCTGGCCTTTCACGACGGCATGGATGTGCACCGCGCCACCGCGGCGGAGGTCTTTGGTGTCAACACCGATCAGGTCACCAGTGAGCAGCGGCGCTATGCCAAGGTGATCAACTTCGGGCTGATCTACGGCATGAGCGCCTACGGCCTGGCGCGCAGCCTGGGCATCGACAACACGGCGGCCAAAAACTACATCGAGCGCTACTTTGAGCGCTACCCCGGCGTCAAGCGCTACATGGACGATACCCGGCAGCAGGCCAAGGCGCAGGGCTATGTGGAAACCGTGTTTGGCCGGCGGCTCTACTTGCCTGAGATCAATTCCCCCAATGGGCCACGCCGCAGCGGCGCCGAGCGCGCGGCCATCAACGCGCCCATGCAGGGCACTGCCGCCGACCTGATCAAGCTCAGCATGGTCAAGGTGCAGCAGGTGCTGGACGCCGAGCAACGCGCCACCAAAATGATCATGCAGGTGCACGACGAACTGGTGTTTGAGGTGCCCGAGAGCGAGGCGGACTGGGTACGGCACGAGGTACCGCGTCTGATGGCCGGCGTGGCGAAATTGCGGGTGCCACTCTTGGCTGAGATCGGGGTTGGTCCAAACTGGGAGAAAGCGCATTGAAGCCCGTTACACCTGAGGCAAGCGGCCGTATTCCGGGCCGCCGGTTGCTGCACTCACCGGGCCCGACGCCAGTGCCCGAAGAGGTGCTGTGGGCGATGAGCCGCCAGCCCATGGACCTGGGCGACCCGCGAAGCGACCAGATCATTGCCGCCTGTGAGACCGGTTTGCGCCGACTGCTGCAGACCGAGGCGGCCGAGGTGTTTCTTTATGCGTCCAATGGCCACGGGGTTTGGGAAGCGGTGGTGGAGAACCTGTTACCGATGGGCGGCACGGCCCTGGTTCCGGGCACTGGGCATTTTTCCGAGTCCTGGGCAGTCCAGACCGAGGCACTGGGGCGTCGGGTGTTGCGCACGCCCTGGGTGGAGGGCCGACCCATCGACCTCCAGGCCTTGGCGCAGGCGCTGCGCCAAGACAGGCGGCAGGAGATCCGTGCGGTGTTTGTGGTTCACACCGACACGTCCAGTGGCGTGAGTACCGATCTGGCGGCCCTGCGTGCCGCCATGGACGCCACGGGTCACCCGGCACTTCTGGTGGTGGACGTGGTGGCTTCCTTGGGCGCAGCGCCTTTTGGCATGGACGCGCTGCGCGCCGATGTGGTGGTGGGTGCCTCGCAAAAAGGGCTGATGTGCCCGCCCGGCATCGGCATCATCGCCGTAAATGCGGCGGCAATGGCCCAGGCCCGCGCCAACCCGGCACCCCGCTACTATTGGGACTGGGTGCGCCGCCTGAGCGACCGCTCGTACCATAAGTTTTGCGGCACAGCACCGCAAAGCCTGGTGGCCGGGCTTGAGGCAGCGCTGGGTCTGTTGTTTCGGGAGGGGCTGGCGCAGGTGTTTGAGCGTCACCAGCAACTGACGCGGGCCGTGCACGCGGCGGTCGATGGCTGGCGCAGCGCGGGGGCAGTTGATTTTTTTGTGCCTGATCCGGCTGACCGTTCGGTATCGGTCACCACCGTGCTGCTGCCGGCCGGTACCGATGTCGATGCGCTCCGGCAGGTGGCACGCGAGCAGTTTCAGGTGGCCTTTGCTGGTGCTCTCGGGCCGCTGATGGGTCGCGCCTTTCGCATTGGTCATCTGGGTGACCAGAATCCGGCCTCGATGCTGGGTTGCCTGGCCGGCATTGAGGGGGCATTGTTGGTTCAGGGTGTCCCAATTGGCCGTGACGGGCTGGCCCGGGCGGTCGCCGTGTTCCAGCGGGGCGCCGCATAACCCCGTGGCGGGAATAATCGATTCCCCAGACTAGACTCTTCTAGCGATTCTTTTCGCCTGAGTACCATCCACCCCTAATCCGGAGACACCATTGTGAGCTACCACGACCTTCAAAATGACCTGAATTCCCTCTTGCCCGGCCAGTCCACGGCGGCTGGAGCCTCACGCCGTACCGCGCTCAAAGCAGCGTTGGGTGTTGGCTACGCCGCCAGCGCCGGGTCCATCATGGCGCAGACCGCCGTGAAGACGTCTTCCGACGGGCTGACCACCGGCGAGATCAACTTTGAGGTGGCAGGTTTCAAAGTGCCAGCTTTTTTTGCTGCCCCGGCAGGCAAGACCAACCTGCCGGTGGTGCTGGTGGTGCACGAGATTTTCGGCGTGCACGAGTACATTGCCGACACCTGCCGCCGCTTCGCCCAGGCCGGCTACCTGGCGGTAGCGCCCGAATTCTTTGCCCGCCAGGGCGACCCTGCCAAGTATGGCGAGATGGCCAAGCTGATGAGTGAGGTGGTCTCCAAGGTGTCGGATGCCCAGGTGCTGGCTGACCTGGACGGTGCCGTTAAGTGGGCCAGCGCCAACGGTGGCGATGCCGCCCGGGTGGCCGTCACCGGTTTTTGCTGGGGCGGTCGGATTACCTGGTTGTACGCCGCCTATGGTCCGGTTCGCACTGGCGTGGCCTGGTATGGCCGGCTGGTGGGCGCCCCGAGCGAACTGCTGCCGAAGCATCCGATCGATCTGGCCACCTCGATGCGCGCGCCCGTGCTGGGCCTGTACGGTGAAAAAGATGGCGGCATCCCTCTTGACTCGGTGGACAAGATGAAGGCGGCCCTGGCCACTGGCACCGCCGCCTCCAAGGCCGCGCAGTTTGTGATCTACCCGGACACCGGGCACGCCTTCCATGCCGACTACCGGCCCACCTACCGGCAGGGGCCGGCCGATGACGGCTGGAAGCGCTGCCTGGCTTGGTTCAAAGCCAACGGCGTCGCCTGAGATGCTGCTCACTGCCATCCTGATCGGTACTCTGCTGGCCGGGATTGGCAGTGTTTGGTTGGCCGCAGTGCTGAGTTTTGGCGTGCTGGCGCGCTACACCCAGCACATGCTGAGCCTGTCCGCCGGCGCCCTGCTGGCTACGGCCTTCATGCACCTGTTGCCCGAGGCTTTCGAGAGCCAGGCGGGCGCGCAGGACCTGTTCATGACGCTGCTGGGCGGCTTGGTGTTCTTTTTTCTGCTCGACAAGGCCGAGCTTTGGCATCATGGCCATGAGCATCACCATCACAACCAACAGCAGGGCCGCGACGCTGGTCACAACTCGGGACATGACCACGGCCATGGTCATAGTCACGGTCATTCCCACGCGCCTGTCGCCGGCACCTGGGCGGTGCTGACCGGCGACAGCGTGCATTGCTTTGGCGATGGCGTGCTGATTGCCTCAGCCTTTGTGGCCGACCTGCGCCTGGGGGCGATCGCCGCCCTGGCGGTGCTGGCGCACGAGGTACCGCACCATATGGGCGACCTGATGGTGCTGCGTCAGAGCAGCAGCAACCGGCAGGCCGCTTTGCTCAAGGTGTCGCTGGCCGGCTCAGTCACGGCGCTGGGCGGTCTGCTGGGCTACTGGCTGGTCGACCAGTTGCATGACTACCTGCCGTACTTTCTGGTGGTGGCCAGCAGCAGCTTTGCTTACGTGGCGCTGGCCGACCTGATCCCGCAATTGCAAAAGCAGCTCAGTGCGCGCCAGACTGTGGCTCAGATCATCTGGCTGTTTACCGGCATGGGGCTGGTGACCTTGGTGAGTGGCCTGGCCCACGGTCACTGAGGCCGGCGCCTGGGCTGGCGCGGCGATTCAGCCCTGAGCCACTGGCCGGCTGGGGTCGCTGCACCACTCGCTCCAGCTGCCGGCGTACAAGCCAGCGCGGCCCAAGCCGGCGATTTCCATGGCAATGACGTTCGGCACGGCGCTGACGCCACTGCCGCAGTGGTGCACCACGCTGGCCGGGTCCCGGCCAGCCAACAGTTGCTCGAACTCCCGGCGCAGAACGGTGGCTGATTTGAATTTGCCTTCACTGTCGAAATTGAGGCCAAATGGTCGGTTCAGAGCGCCTGGGATGTGGCCCGCCACCGGGTCCAGCGGCTCCATCTCGCCACGAAAACGGGGCGCTGCCCGCGCGTCAATGACGCACTGGCTGGCGCGGCCAAGCTGGTCCGCTATTGTTTTTGTAGCTATAAGCCCAGTAAGGGCGGGGGCTAGAGGGTATTTTGGCTTGGAAGCATGGGTTGGGTCCGGCGCCAGGCTGGCGTCGGCAGGCAGGCTGTCGATGGCGCCGCCCAGCGCTTGCCAGGCCTGCAGGCCCCCGTCAAGCACCGCAACGGCCTCATGGCCCATCCACTTCAGCATCCACCACAGGCGGCCGCAGTAATTGGCGCCCTGGCGGTCGTACACCACGGCTTGCATGCCGGGCGCCAGACCGGCGCTGCCCAGCCAGACCGCAAATTGCTCGCGTGAGGGCAGGGGATGACGCCCGCCCGATGCGGCATCTGGTGCGCCTTTGGTGGCGCTGAGGTGTCGGTCCAGATCAGCGCGAACCGCGCCTGCAATATGCGCTTGCCGGTACTGCTGGTCGCCAGCGCCGGGCTGCATCAGGTCGAAGCTGCAGTCAAACACTTGGCAGGGTTGCTGGCTGGCCAGCAGCGCCTGCAATTCAGGCGCAGAGATCAGGGTGGTGTGCATGGCAGGTCCTTCTGTGAAACGGTCAATGTTCTTCGGCCGGCGTCTGGCCCAGGTCGCGCGTGCGCAGCACAGTCGCGGCGATCCCGCTGGCCATGATCACGCCCATGCCGGCCCAGCCCAGCGGTGGAATCTGGTCGCCGAACAGCAGCAGCCCGTACAAAGCGCCCAGCACGATGCCGGTGTACTGGAGGTTGGCTACCAGCAGCGTGGAGCCACGGCTGTAGGCTCTGGTCAGGCACCATTGCCCCAGCGAGGCGAGGATGCCGATTGGCACCAGCCATGCTGCCGCTTGCCAGGGTACCGCTGACCAGGGTGTGATGTCGGTGACGGCCATGCCAGCGAGGCCTGCCACCATGGAGCCTATCGAAAAGTAAAACACGGTGCGCAAGTCGGGTTCCCCGGCCTGGCCCAGCCCCGTCACCTGCAGGTAGGCAATCGCGGCGCTCAGGCCAGACAGCAGCCCAATCACGCCGGCAAACAACTGGTCTTGATCCAAGGTGGGCCTCAGCACCATCACCACCCCTAGAAAGCCCGACAGCACCGTGGCCAGCAGCGGACCTTGACGCCCTGAGCGACGGTACAACATGGCGCCGCCGCACACAAAGGCGCCAATCCATATGCTGCTCATGTAGTTGAGCGTCATGGCGGTGGCCAGTGGCAAATGGGTGATGGCATAAAACCAGGTGCCCAGCGACAGGGTGCCGACCAGGCTGCGCCACAGGTGCAGGCTAGGCACGGTGGTTTGCGGCGACACCCTGCGCGCGCGCATCAGGACGGCCATGAACAAAACGCTCACGGTCCCGCGGTAATACAGCAACTCCGAAACGCTGAAGCTGGCACCGGCGATCTTGATGCCCACGCTCATGGTGGCGAAGAAAAACGAGGCCAACAAGACCCAGAAGGCTTGCATCGGACTCAGGGGCGCCTGTGCCGCATGTGCCGTCGGTACCAGTCATGAAAATGTTGCATACCGTCTTCCATCGGGCTCTGGTAGGGCCCGACTTCGTTGTCGCCGCGCCGTAGCAGGGCGCGACGACCGGCGTCCATACGCTCGGCAATCTCGTCGTCTTCCAGGCAAGTTTCCATGTAGGCGGCCTGTTGCGCCTCGACGAATTCACGCTCGAAGGCTGCAATTTCTTCCGGGTAATAAAACTCAACCTGGTTGAGCGTTTTGTCGACGCCTATGGGGTGCAGGGTAGAGACGGTGAGAACATGGGGGTACCACTCGACCATGATGTGGGGGTAATAGGTGAGCCAGATCGCCCCTTGTTTGGGCGGCTGACCACTCCGGTAAGCCTGCAGCGCGTCCTGCCAGCGCTGGTAAACCGGGCTGCCTGCGCGGCCACCGGGCCGGGCCAGGCCGACGGTCTGAACAGAATAATGTTCCTTGAACTCCCAGCGCAGGTCTTCGCAGCTGACAAAGCCACCCAGCCCGGGGTGGAAGGGCCCCACGTGGTAGTCCTCCAGGTAGACCTCGATGAAGGTTTTCCAGTTGTAGTTGCACTGGTGCAGTTCGACCCGGTCCAGCACAAAGCCCTTGAAGTCGAGCGCAGCGCGTGGCCCCATGTCTGCCAGATCGGCCGCGATGTCGCGCCTGTTGTCCTCAAACAGCAGGCCGTTCCAATCCCGCAGGGGGTAATTTTTCAGATTCAGACAGGGATCGTGCGGAAAATGCGGCGCCCCCAGCAGCGTGCCGGCTTGGGCGGCGGTGGCGCCGCTGTAGGTCCAGCGGTGCAGGGGGCACACGATGTTGCCGGCGGCCGCGCCCGGCTGCGTGGTGTTCAGCGAGCCGCGCCCTTGCAACATCAGGGCCTGGCGATGGCGGCATACATTGGAGACAAGCTCGATGCCCGAAGGCGTGCGCACCAAAGCTCTGCCGTGGCCTTCTTGTGCCAGCGTGGCGTAGTCACCCACTGAAGGCACGCTCAGCGCATGGCCGACATAACGCGGGCCGCGCTGAAACAGGAGTTCCTGCTCACGCTGGTAGAGCGCAGCATCGAAGTAGCTTGAAACTGGTAGTTGGCCGGTGGCCCGCTGCAGTTGAAGACTTAAATCAGACATGGGTGACCTGACCTAAAGACTCCCCACAGGGAGATGCGCCGTGGCGC
>JBIKZZ010000177.1:0-6843 GCA_044354435.1 Rhodoferax sp. | reverse complement strand
GCAGCATCTTGTTGTCAATGAAGGGCTGCATCAACTGAACCATTTGAGCTGGAATATTGGCGACCGTGATCAGCCAGGCTGAAACCAAAGCTGCGGCCACGAGGAACATCACCACTGAGGATGTCTTGGCGGCATTCAAGGTGATGCGGTAGAGGTCGCGAAGCTTGATCTCGCGGTAAATGAACAGCCCCACCAGCAGCGAATAGACCACTGCCACCACCGCCGCCTCGGTCGGGGTGAAAATGCCGAACTTCATCCCGCCAATGATGGCTACCGCCATCAAATAGCACCAGAAGGCATCGGCTGTGACCCGCAACTTCTCACCCATCGGGACCCGCGGTGACACTTCCACCTTGTCATGGCGGGCGACAATCCACCAAGTGACAATCAGCGCAAAACCCATTAGAAGGCCGGGGAAAATGCCAGCCATGAACAGCTTGGAAATAGACACGCCGCCGATCACCCCAAACAGGATAAACCCGATGGACGGCGGGATAACTGGCGCGATGATGCCGCCGGCGGCAATCAGCCCTGCCGACCGATCCATACGGTACCCGGCCTTGCGCATCATCGGCATCAGCACCGCCGCGAGCGCTGCAGTATCCGCCACGGCAGAGCCCGACAGGCTGGCCATGACGATGGCCGCAAACACCGCAACATAGCCCAAGCCACCCTGAAAATGCCCGACCCACACCAGAGCTGAATTCACGATGCGCCGACTCATGCCACCGGCATTCATCAATTCGCCGGCCAGCATGAAAAACGGCACGGCCATCAAAGGAAAGTTGTCGGCGCCACTAATGAGGTTTTGCGAAACGATCTGGGTGTCAAACAAATCCAGATGCAGCATCAGCGCCACGCCTGACACCAGCAGAGAAAACGCTAGCGGCATCCCCAGGGCCATAGCCGCGAGCAAGGACCCCACAAAAACGATGATGGTCATCGCGCTGCTCCCGGGATATGCGGCGCTGCAGAGTCCTCTGAGTCCTGAACCTGAATCAAATCTTCATCAATAAAGCCGCCTCGAGCCAGCCTGACAAGCTTACCAACGATCATCAAGCCCATAGCCACACTCGTGAGATAGCCCACACCGTAAACCCAGCTCATGGGCGTCTCGGTCACCGGCGACAGGGTGGTCGCGTTGATGCCCTGCTGCTTCCATGTGCCATAAAACATGAGAACACAGCAACCGAACATCAAAATATTCGACACCGCGAAAAATACTTTTTTGCCGCTGCTGGGCAAGAGGCGCACGACGGTGTCGAGCCCCAGGTGCGCGTTTTCCCGAAATGCAATGATGGCACCCAGAAAGGTGATCCAGATGAACAGATAGCGGGACAGTTCCTCAGAGCTGATGATGCCGGAGTTGAATCCATAACGCAGCACCACATTGCCAAACACCATGACGACCATGACTGCCAGCATTGTCACCAACAGCATCTCGGCAAGTTTGAAGAACAGATTGTTCAGAGTTTTCATACACGAGCAGACAGAAGCGCCGGCTGCCTGATGACAGGCGAGCCGGCTGGGTAAGGATTACTTGGTACCCTCAATCGCCTTGAGCAGCACCGTGCCGTTTTTCTCGCCAAAAGATTTGGCGATGGCATCAGAAGTCAGCTTCTGGAACGGTGCCATGTCAACGACCTCAATGACCTGCATGCCCGATTTCTTCAGGTCAGCCACGACCTTGCTGGCATTTCCGGCGTTGAGGTCGCGCTGGTACTTGGCTGCTTCCCGTGCCGACTCCACCATGATGGCCTGGAAGTTCGCCGGCAGGCTGTCAAACTTTGCCTTGTTCATGGCCAGAATCAGCGGCGAGTACACATGGTTGCTGACCGTCAGGTGCTTTTGCACCTCATAAAACTTGGATGACCAGGTCACGTTGATCGGGTGCTCCTGAGCATCAAAAGTACCGCTCTCGAGCGCGGTGTAGAGCTCGGCGATGGGCATGGGCGAAGGGTTCATGCCCAAGAGCTTGAACGCCTGGATATGGTACGGGTTGCCCGTGGAGCGGATCTTCAGGCCCTTGACGTCATCGGGGGTACGGATCGGACGTTTATTGTTTGTAAATGCCCGCCAGCCGTTTTCCCAGTACGCCAGACCCTTGAGGCTATGGGGCGACAGCTCTTCCAGAATGGCTGTCCCGATAGACCCGTCAAGCACGTTGTAAGCGTGCTGCGCATTGCGGAACACAAAAGGCAGCTCAAGTGCCGCCGTGTTGGCCACAATCCCATTGAAGTTGGAGGCGCCACTGGACACGATGTCAATCGTGCCGCCACGGGTGCCATTGATCATGGCTGCATCGTTGCCGAGTTGGTTGGACGCATAAACGGTGATCTCGACATCGCCGTTAGTGCGCTGTTTGACGAGCTCGGCCAACTTGACGGCTGCCGCATGTTGCCCGTCAGTGGCATTGACGGCATGCCCGAGCTTTAGGTTGAACTTAGCGGCCAACGCGGCGGTACCGACGCTGGCCATCAAGCAGGCAATAAGTAGGCGTGAAACTTTCATAAAAATGTCTCCTTGTTAAAAAATATCACATCAACTGTCCGGAAGAATACGATCATTCTTCCGGCACTCCCGAAACTAATCTGTCGGCAGGGCATAGCCATCTGCGCTGAAGATGGTGTGAAACACAGTTCCATCAAACATCTCGATCAGGCCCTTTGACACTTCGCGGCTACGATGGCGGACCTCGGATGCCAAGGCTATGTCAATCGACTCGCGACTCGGAAAACGGACTGAAAGCACCATCGCTAAGCTTGGATCACTTACATCGCTTTCCAACTGGCGCAAAACCCTTACCTCTTGTGCGCCCGGGAACCGGGTCCACAAAGGTACCAATTGCTCACGGATGTAGAGATCAAAAGCCTTTTCAAATCCGGGTTTGACTTGACCACGAAAAAAAGCGCATCGTATGAACATTGGGTCCTTTGGGCTTGGCTAAAACGGCTGAAACAACAGCTCAGGCACTGGCTAGAGGTAGGCCGACCGCCAGGGCACGAGTGGCCAGCGCGACCAATTGCGCCGGCGGTGCCTGGATATCGAGCGCAAACACATCGGTCTCATCGGCTTGCGGCCGTTCCAGGGTATGCAACTGGCTGGCCAACAACCCTGGCTGCATGTAGTGTCCTTGGCGGCGCGACATCCGTTCACGGATCAACTCCGGCTCGCCGTCCAGAAAAATGAAGCGCACTGTCGGCGCAAGCCGGCGGATGCGGTCGCGGTAAGCACGTTTGAGTGCCGAGCACGCCACGATGCGGCCCTGTGCTGGCTGGTCGCCATCGTCGGCAAGGTAGTGCCCTATCCGGTCCAGCCAAGGCCACCGATCCGCATCCTCTAGCGCAATACCCGATCGCATCTTGGTCACACTCTCTGGCAGGTGCAAGTCGTCGCCGTCAACCATGCGCAATCCCAGCTCGCTAGCCAAGCCTGCAGCGACCGTTGATTTGCCGCTGCCCGATACCCCCATGACCACGATCTGCGGCGGCAGACCCTCGACTAAATTTGGCATTCGGGGACTGGGGTTAATAAGGGCTGTCCTGCAACGCCTGCCTGCATGTTGGCAAAAGCCAGGTCAGCCATATCCCGACGCGTCTGGTCTGTGGCGCTCGCCATGTGTGGGGTCAGCACGACATTGGGCATGCCCCACAACGCCTCGGGCACATGGGGTTCAGCGGCAAACACATCCAAGCCAGCACCTGCAATCCGGCCGGCTTGCAAGGCTTCAATCAGCGCCAGTTCATCCACAACACTGCCGCGAGCCACATTGATCAGATAACCTTTAGGCCCTAAAGCGGACAAAACAGCCCCATTGATGAGATGCCGGGTGCCCTGACCACCGGGTGTGATCACCACCAAGAAATCGACCGCCGCAGCCAACTGCTCGGCTGTGGGATAAAACTGGAAACCAGAGGCTGGCTTTTCGGTACGGGCGGTGTAGGCCACCGACATATCAAAGGCAAGCGCGCGGCGCGCGATGGCCGCACCAATCCGACCCAACCCGACGATGCCCATGCGCGAGCCTGCAACCTTTCTGCCAAGAGGCATCGGGCCCTGGGGCCAGCGCCCATGCCGCACATGCTGGTCAGCCTGCACGATCTGGCGGCTAACAGCCAGCACCAGGCCCATCGCCAGATCTGCCACATCGTCGCTCAATACGCCGGGCGTGTGGGTCACCATGACGCCGCGCTCCACAGCAGCCTTCGCGTCGATGCCGTCATAGCCCACGCCAAACACAGAAACCAGTTTCAAATTGGGCAATTGCTCAAGCAGGGACCGGGACACCATGGACTCGCCACCAGCAGCAATGCCCACAATTCTCGGCGCCAGTTCTGCAAATACAGCGGGATCGCCCTCGTGAGCGCGTTCATGAACTTGAAAGACCTCTTTAAGGGCCTTTAGGTAAAGCGGGTGAACATTGGCAACAGCCAATATTTCAGGTTTTGACACCGGCATTGCTCCTACTAATTTGTGAACCATCAGCGCATAATGCGCCGACTGGCAGAGGCATTGGACAGCGCTATCTTAGCTGTCTCGCCTCGCCTTCCCGCTTGGTACTTACCCTAGAGATTCATGCAGCCCACCTTCCAACGCAAACGATCAACCGGTCGCGTCACGCTGAGTGATGTCGCGCGAATCGCGGGCGTCAGCCCCATCACGGTGTCGCGGGCTCTGCGTGGCGAGCGATCGGTTGATCCAACCCTCGTCCAGCGTGTCAAAGTGGCATCTACCCAGCTTGGCTATGTGCCGGACCCGGCGGCAAGGGCGCTGGCCTCGCAGCGCAGCAACCATGTGACCATCCTGATCCCCTTATTGACCAACGCACTTTTTGTCGACCTACTGGACGCCGCGCAGCGTACGCTCAGAGCCAACGGGTTTCAGACACTGATCGGCGTGACCCACTACGACGATGCCCAAGAAGAGCAGTTGTTGCGAGAGCAATTGCTGCAACGGCCAGCCGGACTGCTGATCACCGGACTGGACCACAATGCCGCGACCAGCGCCTTAATGGCGAAAAGTCAGGTGCCCTGTGTTCACCTGATGGACCTGCCCCAAATGCCCGACGCCAAGACACCTTACTGTGTCGGCTTCAGGCAAACCGATGCCGGTGCCGCGTTGACGCGCAGGTTGCTAGCGCGCGGACGGCGACGCGTTGCATTTGCCGGCGCCCAGTTGGATCCTCGAGTGATGCAACGGCTTTACGGTTGGCGGCTCGCCTTACAGGAGCACGGGCTGTATGACCCCAGCCTGGAGTGGCTCAACCCTGCGGCCTCGTCATTGGCCCTAGGGGGTGCCATGTTTGAGCAAATCATGGGTCAAAGCCCGCCTGTGGATGCCATATTTTTTTGTAACGACGACCTGGCCCAAGGCGCATTGCTAGCAGCACTGCGCCTTGGTATTCCAGTGCCGGAACGCGTAGCAATTAGCGGATTCAACGATTTGACTGGTAGCGATCAAATGCTGCCAACCCTCACCACGGTTCGAACGCCTCGGGCAAAGATCGGCGAGGCAGCGGCAACTATGCTAATCGCACTGATCCGGGGTGAGGCCCAGCCCCAACCTCTGATCGACCTTGGCTTTGAGATCGTGGAACGCGACAGCACGTAAGAAGCAGGCCAGACAGCATAATTGAATCGCTTCTTTAACATCAACCCGTTTGATCTATGAACACTAATTGTCAGACAGTCGACGCGCGCAAAGCCAATCTGCGCCACGCCCGAACAACGAGATGCCGCCTTATGGCAAAAACACTGGCCGCTATGGTGCTGGCGTTTGGCTTCCTGGTTCCAAACGCTGTGGGGCAGACCGACTACCCAGCCAAGCCAGTCAAGCTGTTGGTTGGATTCCCAGCCGGAGGCGGCACCGATGTATTTGCCCGGGTACTGGCCCAAGGCCTGTCCAGCCAACTGGGACAGCCCTTTGTGATCGACAACAAAGCTGGTGCAGGGGGCGTTATCGCCAGTCAGAGCATGCTGCAAACCGCTGCTGATGGCTACACGCTATTGGTGGGCAGTACCTCCACCCAGGCGATCGCGCCGCTGCTCTACGATAAACGACCCTATACCCCGCAAGACTTTACACCGATCGCCCATATTGCCAGCATCGGCATCGTTATGGTGGCACACCCCTCAGCGCCCTACAACACGGTAGCCGAGCTAATCAACTACGCCAAAGCCCACCCCGGCCAACTCAACTACGCATCAGGCGGCAACGGCGTGACCAACCACCTGGCCATGGAACTCTTGAAAAGCAGAACTGGCGTCAACATCACGCACATCCCTTACCGGGGCTCTGCGCCAGCATTACAGGACGTGATTGCGGGGCAGGTACCCCTGATGTTTGACTCTATCGCAGCCAGCGGTCCGCAAATCCGGTCCGGTAAAGTCAAGGCCTTGGGTATTGCCGGCCTGTCACGAAGCGAGGTGCTTCCAGGCGTACCGACCATGAGTGAATCCAGTGCCGTTGTAGAACTCAAGGGCTTTGACACTCCGGGATGGATCGCCTTGTACGCCCCCAAGGGCCTGCCGCCGGCCATCACGCAGCGGCTGCAAGACGCGGTTGCCAAGGTGCTGGAAAGCCCTGAAGCAGCGCAGCGCTTTGCCAGCGCTGGAGCCGTGCCTCGTTACCTCGGCTCAGCAGCGCTCACAGCTTATGAAGAGGCCGAAATAAAAAAATGGGGTGAAGCCATCCGTTTTTCTGGCGCTAGGATCGACTGAAACATGACGTCACAGGCCTGCGCCCGCGCCATCTACTGGCGCGCCAAACCTGGGCAATTGGATGCCTACTCTGCCTACCTGAACCAACACGTTGAGCCCGTCGATGAGGAGGCCTGCCGCCAGG
>JBIKZZ010000176.1:0-6908 GCA_044354435.1 Rhodoferax sp. | reverse complement strand
CTTGGTCGAAATACCCGCCCAGCGCAGCCGGGCCAGGGCGACATCGATGCTGCCCTCCTGGGTGTCACCGGCACGCTCATGAATGGCGCGGCGACGAATATGGTGTCGGTCTTCGGCCAGGTTGGCCAGGTGGCTGAAATAGGTAAATGCACGGATCACGCTGACCGTCTGGTCGCCGCTCAGGCCTTTGAGCAGTTTTTTCAGGGCGCGGTCGGCCTCGTGGTCGGCATCACGCCGGAATGCGACCGACAGCTTGCGAATCTGCTCGATCAGATCAAACGCTGGTTCTCCCTCTTGCTCTCGAATCACGTCGCCCAAAATTCGCCCCAGCAACCGGATGTCTTCGACCAGCGGTCTTTCGTTGTCTCTGCTCCTGGCAGAGGGTGAGCGCTCAGAGGTGGCGGGGGAGGCAGGTTTGTTCATGACAGGGGCGTAGCAAGAGGCGGACCATGCTAGCATCGTCTGACCTTCATAAATTACACGTCGGGTACGAATTTGGGCTACCACGCATGAGCATTTTGACCATCGCAACAAGAGAAAGCCGGTTGGCTTTATGGCAGGCCGAGCACGTGCGCGACCTGCTGATCGGGCTTGGCCACCAGGTTAGCCTGCTGGGCATGACCACCCGTGGCGACCAGATCCTTGACCGCTCCCTCAGCAAGGTCGGTGGCAAGGGCCTGTTCGTCAAAGAACTTGAGGTGGCGCTCGAGGAGGGACGAGCCAACTTGGCGGTGCATTCGCTCAAAGACGTGCCGATGGAGTTGCCCGAAGGTTTCCAACTGGCCTGCGTCATGGCGCGTGAAGATCCGCACGATGCACTGGTCTCCAACCGGTATGCCAGCCTGGCTGAGCTGCCAGCCGGTGCCGTAGTCGGCACCTCCAGCTTGCGTCGCATGGCGCTGCTGCGTGCCTTGCGGCCGGATTTGCGGATTGAACCGCTGCGGGGCAACCTCGACACCCGTTTGCGCAAACTCGACGAGGGTGGATTTGATGCCATCGTGTTGGCGGCGGCCGGTCTCAAGCGCCTCGGGCTGGCCGAGCGGATCCGCGCTAGCTTCAATCCCGACGCCATGCTGCCCGCTGCGGGTCAGGGTGCGCTTGGGATCGAGGTGCGCAGTGATCGCCCTGATGTGGTCGCTGCGCTGGCCCCGCTGGCGCACGCCCGCACCTGGGCTGCGGTGACCGCCGAGCGCGCCGTCAGCCGCTGCATGGGCGGCAGTTGTTCCATGCCGCTGGCTGCCTTCGCCACCTTTGAGGGCGACCTGCTGGGCCTGCGCGCAGCCTGGGGCGACCCGGAAGGCCACCTTCCTCTGGTCCAAGTGCGCGCACAAGCCACGGTACTTGACCTGGCTTCGGCCAACGCGCTGGGCGAGCAGGTCGCAGCCGAATTGCGCGCCGGTGTGTTGGCCCAGGGCGGAACGCCCGTGCTCGCCAGCGAGCAGACTGACAACACCTGAGCCGCATGCGCGTGATCGTCACCCGGCCGCAGCGCGAAGCGCAGCACTGGTGCCAGGATTTGACGACACGGGGTCTGGACGTGGTGGCGCTCCCCCTGATCGAAGTGGCAGCGGTGACCAATGCCGTGCCGTTGCAGCAGGCTTGGGAGCGGCTGGGCGAATGGGCTGCAGTGATGTTTGTCAGCGCCAATGCCGTCGCCCCTTTTTTTGCATCAAAACCGCCTCTAGACCCCGTCCTTATTGGGTCTTCAGCTATAAAAACAAGAGCATGGGTGACCGGGCCCGGAACCCGGCGGGCGCTGCTGCAAGCCGGTGTACCAGCGGCTTGCATCGACATGCCGTCACCCGAGGCCGGCCAATTTGACTCCGAGTCTCTGTGGCAGGTGGTGGCCGACCAGCTGAAGGCTGGCGACCGGGTGCTGATCGTGCGCGGCGATGATATTGATGGCGACGGTGAGGCGCAGCCGCCGGGGGTGGTCGGCGGGTCTGACATTGGTGCCGAGCATCAGGCGGGCCGTGGCCGCGACTGGTTGGCCGTGCAATTGGCGTCGCTTGGCGTGCAGACTCAGTTCTTGGTGGCTTACCAGCGCCGTGCACCGCACTGGGAGCGAGCCCAGATCGACCTGGCGCTTAAGGCGGCCGGAGATGGTTCTGTCTGGCTCTTCAGCAGTTCGCAAGCCATCGCAAATTTGGTGCAGTTGTTGCCAGGACAAAGCTGGCAGCAAGCCCGTGCTGTGGCGACCCATCCGCGCATTGCGTTGGCGGCCCGGGTGGCTGGATTTGGCCAAGTGCACGAGTCACGGCCCACCCTGCCAGACATCGTGGCCTCGATAGAATCGCGGTATGACCGATAACGAAGCGCCAGGGCCGCAAGCAGAGGCCGAGAATGCTGTGGCCGGCGCCATCGTGGCCCCTGCGCGCCCGCCCGTGCCGCGTTTAGCCTGGGGCTGGCTGGCGGCCTGCGGTGCTTTGGCCATGTTAGCGCTGCTGGCCAACCTGTTGCTTTGGCAAAAACTCGACAACATTCAACAGCAACTGGCGCGCCAAAGTGCCCAGACCGGCGAGCAAGCGCAAGAGGCTCGCGCCAGTGCCCGCCAAGCCCAGGAACTGGCGCGCGAGACGGCCGCCCGCGTTGCGGTGTTTGAGGCCCGGCTAAGTGAAATTTCGCTGCAACGCACTCAGTTACAGGAACTGATGCAGAGCCTGTCGCGCTCGCGCGACGAAAACCTGGTGGTCGACATCGAATCGGCCATCCGGCTGGCCCAGCAGCAGGCGCAACTGACGGGCAGCGTTGAGCCTTTGCTGGCCGCGCTCAGATCTGCGGACCAGCGTGTGCTGCGCGCCGCGCAGCCCAGGCTCACCGCTTTGCAGCGAGCTATCGTGCGCGACATCGAGCGCATCAAGTCGGCTACCGTGAGCGACACGCCGAGTTTGCTTGTCAAACTCGACGAACTGGTGCGCCTGGCCGATGAACTGGTGCTGGCCAACGCCCTGGCGCCAGTGGCAGCCATTGCTGCGACAAAGCGGACGCTACCCGAAGCTGGGCCCAGTTGGTGGCAGCAGGCCCTGCAGCTACTTTGGGATGAGGCCCGTGCTTTGGTGCGGCTCAGCCGCATTGAGGAGCCCGAGGCGGCTCTTCTGTCGCCCGAACAATCTTTTTTCCTGCGTGAGAACTTTAAGCTCAGGCTGCTCAACGCCCGCTTGGGGTTGCTGGCGCGGCAGATGGAGTCCGCGCGCGCCGATTTGGTTGCGGTCCGTTATGGCCTGGACAAGTACTTTGACCCGGCTTCGCGCAAGACCCAATCTGCGGCCGCCCTGCTGTTGCAGGTGCAACAGCAAATGCAACTGTTGCAGTTGCCGCGCGTGGACGACACCTTGGCCGCCCTGGCTACGGCTGCGGCTGGTCGCTGACCATGCGCGTCGCCCTGTGGCTGTTGTCGCTGTTTGCCATGGCCGTGGCTGTGGCTTTGTTTGCCGGCGACAACCAGGGCACGATCACCCTGTTTTGGCCGCCCTATCGCCTGGACCTGTCACTGAACCTGGTGCTGCTCTTGGTGGCGCTGTTGTTTGTCACCCTGCATCTGGCCCTGCGCTCGCTCGCCGCACTGTTTGCCATGCCGGGTCACGCCCGACGCTGGCGTATCCAGCACCAGGAGCGCTCGGTTTACGCCGCACTGATTGATGCTCTGTCGCATTTGGTGGCCGGGCGCTTCATCCGGGCGCGTAAAGCCGCTGAAACGGTGCTGGCCCGAGAGGACGCCATGACGCGTTTGGGAGAGACGCTGAGCTACTCAGGTCGGCTGCGCGCCCTGGCGCACTTGCTGGCCGCCGAGAGTGCGCAGTCGCTGCAGGATCGGGTTTCCCGGGCCCAGCATTTGCGGCTCGCGCTGGAGCAGGCCACACGGCGGGACGCGCAGGAAATGCGGGAGGGCGTGCAATTTCGCGCGGCCCGCTGGGCCTTGGAGGACCGTGACCCCAATGCCGCGCTGAATGGCCTTGATGAATTGCCGCTGGGTGCGGCCCGCCGGACAATTGCCTTGCGCTTGCGCCTGAAGGCCGCCCGCATGGCGCGGCAGACCCGATTGGCGCTGGATACGGCGCGTCTGCTGACCAAGCACCGCGCTTTCTCTGAGTTGGCGGCGACGGGCATTCTGCGCAGCCTCTCACTGGAACTTCTGCAGAATGCGCATGACCCAGAGCAACTTCAGAGCGCCTGGCTCCAGCTCGACCCGTCAGAGCGCAATTTGCCCGACGTGGCGACCGAGGCCGCGCGCCGCCTGCTGCAACTCGGCGGCGAGGTTGAACTGGCACGCAACTGGCTGCTGCCGGTTTGGGACAGTATGGTCGCCCAGCCATCCACCCTGGCGCCGGTGCAGCGATTGCAGCTGATTGATGCACTAGAGCGTAGTTTTGCGCCGGCCGCAGGTGCGCCCGAACCTGCTTGGTTGACGCGTATCGAGCAGGCGCAAATGCGCAACCCAGGGGATGCGCTGCTGCAGTACCTGGCAGGTGTGACCTGCATGCGATTACAGCTTTGGGGCAAGGCCCAGCAACTGATCAAACAGTCACTGCCGCGCCTGCAGGATGTCAGCTTGCAGCGCAACGCCTGGCGGGCCCTGGCCGAGCTGGCGGAGCAGCGCGGCGATACCACCGCAGCCGCCCAGGCTTGGCGCGAAGCCGCCAAGCGCTGAGGCCCGCTCCGTCTGGTCAAGTGCCCGATTTGTCGGTCTCGAACGGTAGAGTCATATTGCGCAGGTCGCGCTGCGTCTCCACCAGCACCAGCGGGCTTTGATCAAGCACCGGGGCAGGCGGCCGCTGACGCGGCACGTGGACCGGTTTTGGCTCGGCCGCAATCGCGGCTTGTACAGCCGCAATTTTGGCAGCATCCGAATTGACCCAGTTCAGGCCTGAGCCTCGCGCCACGGCAGCCAAATCGCCCAAGGGCAAGACAAAAGCTTGAACTGAAGGCGTGGCGGCGCTGTTGGCGGCAACGACTCTGGCCTGCGCTGGCGCTGCCACTTGTGGCTTTGATGGCACCGAGACAGCAACAGCCACAGGGGCAGCCACCAACGGCGCCGGTTCTTGGGCCAGCGATGGCACGACCGTCGCAGCTGCTGGCGCGGCGCTTGCTACTGCCATTGGCGCCTCGGCCGTCCTAGGTGCTTCGCTTGTGAGCTGGTCTGCGCCGGCTCCGACGCTGGGTATAGATGCGCCAGCGCTGAAGTAAGACTTCCGAGGCTCTGCAGAGGTGGTCTCGTTGGCTGCGGCGTCCTCACGTTCTACGGGTTCCGTTCGCTCGGTGCGTTCGCCGCGGTCACTGCGCTCGCCACGCTCCGGGCGGGGTCCACGGTCACGGTCCCGGCCACGTGGGCGACGTTCGCGCGGCTCTTGCGCTCGAGCGCTGCCCTCGGCCTGCTGCTCGCTGGGCTCAAGGTTGGACCTTGCATCGACCCCGGGTGTCAGGGCTTCAACTCGCTGTGCTTCGGGCGTACCGTTGGTGTCGGTCCTGGCTGCATCATCGGGGCGACGGCTGCGCTCGGGTCGGCGCTCGCCGCGACTGCGTTCGCCGCGGTCATTGCGTTCTCCACGCTCACCTCGTTCGCCATTTCGGCCCGGTCGTTCCGTACGCGCCTCATTGACCGCTGCATCTGAATCAGAAACGGGGGCACTTGGCGGGTTCACGTCGTCGTTGGCGGTCGGTTTGCCGTCGGCGTCCATGCGCTCGCGCTGGCCGGGTCCGGCGCGTTCGCCTCGGGCCCGGCCACCTCGGCCACCCCTGCCGTCACCGCGACCACCCCGGCCATCGGCGCGGGGCTCACCCCGACCGTCAGCACGTGGTTCTCCTCGGCGCGCGCCATCACGCCCGCGGCCGTCACGCTTGTCGTCTTTGGCGGGTTGCACTGCCGGTTGCGGGGCGGCTGCCGGCGCGGCAGCAGGTGCCGACGCAAACAATTGCTTGACCCAGCCGAAAAAGCCCTTTTCTGCCGCCGGTGCTGGTGCTGGCGTTATGGGTCGCGCGACCACCGGAGCGGTGGTTTGTGCCACTGGCTTGGCCGCTTCCGGCCGCGGTGCGGCCGCGGGTGCTGGCGCATCAGGCAGCACACCCTTGATCACCGGCGTCTGCTTGTTGGTCGGTTCCTGCGAGCGACGTGTCACCGAGGTGGCGTCTTCGATCTCTTCGGCCATCTTGTAGGAGGCCTGGATGTTGTCCAGCCTTGGGTCGTCATGCTTGAGCCGCTCGAGCTTGTAGTTCGGGGTTTCCAACGCCTTGTTGGGCACCATCAGCACATTGATGCGCTGCTTGAGTTCGATCTTGGCGATCTCGGTGCGTTTTTCATTGAGCAGGAACGAGGCCACTTCGACGGGCACCTGGCACAGCACTGAGGCCGTGTTGTCTTTGAGTGACTCCTCCTGGATGATGCGCAGGATTTGCAGCGCGCTCGATTCGGTGTCGCGGATGTGGCCTGCGCCGCCGCAACGTGGGCAGGGGATCGAGGCGCCTTCACTGAGGGCCGGGCGCAGCCGCTGCCGGCTCATTTCCATCAGGCCGAACTTGCTGATGGTGCCAAACTGCACGCGGGCGCGGTCCTGCCGCAGCGCGTCGCGCAGCCGGCTTTCCACCTCGCGCCGGTTACGGCTTTCTTCCATGTCAATGAAGTCGATGACGATCAGGCCGCCTAGGTCGCGCAGGCGCATCTGGCGCGCCACTTCATCGGCGGCCTCCAGGTTGGTGCGGGTGGCGGTTTCCTCGATATCGCCGCCGCGAATGGCGCGCGCTGAATTGACGTCGACCGAGACCAGGGCCTCGGTATGGTCGATCACAATCGCGCCGCCGCTGGGCAACTGTACGGTGCGGGCGTAGGCCGACTCGATCTGGTGCTCTATCTGGAAGCGGGAGAACAGCGGTGCATCGTCGCGGTAGCGCTTGACCCGGGCCGCATGCTCGGGCAT
>JBIKZZ010000175.1:0-6923 GCA_044354435.1 Rhodoferax sp. | reverse complement strand
TGCCCATGCCTGACATTGTGCAGTGGGCCAATCTGGCAGCGGCCATGAAGTGCGAGGTCTTTGGCGGCGTCACGGGTACGCCGACCTGGGCGCAGTTGCAAGCGCGGGCTGCCAGCGAAACGGAAACTCTAAGGGTTTTCACTGATTATTTAAAAACTAACTAGATCGTACATTACATGCTAGGTTTAAAAAGGCGGTAAATCCCCATGTTTGAGAAACTCATTGCAAGGTACTGCCAGATGCTGTCCCGGCTGATGGCTGCCAGCTTGGCGGTGATGGTCGTGCTGGTTTTCACGAATGTGGTGCTGCGCTACGCCCTGAACTCGGGGATTGCGGTGTCTGAAGAGCTGTCGCGCTGGTTGTTTGTCTGGTTGACTTTTCTGGGCGGCATCGTGGCCCTGCACGAACGCGCTCACCTGGGGACCGACATTCTGGTGTCCCGTCTGTCGGTGAGGGGTAAAAAAATCTGCCTGGGCCTGGGTCATCTTCTGATGCTCTTCGTGTGCTGGCTGCTCTTTAAGGGCGCGCTGGATCAGGTCAAGATCAACTGGGACACCACCAGCGCGGCCATGGAGGTGTCGATGGCTATTTTTTATGCGTGCGGCTTGGTGTTCGCCGTCTCGGGCGCGGTGATTTTGATGGCTGACTTTTGGCGACTGATCACCGGGCAAATGAGCGATGACCAGCTGGTCGGCATCCGCGAAAGCGAAGAGCAGTCGCACAGCGACACGCGGTCAGCCTGAGCGCCACCGCAAGGAACACCATGACCATTGCCATTTTTCTGGGTTCGTTGCTGGGCGCCATGGCCCTGGGCATTCCGATTGCTTTTTCACTGCTCTTGTGTGGCGCCGCCTTGATGTGGCACATGGGCATGTTTGACCCGCAGATCCTGGCGCAAAACGTCATCAATGGCGCGGACAGTTTTCCGCTGCTGGCGGTGCCGTTTTTCATGCTTGCTGGTGAGGTGATGAACGCCGGCGGCCTGTCGCGGCGCATTGTCAATTTCGCGCTGACTCTGGTGGGTCACATTAAGGGCGGTCTGGGCTATGTGGCCATAGTGGCGGCCGTGATCATGGCGGCGCTGTCGGGCTCTGCCGTGGCTGATGCAGCGGCCTTGACCGCCTTGCTGCTGCCCATGATGGTCGCGGCCGGCCATGACAAGGGCCGCTCGGCCGGTTTGCTTGCTTCAGCCAGCATCATCGCGCCCATCATCCCGCCCAGCATCGGCTTTGTGATTTTTGGCGTGGCCGCCAACGTCTCTATTTCCAAGCTCTTCATGGCTGGCATTGCACCCGGCATCATGCTGGCCGGCGCTTTGTGGGCCACCTGGTGGTGGGTGGCGCGCAAGGAGCAGGTTGCCGTGCCGCCGCGCAAGTCAGGGCCTGAAGTGTGGATCGCTTTCAAGGACGCCACCTTTGCGCTGGTGATGCCCGTGATCGTGGTGGTGGGCCTGAAGTTCGGCGTTTTCACGCCCACTGAAGCGGCTGTGGTGGCAGCGGTCTATGCCATCTTGATTTCGACGCTGGTGTACCGCGAACTCAAGTTCAGTGATTTGTACGGCTTGTTTTTGGCCGCCTCCAAAACGACGGCCGTGATTATGTTTCTGGTGGCCGCTGCCATGGTGTCGGCCTGGCTGATCACAGTGGCGCAGTTGCCGGCCGAAGTCATCAAGTTGCTGCAACCGCTGCTGGACAGCCCGCGGCTTTTGATGTTTGCCATCATGCTGCTGGTGATTGTGGTGGGTACCGCCATGGACATGACGCCAACCATCCTGATCCTGACGCCGGTGCTGATGCCCCTGGTCAAAGCGGCTGGCATTGACCCGGTCTATTTTGGCGTGCTGTTCATCATCAACAATGCCATCGGCCTGATTACGCCGCCGGTAGGCACTGTGCTCAACACAGTGGCGGGCGTCGGCAAGGTCAGCATGGACATGGTCACCCGCGGTGTGATGCCTTTCATGCTGGCGCAGTTCGCTGTGATGTTTTTGATGGTGCTGTTCCCCCAACTGGTGATGGTGCCGGCACGCTGGCTTTACTGAGATCGGTTTTTTACTTGCAGGGTGTGTTCTGTACGCCATGTCCTGCATCTTTATTGTTCGCGTACTTTGAAAAATTTCCAGGAAACAACATGAAACGTCTGATGATCAAAACGCTGGTGGCTGCCGCCGCTGTGGCCGCTTTCGGCTTGGCCTCTGCGCAGGATGTGCGCGAGCACACCATCAAGTTCGCCACGCAAAACCCTAAGGGTCACCCGATCATGGTCGGCATGGAAAAGTTTGCTGAGATCGTCACCGCCAAGTCCGGCGGCAAGATCAAGGTCAACCTGTTCCCCGCTGGCGTGCTGGGCGGCGACGCACCCAATGTGTCGGCCCTGCAAGGCGGCACCATTGAAATGGTCTCGCTGAATTCCGGTATTTTGGCCAGCCAGGTCAAGGAATTCGCGCTGTACGACTTCCCCTTCCTGTTTGCCAACGCCACGGAAGCTGACGCTGTGGTGGACGGTCCCTTCGGCAAGAAGATGCACGACAAGCTGCAGGAAAAAGGCATTGTGGGCGTGGCCTACTGGGAGCTCGGCTTTCGCAATATGACCAATTCCAAGCGTGCCATCACCAAGGTCGATGACCTGGCCGGCCTGAAGATTCGCGTCATCCCCAACCCGATCAACCTGGACTGGGTCAAAGCACTGGACGCCAACCCGACACCGATGGCTTTCGGCGAGGTCTACGGTGCGATGGAATCCAAGGCCATCGACGGACAGGAAAACCCTCTGAACGTGATTCTGGCCAACAAGTTTGCTGAAGTGCAAAAGCACCTGACATTGACCAACCACGTGTACAACCCGCAGTCGGTCATCGTCAGCAAGAAGTTCTGGGACACCCTCAACGCTGCCGAGAAAAAAATCATCACCGACGCCGCCACCGAAGCGACCCAGACCCAGCGCAAAGTGGCCCGTGACGCCGCCAGCGGCAACCTGGCTGACCTGAAGAAAGCCGGCATGCAAGTCACCGAGCTGCCAGCCGCCGAAATGACCAAGCTGCGTGACAAGATGAAGCCGGTCATTGCCAAGTACTCAGCCAGCGTGGGCGAAGCCACTGTCAATGAAATGATGGCTGAGCTTGCCAAGCTGCGCAAGTAAAGCGCACCGGGCCGGCCCTGTTCATGCGGGCCGGCCAGTACCCAAACGCCTCACCTGTTCAACCGAGCCCTCCAAGGAACCCCCATGAAAATCCTCATGCTGCACGGCATCAACCACAACATGTTTGGCAAGCGTGACCCGGCCCAGTACGGCACCATCACCCTCGATGAGATCAATGCCAATCTGGTCACTCTGGGTCAGCAGCTGGGTGCAGAAATCGAGGCCTTTCAGACCAACCATGAAGGCGCTATGTGTGAGCGCATTCACCAGGGCTTTGTGGATGGCGTGGACGCGGTGCTGATCAACGCTGGCGCCTGGACGCATTACAGCTATGGCATTCGTGATGCCCTGGCCATTCTGACCTGCCCCATTGTTGAGCTGCACATGTCCAACATCCATGCGCGCGAGCCGTTTCGCCATGTGTCGGTGTTTGCCGAAATCGCCCGGGGGCAGATTTGCGGCTTTGGCGCCGACAGCTATCTATTGGCCCTGCGTGCCGCGGTGGCGGCCGTGGGTAGCGCCAAAAAATGATCAATGGCGATACCGAGCTGATCGCCCACATCGGGTTTCCCACCCACGCCTTCAAGGCGCCGATGATCTACAACCCCTGGTTTGAGAAGGCCGGCGTTAATGCGGTGGTGGTACCCATGGGTTGCCAGGCCCCAGATTACCCCGCTTTTTTACGTGCGGTCTTCAAGCTGAGCAATATCCGTGGTGCTCTGATCACCATGCCGCACAAGGTACCCACCACCAGCCTGGTGGATGAGCTACTGCCTACGGCTGCTATTGCCGGTGCCTGTAACGCCGTGAGGCTGGGTCCTACCGGTCAGTTACAGGGTGATATGTTTGATGGTGAAGGCTTTGTGCGCGGTGTGCTGCGCAAAGGTTTGGCATTGCAGGGTGCCTCAGCGCTGGTGGTGGGCAGTGGTGGTGTCGGGTCTGCGATTGCCGCCTCGTTGGCAGCGGCTGGCGTGTCCCGGTTGGCACTGTTTGATGTGCATACTGCCGCCGCCCAGGGCTTGTGCGAGCGGCTGGTGCGCCATTACCCCGCATTGCAGGTGCTGGTGGGTAGCAATGATCCGCACGGCTTTGACCTTGTGGTCAATGCCTCGCCGCTGGGCATGAATGAGGGTGATGCCATGCCCATGGATGTGTCGCGCATTTCCTCCGGTACCTTTGTGGGTGAGGTGGTCATGAAAACCGAGATGACTGTTTTTCTGCAGACGGCGCAGGCGCGCGGCTGCCGGGTACAGGTGGGCTCTGACATGCTGTTTGAGCAGATCCCTGCCTATCTGGAGTTTTTTGGCTTACCCAGCACCACCCCCGAGGCCCTGCGCTCGGTGGCCCAATTGAGCTACTGAGGAGACTCGTCATGAATGCAACGCCCCTGAATCTGTCTGCTCACGGCCGGGAGGCAGTGCCAGAGATGCCGAACCGGCTGGGCATCGACGGCATTGAGTTCATCGAGTACGTCTGCAGCCGGCCACAGGCGCTGGGGCAGGTGCTGGAGAACATGGGCTTCAGGCCCGTAGCGCGCCACCGCTCGCGCGAAGTGACGCGCTACCGTCAGGGCAGCATGAACCTGATCCTCAACGCGCATCCGGATGATGCGCGGGTGAGCGCCACCGTGGGTGGCCAACCGGTGATTGCTGCAGTAGCGCTGCGCGTGCGCGATGCCGGCCGGGCTCATGCCCGCTGCATCGAGCTCGGCGCCTGGGACGCTCCCAGCCACGCGCAGGCCATGGAGTTGCACATTCCCGCCATTCGCGGCCCAGGCGCCAGCCGCTTTTACTTTGTCGATCGCTGGCAGGATTTTTCGATTTACGACATTGACTTTGTGCCCATCCCCACCGTGGACCCAGCGCCGCCAGCCCTGGCCGGCATGGGTTACTTTGGCCTGGTGCAGTACATCGGCGCTGGCCGCAGCGCGGACTGGATGGCTTATCTGGAGCACATGTTCGACTTCACGGCCATACCCGACCAGCAGCGATTCGGCATTCTGCCCAAAGGCCATTTGATGCGCAGCCCCTGCGGAGGGTTTCTGTGGCAGCTGGTGGAGCCAGACCCTGGCATGGACGACGACGGTGCGCCTGAGGCGCTGCAACGCATGGGCCTGGGGGTGCCCGACGTGGCCGCAGCGGTGGTCCTACTCAAAACACGTGCTGTTGAATTTGTCGAATCCAGCCAATTGCACCCCGAAGATCGCGGTGCCCTGACGCGCAGTGCGCTGGGCTCGGTGTCGTTCGAGCTGGTTCATCAAGTCCGCTGAAAGGCCACCTATGGGCATGCTTGACGGATTTGGGATGGACACCATCACCTTGGCCGGCCCCTTGGAGGCCAAACTGGCTGCGATGGCCGACGCCGGTTTCAGCCAGGTGATGCTGAGCGCACGCGATATCGTGGGCCATCCGGGTGGTGTGCCTGCGGCGGTGGCGGCCGTGCGCGCCAGCGGCTTGCGTCCAACAGGGTTCCAGGTGCTGCGAGACTTTGAGGGCCTGTCCGGCCACCTGCATGGCTACAAGGTGGACATTGCCAAATCGATGCTGGAGATGTGCGCAGCCTTGGGCAGTGAGGTCTTGCTGGCCTGCTCGTCTACTTCCAGGCACGCCACGCAAGATATGGACGCTATCGCCCGTGACTTGCGCAAACTGGCTATGCTGGCCGTGCCGCTGGGCATCAAGGTGGCCTATGAGGCCCTGTCTTGGGGGCGGACCGTTAACGAGTTCACGACATCTTGGGACCTGGTGTGCATGGCCGATTGCCCCAACCTCGGGCTGGGGCTGGACTCCTTTCATGTATTTGCCGCCAAGACGCCGATAGACAGTATCGATACGCTGGATCCGGCTCGCATTTTCTTGGTGCAGCTGTCAGACTTCATGTGGCAAGACACCCCGAGCTTTGAAGAGCGCATGGCCACGGCGCGCACTTTTAGGGTGTTTCCGGGGGAGGGCGTGCACAGCAAGGCGCTCGCCGAGCTGGTGCTGCGCTTGGACCGCATTGGCTACCGCGGTGACTACAGCTACGAGGTCTTTAACGACGATTACCAGCAGCTGCCCCTGAACACCGTGGCCGAACGGGCCCGGCGCAGCACGCTGTGGCTGCGCGAGGACGTGTTGCACCGGGCCTTGCCACTGCCTAAATGGGTGCATGACCGGGCGCGGCGATAGGTTCACAATCACTTACCCAACATTAAACGGATCATCCAAACATGCAACAAAGACAAATTGGGCCCTTCAGTGTCAGCGCCATTGGGTTGGGCTGCATGAACTTGAGCCATGCCTACGGTACGCCGATTTCGATGGAGCAGGGTGAACGCCTTTTGCTGGCCGCGCTGGATGCCGGCGTGACGCTGTTTGACACGGCCGCCCTTTACGGTTTTGGCACCAACGAGACGCTGGTTGGCCGGGTGCTCAAACCCCATCGACAGAAGATTACCCTGGCCAGCAAGGGTGGCATGGCCGGCGTGCAGTTTTCCGATGGTATGAAGCGTGTGATTGATGGCCGGCCAGAGGCGCTGCGGCGCAACTGCGAAGACAGTCTGCGCCGTCTGCAGACTGAAGTGATCGACCTGTACTACTTGCACCGCTGGGACAAAGCCGTGCCGATTGAAGACAGCGTTGGAGCCTTGTCCGACCTGGTAAAGGCCGGAAAGCTGCGTGCCATTGGCCTGTCTGAAGTGTCAGCCGCCACCTTGCGTCGGGCGCACGCGGTGCATCCGATCGCCGCCGTGCAGACCGAGTATTCACTGTGGACGCGCAACCCGGAGATCGCGGTGCTGGACGCCT
>JBIKZZ010000174.1:0-6972 GCA_044354435.1 Rhodoferax sp. | reverse complement strand
ATGGTACCGCCGAAGGGTCCATTTTTGGCGCGCTCCTGATCGACATGGATCCACTGGTGATCACCAGTGGCTTGGGCAAACTGATCGACCCGCTCTTGGGTGATGCTGATCCAGTCACTCATCGCCACTTCCTGCCCAACCAGCGCAGAGAGTTCAGACAGGGTTTGAAAGGTTTTCATACACCAACTGTAGCAAACACCCGATCAAGCATCCAGCCAATCGCAGATCGGCTGCCACTGGGCAAGATCTTTTTCAACCCGCTGCGGCGCGAGGTCAAACAGCGTCAAACCACGCGCGGCGAGGTGGACATAGTTCTGTGTGTCACGCAGATGCCCGAGTACCGGAATACCCAAAGTCGCCACAAATTCCTGCAGCTTGTCCGCTGCGATGGTGCGCGCATCAACCCGCATGCCGACCAAGGCGATTTGCAAGCGGTCATGATGACGATGCTGCTGCAAGTGGTCGAGAAATGCCCTTGTGGCAAAAATATCGAACACACTCGGCTGCAGCGGCACCAGCACCTTGTCGGCCATTTTGAAAACGTCCTTGAAGTCACGACCATCAAAGCCGGCAGGCGTGTCAAGCACCGCCCGATCACTCCCTTTAGGCGGTTTGACAATCCGGTCGGCGTTGACATCCCAGGCCCCTATGGGCCGGGCCGCCCGCGAACGCAGGCCAAGCCACAAACGCGACGACTGCTGGCGATCGATATCGCCCAAGACCACGGAATGCCCTTTTGACGCGTAATAGCCGGCGACATGGGTCGCCAAGGTTGATTTACCCACGCCACCCTTTGGATTAGCCACAACAATCACTGACATAACAAACCTCCTGAGTGAAAACCCAGCGCTATGGTAGCGCCTGCGTCAAGGCAGTATTAGTGCAGGGCGTCCCAGACCAGCTTGCTGCCGGTCAGAAACATGCCGATATAAACCAGGCGGTAAAACAGCTGGGGCCGGATGCGCCGCGCCAGGTGCACGCCGATCATCACACCCACAGGCGCCAAGGGCAACAACACCAGTGAAGTCGCCAGGTTACGCAGATCAAGCAGGCCCAGCCAAGCGTAAGGCATCCACTTGGAGAGATTGATAAAGAAAAAGAAAAAAGCCATGGTCGCGGTAAACCGGATCGGCGGCAAGCGCAGCGGAATCATGTAAGCATTGATCGGCGGCCCGCCAGCGTGAGCAATAAAACTCGTGAAGCCAGAGGCGATTGTCAGGATGGCGCCCAGCCAGCGCGGTGGCGGCGCGCTGTCCGGCCTTGGCGGAAACAGCAGGCGTTGGGCCAGAAACAGCAAGGTGAACACACCCACGACACCGGCCACCGTGTGTGCGTCGAGCACTTTGAACAACAGCGCGCCAATCACGATGCCCAACAAACCGAATGGCAACAGAAAGCGCAGCAGGCGCAGATCTAGGTCTTTGCGAAAGGCCGCCATGCCCATCACATCCATCACCAGAAGCACCGGCATCAGTATTGCGGCCGCCTGCGGCACGGTGACCGCCAAAGCCATCATGGGCACCGCGAGCGAGCCAAAGCCAGCGCCAAAGCCACTTTTACTTACACCCAGCAACAACACAGCGGGAACCGTGACCGCATAAAAATACGGGTCGGCAATCAGTGGGAAAGGCATGGGGTCGACCGGACTAGGAATGGGGTCAGCGCAACGGGCAGACCATGTGAACCTTGGCAAACCAGCGTCCGTCCACCTTGATCGCCCGGGGCATGACACCCCAGACGGAGAAGCCGCAACGCTCATAAAGAGCTTGGGCCATGGGGTTGCCTTCAGTGACCGTCAGATCCAGCTGCTGCAGCTCAGGCAGAGATCGGGAATACGCCAGCAGCGCCTGCACCAGTGCCAGACCCAGGCCATGACCGCTCGCCTGCGGCGCGACGTACAGCCCGACCAGCGTGGCGTTATGCCGCTCTTTGACCCGATAGCGCCCCTGCAGGCCGACCATGCCCAGCAAGAGCTGACCCTGCCAGGCGCCTAGAAAAACATCGTGCGGTCGCTGCGCCTCAGGCTGCAGCCTTTGCTCGGACCAGCTCAGCGGACGCGCGGCCTCTTCCGCCGCACTCGAAGTAAAAGCCGCCGGGTGTTCGGCCAAAGCCCGCAAACGCAAGGCCTGGTAAGCGGTGGCATCGCCAGCAAGCAGCGGTCGGATGCTCGGTGCGGGCAGGGTGATCAAGGCAGTCAAAGCAAGGTAATGAGCGGGGAGCTTCCTAGATTGTCGCCGTTCGTCGACTTGCGGCGCCGTTGCGCGGTGGCACCTGCCCACAATTAGCGACAATAACAGCCATTATGTTTTCGCCCTCCCAAGCCGATGTCCGTCAGTTTTTCTGTTCGGTCTATGCCAAGGCCCTGGCCCAACAACCATTGGAAGCGATCGAAACAATCGCCAGCCTTTGGATCGAAGAGCACCCCGAGTACCACGCTGATCTGGCTGATGTGCAAGCCGCCCTGGCAGGCATGCAAGAGACCCAGGATAGCCGTGACAACCCATTCCTGCATCTCTCCCTGCACCTGTCCATCAGTGAACAGTGCAGCATCGACCAGCCACGCGGCATTCGGCAGGCGCTTGAATTGTTGACCCACCGGCGGGACTCCCTTCACTTGGCCCACCACGAAGCGATGGATTGCTTGGGGCAGATGATCTTTGAAAGCCAACGCGCTGGCCGCCCTCCCGATGGCGCTGCTTATATCGCCTGCGTGCAGCAGCAGGCCACCCGAGATTGACCATGACACACCCGGATGACATCGTCGCGCTGGAATCCCGGCTACGGATCGAACTGGCCGCGGCTTTTCGCTGGGCCGCACGGCTGGGTTTTCATGAATCCATCGCCAACCATTTCAGCGTGGCGCTCTCTGACAATGGAAGGCAGTTTTTGCTCAACCCGGTTGGGAGGCACTTCTCGCGCCTGCGCGCCAGCGAGCTGCTGCGGCTCGATATTGATCAACCCCAGAGCTACAGTGAGTCCGATGCGCCCGACCCGACGGCCTGGCATTTACACGCCGAACTTCACCAACGCCTGCCTCAGGCGCGCTGCATTCTGCATACCCACATGCGCCATGCGACGGCACTGGCCTGCTTGCAAGATTTTGAATTCCTGATGCTGGACCAGAACGCCTGCCGGTTTTACCAACGTATCGCCTATGACCGCGATTACGCAGACATGGCGTTGGAGGCAGCGGAAGGGGCTCGCGTCGCCGCCCTACTCAGCCATGGCAAAAGCGTGCTCATCATGGGCAATCACGGCGTGATCGTGATTGGCCCGTCTGTGGCGCAGGCCTTTGACGAGTTGTACTACCTGGAAAAAGCAGCCGAACTGCAGGTGCTGGCCCTGTCTACCGGCAGGCCGCTGAGCCTGATTCCCGATCAAATGGCCGCTATGACCTGCGCGCAATGGCAGGCTTACCCTACACGCTTCTCAAAATTACACCTGAGCGAACTCATGGCCATCCTGGACGCGGAAGAGCCCAGCTACAAGCTCTGATGTCCCAGATTCAGCGGAATTTGCTCTGTGGAACGGTTTTGAGCTCGCCGGGCAAGGCGCTGATGTAGCCCGCAAGTTCCTTCAACTCAGCGTTAGAGAACTGCTTGACCACTCCACCCATGATGCCGTTGGCACGCCCGATTTTAGGATTGTTGTCCGTCTTGTAAGACTTGAGCGCAACAAACAGGTAGTCGCCATGCTGACCCGCAATTTTGGGGTAGCTGGGGTCAATCGGCTTGCTGAAGTTGTCACCATGACACGACACACAAGCACCTTTCTTGACCAGCTCAGCGGCCTTGGCAGATCCGTCGGTCGCCTTGACCGGCACCATAGCGCCGTCAACCTTGCCATGCGATTCGTAGTAAGCTGCCAGGTCTGCCATATCCTGGTCGCTCAGGTTGTCAGCAACACCACGCATGGTAGGGTGCTTGCGATCGCCTTTTTTATAGGCACTGAGGGCCGAAACGATGTACTTGGCACCCTGGCCAGAGATCTTGGGCACTTTGTAGATCTCAGGAAAGCTAGCTTGGTAGCCCTGGATGCCGTGGCAGCCAATGCAGGTAGCTATCTTTTTCTCGCCGGCCTTCGCGTCACCCTTGACCTCCTGGGCATGAACTGAGGAGGCCGTCGCACAAGCGACAAGCAGGACTGACAGCAAGGACAGGGATTTATTCATTTTGGGAGGACAATCGACCGATGTTTGAGACAAAACAGCGTTTCATTATATCGGCCACCAACCCCTGTTACCGGCGCCCGGCGCCAGTCAAGCCACCACCATGAAATTCCAAGGTACTCCCAACTACGTCGCCACCCAGGATTTAATGTTGTCCGTCAACGCGGCCATCACCCTTCAACGACCGCTGCTGGTCAAAGGCGAGCCTGGCACTGGCAAAACCATGCTGGCCGAGGAAGTCGCCAGTGCGCTCAAAATGCCACTTTTGCAGTGGCACATCAAGTCCACCACCAAGGCACAGCAGGGTCTATATGAATACGACGCCGTCAGCCGCTTGCGTGACTCTCAACTGGCTGATCTGGACGGTGGGGAGCGAGTCAAAGACATTCACAACTACATCCTCAAGGGGGTGCTGTGGCAGGCTTTCACAGCGGAAGAGCCAGTCGCACTGCTGATTGATGAAATCGACAAGGCCGACATCGAGTTTCCAAACGATCTGCTGCGTGAGATCGACCGTATGGAGTTCTACTGTTATGAGACCCGCGAGTTGATCCGTGCCAAGAACCGACCCGTGGTTTTTATCACCTCCAACAACGAGAAAGAACTGCCAGACGCCTTCTTGCGGCGCTGCTTTTTCCATTACATCAAGTTTCCTGACGCGGCCACCATGCAAACCATTGTGGACGTCCATTTCCCCAGCCTGAAGAAGGAGCTGCTGACTGCGGCCATGAAAACCTTCTACGACGTCCGCAACCTGCCCGGTCTGAAAAAGAAGCCCTCAACCAGCGAATTGCTGGACTGGTTGAAACTGTTACTGGCCGAAGACATTCCGCTGGAAGCGCTACAGACCAAGGACGACAAAGTCGCGGTGCCGCCCTTGGTCGGTGCACTGCTTAAAAACGAACAAGACGTGACCTTGTTTGAAAAGCTGGTGTTCATGCAACGCCACAACCGCTGAGACTCCGATTGTGAACCCCTTGCTTGTTGAAGGCCTGTCGGATGCCGTTGGCTTTGTCGGCGGGGCGCTTGTGGCATTCTGGCTTGCCCAACTGGCCGGCTTCGACCTGATGACGCCAGGCTACGGCAATGAAAGTCTGGTGGCGATCGTGGCTGTGGGCCTGGGCGGCGGGCTTGGCCTGCAAGTGGCTCGGCGCTGGCGCCGAGCGCTGAACCAAAAGGGAAGGTAGATATGTTTTTGTGCCAACCCGTCACCCTGACAGGTCAATACGTGACTTTGGTGCCACTCGGCACCGCACACCACGACGACCTGGTCGAAGCCGTCCGGGACGGAGAGCTCTGGCGCATGTGGTACACGGCGATTCCGACCCCGCAAGGCGTGGCAGCAGAAATCACGCGGCGTCTCGGCCTGCAGGACCAAGGTTCGATGCTGCCCTTCGCGGTGATCGAGAATGCCAGCGGCAAAGCGGTGGGCTTGACCACTTACATGAACATTGACAATGGCAACCGACGCGTGGAAATTGGCTCCACATGGTACCGCCGGCGCGTGCAGCGCACGGCACTCAATACCGAATGTAAGTTGCTGCTGCTGCAGCATGCCTTTGAGCAACTGCAATGTATTGCCGTTGAATTCCGCACCCATTTCTTCAACCAGCAAAGCCGTGCCGGCATTGAGCGACTAGGCGCCAAGCTGGACGGCGTGCTTCGCAGCCACCAGGTGAACCCTCACCCTGACGCCAAAGGCAGCTTGCGCGACACCTGCGTCTACAGCGTGATCGCGCCAGAATGGCCCATGGTGCGCGCTCATTTAAGTTACCAGTTGAGCAAGCCGCGCACGCCTTTGGCAGGAGCCTGATCAAGAGGGATAGAGCACCATGCTGATCGATTTTTTCTACACGCTGCGTTCAGCCAAGTTACCCGTGTCGGTCAAGGAGTTTCTGACGCTGCTCGAAGCCCTGCAAAAGGGCGTGGTTGGTCCGAACGCAGCCGCACCGCTGGACGGCGCCGACGGCACAGGCTACAAGATTGACGATTTTTACTACCTCAGCCGCACCACACTGGTGAAGGACGAGAAGAATTACGACAAGTTTGACCGTGCCTTTGGCAGCTACTTCAAGGGCGTGGAGGCCATCGCCGACTTCACCCGGGACATTCCGCTCGAATGGTTGCGCAAAAACCTCGAACTCAACTTGAGCCCCGAGGAGCGCGCCAAAATTGAAAAGATGGGCTGGGACGAACTCATGGAAACCCTCAAAAAGCGTTTTGAAGAGCAAAAGGAACGGCACGAGGGCGGCAGCAAGTGGATCGGCACCGGTGGCACCAGCCCCTTTGGCGCCTTTGGGCAAAACCCGCAAGGCATCCGGATTGGACAGGACAAGAGCCGCAACAAGAGCGCGGTCAAAGTCTGGGACCAGCGCGCCTACAAGGACTACGACGACACCCAGGAACTGGGCACTCGCAACATCAAAGTGGCGCTGCGCCGGCTGCGAAAGTTTGCCCGAGAGGGCCACGAAGAAGAGCTTGACCTGGACGACACCATCCGATCCACCGCAGCCAATGCGGGTTACCTGGACATCAAAATGGTGCCCGAGCGCCACAACAATGTGAAAGTGCTGCTGCTGATGGATGTCGGCGGCACCATGGACGAGCACATTGCGCGGGTGGAGGAGCTGTTTTCTGCCAGCAAGACCGAGTTCAAGCACCTGGAGTTCTATTACTTTCACAATTGTGTCTATGACTACATGTGGAAAAACAACCGCCGTCGCTTCAGCGAAAAATTCCCCACGCTGGACATCATTCGCAAGTACAACAAGGACTACAAGTTGATTTTTGTCGGTGATGCGACC
>JBIKZZ010000173.1:0-6993 GCA_044354435.1 Rhodoferax sp. | reverse complement strand
CTTCGCCACGCGCGTTACGCAGGGCGCCGTCACGCACCTCCCAGCCCGCCGCTTTAAGCAGTGCCTGCGCCTGGCGCAGATTGCCCCGCAATGTAGACGCGCCATCGGTTCGCGGGGGCGCGGTCATTGGGCCAAAAACCGTGGCCGGTAGCTCGGCTCGCCAGGGCTCGAGCAAGGCCAGCTCCTGGGTCTGCGGCAGGCCGCTGGCCTGGCAATCGGTGTTGCCGAACAGGCCGTTGACACGCTGATAAGCGTTATAGAACATTTGCCGGTTCATCCATTCGTAGTCCAGCGCCAAGCCCAGCGCCTGGCGTACACGAACGTCCTTGAAACGTTCCCGCCGGGTGTTAAGGACATAACTCTGAAAACCGGACGGCAGCCGATGACGCAACTCAACCTTGACCAGCTCGCCGCTGTCAAACCGTCGCCCATTGACGCGGCGTGCCCAGTCACCGGCAGAGAAGAAGCGCATCAGATCGAACTCGCCAGCCTTCAGCGCCTCCAGCCTGGCGGTGTTGTCCTTGTAAATTTTGACAGTGATGCGTTCAAAATTGTGGCTGCCACGCTTGACATTGAGGTCGCGGGCCCAGTAGTTGGCATCGCGCACATAGGTAATGTCCTTGCCAAAGCGCACTGGGCCAACCCGGTACGGGCCGCTGCCAATTGGCACGTCCATCACCACCTTGTCAAACGACTTGGGCTTGCCGTTTTCCACCCCCCATTGCCGGCTGAACACGGGCAGACCCCCGACACGCAGAGGCAACTCCCGGTTGGCCTTGCGAAAACGATAGCGCACCGTCCGCTCATCCACCACCTCGGCTGCGGCAACGTCTTCGAGCAGCGTTTTGTACGAGGGCGAGGTGTGCGGTCCCATCAGCGTGTCAAAACTGTGGACGACATCAGCCGCTAATACGGGGTCACCATTGTGAAACCGAGCTTCGGGGCGCAAACGGAAAGTGGCGCTTAAGCCATCTGGCGCAACCACCACGTCGCTGGCGAGAAGGCCATAACCGGCTGCGGTTTCATCAAGTGAGCCGGCCAGCAAGGAGTCGAACAGCATGTCTGACAGATAGGCTGGTGCTGAGCCCTTGATAGTGAAAGGGTTGTACTTGTCGAAAGTGGAGACTCGCAGGTTGCTGACCAAGCGCAGTTCACCACGCTTGGGCGCTTGCCCATTCACATAGTCGAACTGCGCGAAGTTGGCCGGGTATTTCAGATCGCCCCACAAGGCATAACCGTGCTCGGCCCAGGAAGAGCTGCACAAGGCACTTAGACAAAAAAGCATCAAACCGCGCATGCGACAATTCTGCCCTATTACCTGCTGAAATTTTGAGGACGATATGGGTTTTCTGACTGGAAAAAAACTACTGATCACGGGCGTCCTGTCCAGCCGCTCTATTGCTTATGGCATCGCCCGCGCTTGCCACCAACAGGGGGCTGAACTGGCCTTCAGCTACGTCGGAGAACGCTTCAAGGAGCGCATCACTGAATTTGCGGCCGACTTCGACTCCAAGCTGATCTTTGACTGCGATGTGGGTGAGGATGCCCAAATCGACAAGCTGTTCACCGACCTGGCCGGCCACTGGCCCACCTTTGACGGCTTTGTCCACAGCATCGGCTATGCACCGCGCGAGGCCATCGCCGGGAACTTCCTGGATGGCCTGACCCGCGAGAACTTCAGGATTGCACACGACATCAGTGCGTACAGCTTCCCCGCCATGGCCAAGGCTGCCCTGCCCTACCTGAACCCCCAAGCCTCGTTGCTAACCCTGACCTACCTGGGCGGGGTGCGGGTGGTTCCCAGCTATAACACCATGGGTCTGGCCAAGGCATCGCTGGAATCTGCAGTGCGCTACCTGGCCGAGGCCGTAGGCTCGCGCGGCATCCGGGTCAACGGCCTCAGCGCTGGCGCCATCAAAACCCTGGCCGCCAGCGGCATCAAAGATTTTGGACGCCTTTTGGCGATCTCGGCAAATGCCTCACCCCTTAGACGCAACGTGACCATCGACGAGGTCGGCAATGTGGCCGCATTCCTGCTCAGCGACCTGGCGTCTGGGATGACCGGGCAGATTTCCTATGTTGACTGCGGCGTCAGTCAGACGGCGGTGGCAGTCGTCGAGTCTGCGTCAACTTAAAGCAAAATCGGCCTTCAAGCCCCGTGGGATGGTCATTGTTAGCTATATTTATAGTAGCAATTCAAAAACCTGATTGCGCCACAAACAAATGTCTGTAGCAGGTCAGCGGAGAGCCCGCGCTTCCCAAGGCTGACTGACCGCAATCCGGCTCAAGTCGCCACACAGTCGGCAAAGTAGTGGGGTTTACCATCCGGCCCTTCCTCTTCGACCAGCCCGTGAATATCGGTCTCGAAGCCCGGACATTGCGCATTGAATTCGCGTGAGAACTTGAGGTAATCAACGATCTTACGGTTAAAAACCTCGCCGGGGATCAGCAGTGGAATGCCGGGCGGGTAAGGCGTGACCAAGCCAACCGTGACCCGGCCTTCAAGGGCATCGATCTCAACCCGCTCGGTCTTGCGCAGCGCAATATGGGCATAGGCGTCACTCGGTTTCATGGCAGGCGCCAGATCGCTCAAGTACATCTCGGTGGTCAGGCGGGCAATGTCGTACTTGGCGTAAAGCTCATGGATATGCTGGCAAAGGTCACGCAGGCCCATGCGTTCGTAACGCGGGTACTTTTGGCAAAACTCGGGCAGGATGCGCCACATCGGCTGATTCTTGGCGTAGTCGTCCTTGAATTGCTGCAACGCAGTCAGCATGCTGTTCCAGCGGCCCTTGGTGATGCCAATGGTGAACATGATGAAAAAGCTGTAGAGGCCGGTCTTTTCCACCACGACACCATGCTCGGCCAGGAACTTGGTCACCACGCTGGCCGGGATGCCCGTTTTGGCAAATTTGCCGTTCAGGTCCATGCCCGGTGTGACGATGGTCGACTTGATCGGGTCAAGCATATTGAAACCAGCCGCCATCTTGCCAAAGCCATGCCAGTTCACCCCAGCCTTGGCATTGCGTGACTCGCCTTTGATGATCCAGTTGTCGGCCCTGCCAATGCCCTCGTCCACGAGTTTGTCCGGTCCCCAGACCTTGAACCACCAGTCGTCACCGTATTCCTCGTCCACCTTGCGCATGGCACGGCGGAAATCCAGGGCCTCGGCGATGCTTTCTTCGACCAGTGCGGTACCGCCGGGCGGCTCCATCATGGCAGCCGCTACGTCGCAACTGGCAATGATGCTGTACTGCGGCGAGGTGCTGGTGTGCATCAAGTAGGCCTCGTTGAACAGGTGCTTGTCCAGTTTGACGGTTTGAGAATCTTGTACTAACACGTGGCTGGCCTGGCTGATGCCGGCCAGCAGTTTGTGAATGGATTGGGTGGCGTAGACCATTGCCTGCTTGGGGCGCGGGCGGTTCTTGCCCATGGAATGATAGGTGCCGTAGAACGGGTGAAAGGCTGCGTGAGGTAGCCAGGCCTCGTCAAAATGGATGTTTTCCACATAGCCATCGAGCATGTTTTTGACCGTTTCGGTGTTGTACAACACGCCGTCGTAGGTAGACTGGGTCAGAGTCAACACGCGGGGTTTGATCGCGCTGATGTCGACATCTGCCAAATGCGCCCGCACCAAGGGGTTGGCCTTGATCTTGGCCCGAATGGCCGCCGGTTCAAACTCACTTTTTGGAATCGGTCCGATGATGCCGAAGTGGTTGCGGGTGGGTTTCAGAAACACCGGAATCGCACCGGTCATGATGATGGCATGCAGGATCGACTTGTGGCAATTGCGGTCTACCACCACCACATCGTTGGGCGCCACAGTGTGGTGCCAGACCATCTTGTTGCTCGTGCTGGTGCCGTTGGTTACAAAAAAGCAGTGGTCGGCATTAAAAATACGCGCGGCATTCCGCTCCGAGGCAGCCACCGGCCCCGTATGGTCGAGCAACTGACCTAACTCCTCTACTGCATTGCATACGTCGGCACGCAGCATGTTCTCGCCAAAAAACTGGTGGAACATCTGTCCAACTGGACTTTTCAAAAACGCAACCCCGCCCGAGTGGCCGGGGCAGTGCCAGGAGTAGGAACCGTCCTCGGCGTAATCGAGCAGGGCCTTGAAGAAAGGCGGCTGAACACTTTCCAAATAGCTCTTGGCTTCGCGGATGATGTGGCGTGACACAAACTCTGGCGTGTCCTCAAACATGTGGATAAAACCATGCAATTCGCGCAGGATGTCGTTCGGGATATGACGCGAGGTTTTGGTCTCGCCATAGACGTAAATCGGCACATCCAGGTTTTTGCGGCGCACCTCTGTGATGAAGTGACGCAGGTTCAGCACGGCCGGGTCCAGGTCAGGCCCGGGGGTGAACTCCTCGTCATCGATGGACAGAATGAAGGTGCTGGCACGGCTTTGTTGCTGGGCAAACTGGCTCAGATCGCCGTAGCTGGTCACCCCCAACACCTCGAAGCCCTCAGACTCGATGGCCTGAGCCAAGGCGCGGATGCCCAGGCCCGACGTGTTTTCGGATCGAAAATCTTCGTCGATGATCACAATAGGAAAACGGAACTTCATGGGGCATCTCCAAAGCGCGCTAAAAACATCAATAAGGCGCGAAGTGTAAGGACATATCGTGGCCAGCCCATTGCGCGGCCATCCTTTTGCCTGAGAATGTGGCGATCGGCACTCAATTAAGGATCAATATGGCGGATTCAACGGTCTGGTGGGTGATGGCTGGGGCGGTGATCGCGGTCGAATTGCTCTCAGGCACGTTTTACCTGTTGATGATCGCCCTTGGGCTCGCTGCTGCTGCCGTGTCCGCAATGTTGGGTGCCGGCCTGAGCACTCAAGTTGGGGTGGCAGCGGTGGTGGGTGGTGGTGCTGTAATCGCTTGGCGCGCCTATAAACAAGGCCGACCATCTGCGCCGCGCGCCTCAGCTAACCCAGACGTTAACCTGGATGTGGGCGAAATTGTGCACATCGCCGCCTGGGATGAGCAGGGCCATGCCATTGTCCAATACCGCGGCGCCAACTGGCAGGTGGTGATTGCGCCAGGCGTTACCCCTGTACCCGGCGCTTGCACGATTGTCGAAGTCTTGGGCAACCGCCTGATCGTCAGACCGACTTGAACCAACATTTGATTTTTTGGAGTATTCATGGAAATTGCCCTGATTTTGCTGGTCATAGCGGTCATTTTTGTCACGCAATCGGTCAAGGTGGTGCCTCAGCAGCACGCTTGGGTGGTGGAGCGCCTGGGCAAATACAACGGCACACTCACCCCGGGGCTGAGCTTTTTGATGCCATTTATCGACAAAGTGGCCTACAAGCATGTACTCAAGGAGATCCCGCTCGACATCCCCAGCCAAGTCTGCATCACTCGGGACAATACCCAGTTGCAAGTTGACGGCATTTTGTATTTCCAGGTCACGGATGCCATGCGCGCCAGTTATGGCTCAAGCAACTACATCATGGCGATTTCTCAACTGGCGCAGACCTCGCTGCGCTCGGTGATCGGTAAACTTGAGCTTGACAAGACTTTTGAAGAGCGCGACATCATCAACGCGCAGGTGGTTCAAGCCATCGACGAAGCGGCTTTGAACTGGGGCGTCAAGGTGCTTCGCTACGAGATCAAGGACCTGACACCGCCCAAAGAGATTTTGCATGCCATGCAGCAACAGATTACCGCTGAGCGCGAGAAGCGCGCTCTGATTGCTGCCTCGGAAGGCCGCCGCCAGGAACAGATCAATATTGCAACCGGTGAGCGTGAAGCCTTTATCGCCCGCTCTGAGGGAGAGAAGCAGGCGGTCATCAACAAGGCGCAAGGCGACGCCCAGTCCATCTTGGCAGTGGCCGAGGCAACCGGACAAGCCATCGAGCGGATCGCCGCAGCGATTCGTCAACCGGGCGGCGCTGATGCGGTGCAGCTTAAGGTGGCTGAAAAAGCGGTTGAAGCCTACTCTCGCGTGGCGGCCGATGCCAAAACTACACTGGTGGTCCCGAGCAACATGAGCGAGGTCTCGGCACTGATCACGTCCGCCATGAAAATGGTGCAGTCGCAGACAAAGACCTGATAGCGACGGGTGCGCCTCGGGCCGGTTCGCACCTATCAGCGCAACTTTGGTGTCAAATTGGCAGCCTACTGGCCTCTTGCCAATCCACCCAAAGGAGCGACGGATATTACTTGCTAGGCTTATGCGCCTCAAGGGCGGCCTTTTTCGCCTCCAGCGCCGCTAGGTGCGATTCAAGTTCTGCCCGATGCGCCAAGATGACATCGCGATTTTTGATGGCATAGGCATCGCCTTTTTTGGCAGCACGTACGTAGTAGTTCAGCGCGCGTGACTCGTCTTCTTCGACACCCTGACCATGCTCGTACATAAAGCCCAGGTTGGACAAGGCGCCGACATGGTCTTTTTCGGCTGCAAGCCGGTACCAGTCCATGGCCAAGTGATAGTCTTGTTTCACACCCCGTCCATTGCTATACATAAAGCCAATTTTGGTCTGCGCGTCGGCATTGCCTTTGGATGCGGCCAATTTGAACCAGCGCAGCGCCTCATGTAAATCCTCTGCCACACCCTGCCCGTGCTCGTACAACAAGCCCACATGCAGTTGCGCCGTGGCGTAGCCGGTGTCTGCCGCGCTGCGAAACCAATGCATGGCTTGCGAAAAATCTTGCTTGATATCCACGCCGTGCTCGTAAATCTGGCCCAAGCGGGTTTTGGCTTCCAAATGGCCCTGCGCGGCGGCCTGTTTGTGCCATTCCGCCGCTTTGGCATAGTCCCGCTCCACGCCATGGTGGTTTTCATACATCAGGCCTATGGCGAACTGCGCCTCGGCCAAACCGTGGGCCGCGGCCATTTTGTAGCACTGCATGGCAAACTGAAAATCCTGCATGGCACCCTTGCCCTGTTCACACAACATACCCAGCCGCCACTGCGCCTCACCATTGCCGTGGGTGGCCGCTTGCTTGTACCACCTCAAGGCCTGCACAAAATCTT
>JBIKZZ010000172.1:0-7047 GCA_044354435.1 Rhodoferax sp. | reverse complement strand
GGACCTGCAGCGCTTTGAGCGATTTGTACGGCTTTGTGCCGGGCGCACCGGGCAGTTGCTCAATTTGACCAGCCTGGGCAACGACGCCGGTGTGTCGCATGTCACCGCCCGCGCCTGGATTGACCTGCTGCAAAGTAGCTACATCGTCCATTTGCTGCCGCCATGGTTTGGAAACGCCGGCAAGCGGCTGGTCAAATCGCCAAAACTGTATTTTTATGACGTGGGCCTGGCCTGCTGGTTACTGGGCTTGCGCATCGCGGACCAAGTGTCACGTGACCCGCTGTGGGGCAGCCTGTTTGAAAATTTTGTCATCATGGAGGCCATGAAAGACCGGCTTAACGCCGGTGAGACGGCTGAAATGTACTTTTACCGGGATTCTGAAGGCAATGAGGTCGATTTATTGCTGCCAGCGGGCGGCAAGTTGCACGCGATCGAAATCAAGGCTGGTGCAACAGTCAACCGGGATTACTTCAAAGGCCTGAAAACTTTTGCTGCCCATCAACCGGCGGTGTACGCGAGTGGTCGTGTCGTCTTTGGAGGCCAAGAGGGACAAGACCGCAGTGACTGGCCAGCACATTCCTGGCTGCAGTTGCAAAGAAAGGCGCTGGTCTGACTGAACTATGTTCACTGCCGCCTCCGTCCACCTCACCCCTGATCGGAGCCATCCCCATGTCTATGATTGCCTTTTTAGTCGCCGCCGTCGTTCTGGCCATCACGCCCGGCCCTGGCATTGCCTACGTGGTGGCGCGCACGGTGGCGGGCGGCCGGTCTGAAGGGCTGGCCTCTTGCATTGGCACAGGCATCGGTGGGCTGCTGCATGTGCTGGCGGCAGCCTTGGGCTTGTCGCTGCTGGTGGCCGAGTCGGCGCTGGCGTTTGGCCTGCTGAAATACCTGGGGGCGGCCTATCTGGTGTACCTTGGCGTGCGGCTGCTACGCAGCCGGGATACAGCCTTGGTACTGCCGCAGGTGTCGGCGCAGGGCGCAGCCCGGGCCCTGCGCGAGGGCATTCTGGTCGAGGCCTTGAACGTCAAGACTGCGTTGTTTTTTCTGGCGTTTTTGCCGCAGTTCGTCACGCCATCCATGCCGGTGGCGCCGCAGCTGGTGCTGCTGGGCAGCGTCTGCGTCGTGCTCAACACCCTGGCGGATGTGGCGGCGGTTTTGGCGGCGCAGCGGCTGCTGGCCTCTGGGCCGGCCCGGGCGGCGCGGGCCCGGCTGCTGACGCGTGCCTCTGGCATCACCATGCTGGGTTTAGGCGCCTTTTTGGCGCTGGCGCGGCGCGAGGTTTAGGCCTGACTCCCGCCGCCGCCGCCGCTCACCCCGCAGTAGCGATGGCGCCCTCAAACAGCGCAAACAACTCGCGCTGCCAAGGCCCCTCGTGGCTCAGCGCGGTTTGCACCAACACGGTCTGGCTGGCGCGGTCCACCAGCACCCGTTGGCCGTGGTGGCCATTCATCATCAGCCAGGTGCCGCCTGGGCGCGGGTGCCAGAAGAAGTTCTTGTAGCCCATGTCCGCTCGCATGGTGCCGTAGCGCACCTGAGCGTCTTGCGGGCCGTGGCTGGCGCAGTCGGTCAGCCATGCTTTGCTGACGATCTGCCGGCCCCCCATCTCGCCCTGTTGCGCCACCAGCTGGCCCAGCCGGGCCCAGTCGCGTAGGCGGGCGGCGAAGCCCACGCAGTTGTATTCGCGGCCCAGGGCGTCGGTGAGCCAGCTGGCATCCGCCTCGGCGCCCATCGGTTGCCAGAGTTGCGTTTGGGCGAACTGGGCCAGACTGCCGCCACTCACGGCGCGCAGCAGCATGCCCATGGTCAAAGGGCAAAGTTCGTTGTAGTTGTAGCGCACGCCCGGTGCTTCGAGCTTGCCGCGCCATTCGCGCACCACCCGGTTCACGTCGGTGCCCACGGTGCGGGCCTGCGGCCAGCCCAGCAGCGCCGGTACGTCGATGCGCACCGGGTCGCGCTCGTGCAGCACGTCGGCGCCGCTGGACATATTGAGCAAGTGGCGCAGCGGCACCTGGCCGTGCAGCGTGCCCTGCAGCTCGGGCACGTAGTCTTGCGGCAGGTCGTCCAGGCTGCGGATCAGGCCCTGGTCCAACGCAATGCCGACCAGCAGCGATGTCACGCTCTTGGCCATGGACCAGCTGGTCAGGCGCATGCTGGCATCGCGCCCAAAGCGATAGTGCTCGGACAAAACCCGGCCCTGGCGCGCGATCAGCAGGCCGCTCACAGGCCATTGGTCCAGGTAATCTTGCACGCTGCGGCGTCCAAACCCCCAGCGGTAGTTGACGGCCACGGGTGTTGCCTGCAAGGGGCTGGGTTGGGCCGGTGCCGCGATCAGGTGGTGCCGGAACATGGCCTCAAAACCGCCCGAATAATTGCCCGCCCGATAGGCCGGATAGCCCTCCCAGCGCGACATCTGGCCTGGCGGACCCCAGCCGGTGGGGTAGCCCTGGGCCGCACCCCAGTCGCCGGTGGGTTGCGCCGCTGCCGGCTTGGGCCACAAGCCAAATGCCGCTACACCCAGGGCGGCACCGGGCGCGGCGATTAGCAGCTCACGACGAAGGCTCATGGCAAATCAAGCTCACTACAAATTAAATAGCTGAAACCCCAATAAACACGTGGCCTGGAGCCTGATTTAATGCCCAGAATAATCCACCAGCGTGAACAGCGGCAGGCCACTGGCACGCAGCTTGTCGGAGCCACCCAACTCGGGCAGGTCGACGATGGCCGCGCCCTCCATCACGGTAGCGCCCAGCTTTTCCAGCAGCTTTTTGCCGGCCATCATGGTGCCGCCGGTGGCGATCAGGTCGTCGATCAGCAGCACGCGGTGGCCAGGTTTGACGGCGTCGGTGTGCAGTTCTACCGTGGCGCTGCCGTATTCCAGCTCGTAGGTTTCTTCCACCGTGGTGAAGGGCAGCTTGCCTTTTTTGCGGATCGGCACAAAGCCGACATTGAGCTCATAAGCCACCACCGCGCCCAAAATGAAGCCGCGCGCGTCCAGCCCTGCCACCACGTCGGGGCGCATCGCCGGGTCCATATAGCGGTGCACAAAGGCGTCGATCAGCACCCGGAACACCTTGGCCTCCTGCAGCAATGGGGTGATGTCGCGAAACTGCACCCCCGGCGCCGGCCAGTCGGGCACGGTACGGATGTGGTCGCGAAGGTATTGGTTAACGCTGAAGTTGGGCATGGCGCTATAAAGAGCAGTTCACGGAACCCAGATTGTGCGCCTGTCCGCTCGTCCAAACGCCCATGGCTAGGTTAGCCCCTGAGCAATTTTTGTGTCGCCTTGGCCAGGGGCTCGGGCTTGCCGCTGAGTACCAGGGTATCGCCGTCTTCCAGCAGCGGGTCCAGCGCCGCATCAAAGCTCTGACCGCTGCGCCGGCGCAGGCTCACCACGCGCGTGTCCAGGGCGTGCAGCGCCAGGCGGCTCACCGGCTGGCCAATGGCGCGCGCGCCCAGCGGCAGGGTGACCGAGGCCAGCCGCTCTTGCTCCAGCTCGTCCACCGAGCTGTCGTCGTCCCCATGAAAATAGCCGCGCAGCAGGCTGTATCGGGCGTCACGCTGCGCCTGTGCAATCTGGATCACGCGCCGCATTGGCACGCCCACCAGCGCCAGCGCGTGGCTGGCCAACATCAGCGAGCCTTCGATCGCCTCGGGTACTACCTCGGTGGCGCCGGCTGTTCGCAAAGCCTCCAGGTCGTGGTCGTCCTGGGTGCGCACAATCACCGGCACCTGCGGGGCGTGCTCACGGATGTGCCCCAGCACCTTCATGGCGCCAGCGACCTCCTGGTAGGTGACCACCACCGCGCTGGCGCGCGCCAGGCCGGCCGCCATCAGGGCCTGGAGGCGGGCAGCGTCGCCAAACACCACCGAATCGCCTGCGGCAGCGGCCTGGCGCACCCGGTCCGGGTCCAGGTCCAGCGCCATGTAGGGAATGCCTTCGCCTTCGAGCATGCGCGCCAGGTTCTGGCCGCAACGGCCGTAGCCGCAGATGATGACGTGCCGGTTGACGTTGATTGACTTTCGGGCAATGCTGGTCATTTGCAGCGACTGCTGCAACCACTCGCTGCTGACCAAGCGCATCACCAGCGGGCCGCTGTACTGCACGATGAAGGGCGTGGCCAGCATCGACAGCACCATGCTGGCCAGGATCGGGTTCAGCAGTTCAGGCGGCACCAGCGCGTTGGCCTGGGCCAGCGTCAGCAGAACAAAGCCGAACTCGCCGGCCTGGGCCAGGTACAAGCCGGTGCGCAGGGCCACGCCTTCTGTGGCGCCCAGGCTTCGCGCCAACAGTGTCACCAGCGCCGCCTTGAACAGCACTGGCAGCGTCACCAACAGCAGCACCAGCGGCCAGCGTTCCAGCACCAGGCGCCAGTCCAGCAGCATGCCGATGCTGATGAAAAACAGGCCCAGCAGCACATCGTGAAAGGGCCGGATGTCGGTTTCCACGTGGTGTTTGTACTCTGTCTCCGAAATCAGCATGCCCGCAATGAAGGCGCCGAGCGCCAGACTCAAACCCGCCAACTCCGTCAGCCAGGCCAGCCCGAGGGTGACCAGCAGCAGGTTGAGCACAAACAGCTCTTCGCTCTGGCGCCGAGCCACCAATGTGAGCCACCAGCGCATCACGCGCTGCCCGCCGACCAACAGCAGCGTGATCAGCAGCACGGCCTTGACGCCGGCCAGCAGCAGCGTGGCTGGCAGTGCCTCAGTCGGCGCCGCCAGTGCCGGGATCAGCACCAACAGCGGCACCACCGCCAGGTCCTGGAACAACAGCACACCCATCACCCGCTTGCCGTGCTCTGACTCCAGCTCCAGCCGCTCGGTCATCAGTTTGACGATGATGGCCGTGCTGCTCATGGCCAACGCGCCTGACAGGGCCACCGCGGTTTGCCAGCCCATGCCCCACAGGCCCGGCGCTAGCCAAGTGAGGCCGAGCAGTACGGTGGTGGTGGCCAGCATCGTCAGCAACACCTGGAGCAGGCCCAGCCCGAACACATGGCGGCGCATGGCGCGCAGCTTGGGCAGGTTGAACTCCAGGCCGATGACAAACATCAGGAACACCACGCCAAACTCACCCAGGTGGCGCACCCCGTCGGAGTTCTTGGCCAGCGCCAGTGCGTTGGGCCCGATCAACACCCCGACCACCAGATAACCCAGCATGGGCGGCAGCTTGAGCGAGCGGCAGGCCACCACCCCCAATACGGCGGCCAGAAGGTACAGCAGGGTCAGTTCAAGCGGGCTCATGCCGCCATACTAACAAGGCGCCAAGGCCGGGGGCGCCGGACCCAACCGTAGAATGCCCCGATGAATGCCCGAACCGCAGTGCTACCCGTTTTTGAGGCTGGCCGCGCTATTCTGCTGGCCCAGGAGACACTGGGCATTGAGGCGGCAGCGGTCATGGCGGTGCGGCAGCGACTCGGGCCGGCCTTTGCCCAAGCCGTTGAGCGAATGCTGCTGCTGTCGGGTCGTGTGGTGGTCATGGGCATGGGCAAGAGCGGCCACATCGGCCGCAAAATCGCCGCCACCCTGGCCTCCACCGGCACACCGGCCTTGTTTGTCCACCCGGCTGAAGCCAGCCATGGCGATCTGGGCATGATCACCGCAGCCGACCTGGTGCTTGCGGTCTCCAACAGCGGGGAGTCGCAGGAGTTGACCGCCATCCTGCCGGTGTTCAAGCGCCTGGGTGTGCCGCTGGTGGCCATGACTGGCCGGGCCGATTCCACGCTGGCACGGTATGCCGATGTGTTTCTGGACTGCGCGGTTGACAAAGAGGCCTGCCCGCTCAATCTGACCCCGACCGCCAGCACCACGGTGCAACTCGCACTCGGCGACGCCCTCGCGGTCGCGCTGCTCGATGCGCGCGGCTTTAGGGCTGAGGACTTTGCCCGATCGCACCCGGGGGGAGCCTTGGGGCGCAAGCTGCTGACCCATGTCAGCGACGTGATGCGCTCTGGCCCGGCGGTGCCGCGGGTCGGGCCGGACGCCAGCTTCAGTGCGTTGATGCGCGAGATGAGCGCCAAGGGCCTGGGCGCCACCGCTGTGGTGAACGCTGATGGCCAGGTACTTGGCATCTTTACCGACGGCGACCTGCGCCGGCTGGTGGAGCGCGGCCAGGACTTGCGCACGCTCAGCGCGGCCGACGTCATGCACCCTCAGCCGTGCACCGTCGCCCAAGATGCCCTGGCGGTGGAGGCGGCCGAACTGATGGAGTTGCGCCGCATTACGAGCGTGTTGGTGCTGGATGACCAGGGACTGTTGTGTGGCGCACTCAACAGCAACGACTTGATGCGGGCCAAGGTGATCTGATGCCGCAACCCGCGCTCAACTTTGCCCCGGATCTGTTGCTGCAGGCCCAGGGCATCCGCGTGGTGTTTTTTGATGTGGATGGTGTGCTGACCGACGGCGGCCTGTACTTCACCGAGGCCGGCGAGACCCTCAAACGCTTCCACACCCTGGACGGCTACGGTCTCAAGCTGCTGCAGCGCAGCGGCATCACGCCGGCTGTGATCAGCGGTCGAGACTCTGAGCCGTTGCGCTTGCGGCTGCAGGCGCTTGGCATTGCACATGCCCAATTGGGCACCGAAAACAAACGCCCGGCGGCTGAACAGATGCTGGCCGCACTGGGGCTGAGCTGGCAAGATGCCGCCGCCATGGGTGACGACTGGCCCGACCTACCGGTGATGCAACGTGCTGCTTTTGCCTGCGCTCCGCCCAACGCCCATCTGGAAGTGCGGGCAATAGCGCACCATGTCACGCAGGCCGCTGGTGGCGCGGGGGCGGTGCGTGAGTTCTGCGACCTGTTGCTGGTCGCCAGCGGCAAGTACGCCGCTCTGCTGCGGGAAGTTGCGGCATGAAGCAACTCGCGCACCAGGTCTGGGAGCGCGCTGCGCTCTACCTGCCCACTCTGTTGATGGGCGTGCTGGCCTTGGGCACCTACTGGCTGGTGCGCAGCACGCCGGTGACCGCACAGGCCTCGCCCTCAGCGCCCGTGCGCCACGAGCCCGATTACCTGATGAACAAGTTTTCGGTCAAAACTTACGACGGAAG
>JBIKZZ010000457.1:0-7059 GCA_044354435.1 Rhodoferax sp. | reverse complement strand
CTTCGAGACCCTCCCGCGACGGAACGATGCGGCCATAGGTCCGGTTGCCTTCGGCTGCATGCCATTCGAAGAGCACCGCCATGCGCTCGACCTCCGTGCGCGCCTCGGCCAACGGCTTTCCCAGCTCTTGCACGATGGTGCGGGCGATGGCCTCGCGCCGCTCGCGCAGCAGACCTGCGGTACGCACCAGCACCGCCGCCCGCTGGAGCGGCGTACGTTGCCGCCAGGCCGGGAAGGCGCGCGCGGCAGCGGACAGGGCGAGATCGATATCGGAATCGGCGGCCACCGGCAACTGGCCGACAAGCTCTTCGGTGGCCGGGTTCACGACAGAACGTGTGGCCCGGCCTTCGCCGTCGTGCCAGGTGCCGTCAATAAGCAAGGCAAGCCGCGGATAGAACTTTGACGGATTCATAACGTGTTTCCCATGATCACGGTGCCGGCCGTGGCGAATTGCCGACCCGGGCCGTGGGCGATGCTGGTATGCAGGTTGGGCACCTGGCGTGCTCCGGCCGAGCCACGCAGTTGGTACACGGATTCGAGCAGTGCGAACATGCCATAACGGCCGGTGTGGCAGTACGATAGGCCGCCACCGTTGGTGTTCATCGGCAGGATGCCCCCAGGGCCGGTGGCGTAAACACGCCGTCCATCCTTGCCGGCAAGCTGCTGCGCCACAAAGGCGCCCGACTCTCCGCGGGGGACGAAATCCAGGTCCTCGAGGAACATCATGGGTGTGAAGCTGAAGGCGTCGTAGAGCATCAGGTGCTGCATGTCCTTGGGACCCAGGCCCGCTTCCGCGAAGGCCTGGCGGCCGGAGAGCACGCTGGCATCCGCAACAGTGAAGTCCCGCATCATCGATACCTGCCGATGGGCACTCGCTTCGCCACAACCGAGGACGTAGACCGGCTTGTGCCGGAAATCCCTGGCGCGGTCCGCCGCCACCAGCACCAGGGCACCGCCGCCATCGGCGACCAAGCAGCAATCCAGCAGGTTGTAGGGGTAGCAGACCATGCGCGAGGCCAGGACGTCTTCCGGCGTGATCGTCCCGGCGCCGTGCATTATGGCTTTCGGGTTGAGCACCGCCCAGGCGCGCGTCGCAGCCGGCACATGGGCCATCTGTAGCTTGGTGGTTCCGTACTGATGGAAATGGCGCATCACCGGCAGCGAAAAGGTGCTGGGCGCACCGGCCGTGCCGTAGGGAGCCTCAAACTGGCCCTGGGCACTGGAGGGCGCGACCTCTGCCTGGGTGTCGATACGGGAGCGACCACTTTCTCCATGCACGATCAGGGCGACGCTGCACAAGCCCGCCTCGATGGCTGCAGAAGCATGCCGCACCATGATCATGTAGGAGCCGCCGCCGACGCTGGTGCTGTCGATGTAGCGCGGCAACAGGCCCAGGTACTCGGACAGTTCGTTAGGGTTGGCCACGGTGGAGAAGATGCCGTCCACATCGGTGGGTTTCAGGCCGGCATCCGCCAGCGCGCGCAGAGCAGCATCCACATGCAGGCCCATGCGTGAGAGGTGTGGAAGGGTGCCCAACACCTCGCTCTCCGCCGCGCCAACGATGGCAGCCGCCGGCCGGGTCCGGCGCACCACGTGCGGGGCCGGGACCGTCCAGGCCCGGGCAGGCCGTGCGGGCAGGGCCGCGCCATTCGCTTCTGGATCCAGCCGGAACCAGGGCAGCGTCACCGTATCCGTCACCGGGTGCGGCGTCAGTAGCAGGCGCTGGCCGATAAGGATGTTCTCCGGCGTGGGCGTCTCGTCCAGTTCCAGATTGGAGAGCATGCGCGGGCCTTCGTCCAACTCGACTACCGCGAGCACGTAGGGCACCTTGCCGGTCCAGCCTTTGGGCGGCTTATGGTTGATGACGAAGGTATGGATCTGGCCGCGGCCGCTGGCGGCACGCCATTTCAGCCGGGTGCTGAAGCAATGCGGGCACACCATACGCGGATAGAAGTGCGCCTCACCGCAGTCCAGGCACCAGGGAAGCTCGAAGCGACCGGCCGCCAGGGCCTGCCAGAACGGTGCCGTCTCGGGCGTGGGCCTCGGCAAAGCACCCGTGTAGCGCTGGACCGCCGGTGGCGTGAGGGGCTGGTTCATCGGATGATCGCCTCACCAAGATCGACCGCGGTCAGATCGCGGTCCACCACGCGCGTGCGAAAGCGGATCCGACCGCTACCCTCGTCCCACATCTCCACGGTCTGAGTCTCGCCTGGGTAGACAGACTTGCTGAAGCGCCCGCTCATCGCAGCCAAACTCGCCGGATCATCTCCGCAGACACCACGGATCAGTGCTCGGCAAGCGATGCCGAAAGTGCACAGGCCGTGCAGGATGGGGCGCTCGAATCCGGCCTTGCGAGCCACCGCAGGGCTGGCATGCACGGGGTTGTAGTCTCCGGAGAGGCGGTACAGCAACCCGCTTTCAGGCCGGGTCTCGATGGCGATCACCTGGTCGGGCCGACGGGACGGCAAAGGCTCAGGTTTCGGCGCCGCCTGCCCCGGCGCGCCGCAGCCTCCGTCACCGCGCAGGAAGGAGCTCGACGTACGGGTGGCAATCAGCTGGCCCGTGGACGCGTCGATGATGTCGCGCTCCATCAGCAGCAACGCGCCCTTGCCCGCACCCTTGTCGACGATGTTGGTGACCCGGTTGCGGCCGATGACGGTGGCCTCAGAGGGCAACGGAGCGTGCATCAGGAGGCCCTGCTCGCCGTGCAGACTCTTCACCCAGTCGATACCGGTTCGCGGATCCCGCATCCATGCGCCCGGGCCACCCAGAACCACTGCCATGGTCGGCACAACCAGTAGCCCCTGCGGATGCTCCTCATGGACATAGCGCAGGTCTGCCGCGTCCAGCGGATCACGCCCATATCCCAGCCCCAGCGCGTACAGCATTGCATCCCGCTCGGTGTAGCTCTGGCGGACGTCAGGGAATTGCCAATCGAGTACTTCATTCCAGTCCAGCATGTAAACTCCTTCCAGGCGCAATCCTACCCATTGGTAGCAACCATGTCAACGGACAACGATCTTTCGGTAGATAGAGTCTTATGCCAACCGGCGAGCGCTCGGAAGCAGTGGTCCATCGAACGGAACAAGGCCAGTGCAGGGTCGCGTTCGATACCGGTGGTAGACGTTGTCTCGAGCAGCTGGCTCATCCAAACGACGCAGACCGGCTTGCTTTGGCGAACGCCTATGCCCCAAGCTGCGGCAGCAGCGCTGGCGTCTGCGAGCGCCCCCATGGCAGAACCAGCGCGCCATACGCCGGGTCAGAGAGCAATGCCTCGGCGCACGCGAAGCCGGACTCCGGATGGCGTGTGGCCGGGGCTGTCGCGTCACAGGGGTTGCGTGGCGAGGCGAAAGCCGGCAACGCGGCACCTAGGCGTCGGGTGGCATCAAGCCGCGTTGCGACGTCGGCACACCGGCGCGGTCCGCTGCATCGACGGCCAGGATGCCCGTGCCACCGGAGCCCGACAGCACCGCCACGCCATGAAGCCGTCGAAATGCGTCCTGCAACGCCGGGTCGCAAGGATGGGTCGCCGTATGGTGGCGCACGGCAGCGCGGCCCACCTCGCTGGTGCCGACCGTACATACTGCCGCCCGCTTTCCCTTGCCGGCCGCCAGTGCCAGTGCATACAAGAGACGTTCCGGATCCGTAAGGCCCTCGAACGCGAGCGCGAGCGCATCACAACCCGGCTCCTCGGCGAGGAACGCGACGTAATCGGCGACGTCGACATCGCAGGGATTTCCACAGGTCAACACCTGACGCCGGAGGCCAGCACGACGATGGCGCCACAACGCGCCCGGGCGCAACTGCGCGCAACCTCCTCTGCGCTCTCTGCAGGAATGGCCAGCACCGCGCAGTCCACGAGCTCTGGCAGGCTCACGATACCCGGATAACAAGCACCCCGATCGCCAACAAAGTTGCTTGACAAGCGCCTGACCTCAATCTCTAATGCATTCCTACCAAATAGTAGGAAATATGCAGGCCATCGAGATCCACCGCTGGTGCAGCCCTGAGGAACTGGTGCTCAGCCAGGTCTCCGAACCGGCCTGTGGGCCGGAAGGGGTGCACATCCGGGTCCGCGCCGCAGCGGTCAGTCACTCGCTGTCGCTGCTGGTCGCTGGCCGCTATCAGCGTAAGCCAACCCTGCCCTTCGTGCCCGGCAACACAGTTGCCGGCGAGATGATTGCTATTGGCTCCGACGTCACGCGGCTGCGCCTCGGCGACTACGTGCTGGCCTCGCTTGAACAGGTCGCACTGGCCGAGCAAGTCGTAGCCCACCAGGACAATGTGTACGCCATTCCCGAGAGGATGCCTTTCGAGGAGGCTAACACGCTGAACGCCGCGTACAACTCGGTGGCGGCGGCTCTGACCTGGCCCCGCCTGCTGGACTTGCAACCCGGCCAATCGCTGCTCGTGACCGGCGCTGCTGACGGCGTGGGCGGCGCGCTTTTCCAGCAATGCTGCGTTGCATGGCGCCCGAGGGTCGCGTGTTACCGATCGGCTTCGCCGGAGGCGACATCTCCCAAATACCGGCGAACCTGCTGCTGGTCAAGAACTTCACCATCTGCGGCCTCTATATGAGCTACTACAAGACCGACGCACGCGCACATTTTGCTGGACGCATGCGCTCGCTGTTAGAGCAATTGGGCCACTGGTGGGAAGAGGGAAAGATCCGCCCCGTGATCGCCGGTCGGAATCCGCTGGAGAACGTTCCGGCAGCCTTCGTCCAGGTCCTAAACCGCAGCAACATTGGGCATATCGTTACCGAGATCGCATGAGTTCCACATCTACCCCACCTTCAACCAACGGCAAGCCGGGCCCCTACGCCGGTCTGCGCGTCATCGAGTTCGGTGACGAAAGCGGCGAACACTGCGGCCTTTTACTGGCCGGCCTCGGCGCTGAGGTCATCAAGATCGAACCGGCGGTCGGAGCAACTTCGCGCCACATCGGGCCTTTCTGCGGAGACACGCCGAACCAGGAGCAGTCGCTGCACTTCTGGCACTACAACCGCAACAAGAAGTCAGTGGTGCTGCCCAAGGACAATGGGCGCGACAAACTGCTGGCACTCATCAGCGGAGCCGACGTGCTGCTCGATTCCAGCTGCGGTGCACTCCAAACCCTGGTCGGCCTGGATCGACAGCAACTGCTGAAACAGTTTCCCCACCTGGTGCTGGCGCGCCTGACCCCCTTTGGGGACACCGGTCCCTGGAAGGATTTCAAGGGCTGCGACCTGGTACACCTCGCACTGGGTGGCGTGATGATGAACTGTGGCTATGACCCCGATCCTTCGGGCCGCTACGACCTGCCACCGATCGCACCGCAACTTTGGCACGCGTACCACATCGCCGGTGAACATCTGATGGTAGGCATTGCGGCTGCGCTGGTGTACGCGCAGAACACCGGCAGGGGACAGGATGTCTCCTGCGCGATCCACGAAGCCGTCGCCAAAACCACCGAGGTGGACCTGATGTCCTGGGTTATGCGGCGTGCGCCCATCTACCGCCAGACCGCGCGCCATGCCACCGAGCACCCGAGCCGGGTGCCCGCTATGGCCTACACCAAGGATGGCCGCTGGATCATGACCTGGGGCGTCTCGGCGCGCGACGAGGCCAGTCTCATACCCTTCCTCAAACGCTGGGACATGGCGGCCGATCTGCAGGGCCCGGAGAGCAATGTCGACCTGAAAGCGCGCGCCATTCCCGGCACAGTGAAGATCGACGAGCGCACTTCGCACAAGCTGGAAGTCATCCAACGCTTCGTCGGTGCGCATACCTACGACAAAGTGCCCTGGAAAGAGGCACAGGCGGCGGGCCTGCTCTGGGTGCCTGTGCGCAAGCCCCATGAAAATGCGCAGGATGCGCACTGGCTCACGCGTGGCAGCTTTGCCGACGTCGCGCATCCGGAACTTGGCCGCAGCTTTCGCTACGCGGTTTCCAAATGGCGCAGCTCCGCCGGTGCCTGGCAGGCGGGTACCCGAGCACCCCTACTGGGCGAGCACACCGGGGCCGTGCTGGGCGAAGGGCAACGTACGTCGGCATTGACCGGCAAAGGCCGACAGCCCCACCAGGCGCAAAAACTGTCTGCGCGCGGCAAGCCCTTTCCGCTGCAGGGCATCCGCATCCTCGATTTCTCCTGGTTTCTCGCCTCCGCCGGCGGCACCCGGTATGCGGCAGCCCTGGGCGCAGAGTGCCTCAAGGTCGAATGGCACGAGAACCCCGATACCCGGCTGGCCGCGATGGCGCCCGTGGGTGGGCGTGAAGCGCGTGCCACCGCCACGGCACCAATCAAGGGGGTGAGTGATCCGGACATGGGCGGCCAGTTCAACAACAAGAATGCGGGCAAACGCGGCCTATCGCTGAACATCCGGCATCCGGAGGGCCTTGAGATTGCCAAACGCCTAGTGGCGATGTGTGACGTGGTGGCCGAAGGCTTCTCGCCAGGGGTTCTGGAGCGTCTGGGCCTGGGCTACGAGGTGATGAAATCGATTCGACCAGACATCATCTACGTGCAGCAGTCCGGCATGGGTGGTACCGGCACCTATGGTCGCTTCCGTACCGTGGGCCCGGTCGCCGCGTCCTTTGCCGGCACCACCGACATGGCGGGTCTGCCGGAACCCGGCTTGCCGTCGGGTTGGGGATACTCGTATCTGGACTGGATCGGAGCCTACGGTTTCGCACTGGCCATCATGAGCGCGATCTTCCACCGCGATCGAACCGGCGAAGGTCAGTGCATCGACTCCTCGCAGTGCGAGGGCGGCATGTTCCTCACGGGGCCGGCCGTGCTGGACTGGTCGGCCAATGGGCGCACCTGGAAGCGGATCGGCAACCGCTCGCCCTACAAACCAGCCGCGCCGCACGGCGCCTACCGTTGCAGTGGCGAGGATCGCTGGATCGCCATAGCCTGCTTCACGGAGGAAGAGTGGATCGCACTGATCGAGGTAGCCGGTCTGCAAGCGTTACGTGAGGATCCACGTTTCAGCGTTCTTGCCGAGCGACTGCGCCACCAGGAGGAACTGGAGCAGGCCGTCACCGCCTGGACGCTGAACCAGGACGCGTTCGCGTG
>JBIKZZ010000171.1:0-7121 GCA_044354435.1 Rhodoferax sp. | reverse complement strand
ATCAAGGAAGGAGGAAAACTGGACTATTGAGTACACTTATCCACAGTTGCCGATTCAAACGGCAACTACCCGTCCTGGGTCAATATTGAATCGGCAGGGTGGGTCAATATTCAATCGGCGCGAACAAACAGCGCCTCCTTGTCGACGCGCTGCACGCCAAACACTGAGGCGGCCTCGGTCGTCAGGTTGGGGCTCCACGCAATGACCTGCATGCCAAAAGCCTGCCCGATGGCGGCCACGCGCTGGCCCACGCGGCCTAGCCCCACCAGGCCCAGGGTCTTGCCATCGAGCAACAGGCCCAACGTGTTCTGCCAGCGGCCAGCGCGCAGCTGCCGGTCCTCGAAGGGCACGTGCCGGGCTGCTGCCAGGATCAGCGCCCAGGTCATCTCCGGCGTGGCGTTGCTGGCCTTGAGGTGGGTCGAGACGTTGGTCACGGCAATGCCGCGCTCGGTGGCCGCCGTCAGGTCCATTGTGCGGTGGGCCTTGCCTGTGACCGTCATGAACTTGAGGTTTGGCAGCCGCTCGATCAGGGTGCGCGGCATGGCCGTGCGCTCACGAAGGTGGCACAGCACGTCGTAGGGCGCCAGAGCTTTGGCGGCTTGATCGAGTTCGGGCAATGCGTGGCGGAATACGTCGACCTGGCACAGGCCCTTCAGCACCGACCAATCGGCCAGCTCCTGCGAGACGCCCAGGTAGTCGTCGAGCACCGCCACACGCGGCAACGACGCGGCGCTTATGGCGCCACCCGGATCACGCCGCAATCGCCCTCGATGGCGATCTCGGTGCCAAACTGGCGCGACAAGCGCGCGACTCGCGCCAGGATGCGCTGCGCCGCCTCGCCGCGTGCAAGCACTGGCCGCCCGCGCTGAGCGCGCGGCAGGCCATGCCCCAGAACCAGCGGGTACAGGCGCACGGCAGACAGCCTTCCCTCCTCAAACTCGCACAGCGCAGCGAAGCTTTCCCAGAACTCGGGCGAGGCCGGAAAACCGCGCGTGTCATTGCCGGTGCGGGCATCGAGAAACTGCGAGGGCGTGGCGGCCGCATCGAGCCCGAAGCGCCCATAAGCCTCTGCCGGGAAGGCATCGATGGTCTCGTTCTGGAAGATAAAGTTGCCCAGGCTGTACAGGATGGGGCAGCCCTTGTAGATCTCGGCCCCCAGCGTCAGGTGGGGCCCGTGGCCGACCACCGCGTGTGCGCCGGCATCGATGGCTGCATGTGCAAACTGCGCCATAAAGGCCGCCGGTTCCTCCAGTTCGACATCGGTGGTTGCTGTCAGGCGACCCGCCTCGCCGAAGTCGTGGTTGTGGAAGGAAAAAATCACCCAATCGGCCTGCTTGCGCGCTTCGCGGATCCAGCGCAGGTTAGCCTCGGCATCGCTCGCATCGACCCGCGTTGAAGTCCCGAAATGTTCGCCGCGGCGAAATCGCGTGCCCAAAAGCATGACGCTGTCCGGGTCGTCGGCCGGCACCTCGCTGGCGCTGTAGAACATGCTGCGATGTCGCACCCTCTCCTGCGTCAGGCCCAGCTCGTCGCTGATGCGGCGCAGTGCCGCCAGCGACGCATCGTCGACGGTATGCGATGTGGAAAAGCCCAGCGGGTTGATGCCTGGGCGGCCTGCACAATCAGCCCGCGAATCGGCCGCGCGGTTCCAGGGGCGATAGAACGAGGTGGCCGAGACCACCGCCACCCGCCCGGCCGGCGTGTCGAGATACGTGGGCCGACGCGCCTCCATGAGCGTGCGGCCGGCGCCAGAGGCCGGGATGCCAGCGCGCTTGAGGTGGTCCAGCGTGGCCAGGAGGCCGGGCACGCCGTAATCAGTGGTGTGGTTGTTGGCCACCGAGACAACATCGATCCCCATCCACTTGAGGTCATCGAGCAGCGCCGGCGGCGTTGTCATCGGCGTACCCTGGGTGAAGTTGGGCACGCCCTCGTGCGGCTCGCGCACGGTGCTCTCCAGGTTGGCGAAGGTCACGTCGGCCGAGCCAAGCAGCTTGGCCAGCGCCAGGTAGTCTAGCTCGCCGTAGGGCTTGAGGGCACGCGAGAGCATCGCGTCCCCGACCATCGCCATCGAAATGCGACCGCGTTGCGCCTCGTAAAGCAGCGGCGCGCTCATTCGAGGCTGCCGACGGTTTCGTAAATCAGCTTGCCGGTGCGCGAGGGAAAACCTCCGCGCACGGCACCGGCGGTCTGGTCCTGGAAGATCGTGTGCATGCCGGCGCTTAGCTCGCGGCTATTGGGCACCGACATCCACATGCGAAGCAAGTGGCGTTTTTTCTCGGCCTCGTCGTAGTCGTCGAAAGCGGTACGCGAATGGACTGTGACATGGTTGTTCAAAAACTGGATGTCACCGGGGTTGAACATCATCGAGAAGTGAAACTCCTCGCTGCCGGCCAGGCTGTCGAACAGCGCCATTGCCTCTTCTTGCTGCGGGGTCAGGCGCGGCACGTCCTCGAAACGCTGGGCCGAAATGATGTGCGTGCGCACGTAGCGGCAGGAGAACTTGCCCCTGTGCTGGTTGAAGATCGGCTGCTGGTAATGAGGCGTCGTGCCCGGAACCTCCTGGGACTGCCAACTCCAGTAGAAAGGCTGGTACAGCACCTCGAGCAGATCGGGGCGGATGCGAGCAATCTCGTTGTGCACGGCCACCGAGCTGGCGATCATGCTCAGGCCGCCCGATCGCGCGGTTCGAAGCACGAACAAGCCGACGACGTCGCAACTGTCGGTATGGTAGGTCAGCTTCTGGTTGGAAGTGTAGCCGCGGCCATTGGGGCCGTTCATGTCGACGTTCATGTTGCGCACGTCGCCCAGGATGTCGCCTTTGGAGCTTTGCGAGACCGCCGTGCCCATGTACTTGCCCAGGCCCCAATACAGCAGGCGCAGGTCGCCCTTGCTGTATTCGGCGGCGGGGAAGCCGCGAATCAGGAACAGGCCTGCGCCATCCTCCAGGAATGCGCGGCAATGGCCCAGCAACGCCGACAGCGTGGGCAGAGGGAAGTCGTCGCGGGTCATGGTCGCCAAGGTTTTTTCCAGAGCCTTGACATGGGCCAGCCCCGCGCGCAGCTCCGCGACTTCGTCGCCAGTCAGTTCATGGATCCAGTCCTTTCGCGCTGCCATTTCGGCGGCGCGCCAATCGGCTGGTGTCTCGATCACAGAATGGAGTGCCAAGGTGTCAGTCATGTTGTTTTTCTTGTTATCTTCAGTCGGCAATGGTGCCTGTGGATCGGATGATGGCGCCCCAGCGCTCCTTTTCTTCCAGGGTGAATCGGGTCGCCTCGGCCGGCGTGCTGGCGATGAGGTCGCGCACATCAAAACCCTTGGTGCCCTTGCCGTCATCACCTTGACGCAGGGCGTCGGCGATGGTCGACTGCAGCTTGTTGACAATGGCCGCCGGCGTCTTGGGCGGCGCGACCAGCCCGGTCCAGGAGACCGAGACAAAACCCGGCAAGGTCTCGGCCAGTGTCGGTAAGTCAGGCAGCGCGGGGTGGCGCTTGGCGCTGCCCACGGCCAGCACGCGAAGCTTGCCGTCGAGGATCTGCGGCATGGCGGTAGCAAGACCCTGGAACATCATCTCAACCTGTCCGCCCATGAGGTCTGAATACGCTGGCGGACCGCCTTTGTAAGGCACATGGGTGATGCGAAGGCCGGCCACATGTTTCAGCAATTCACCGGCCAGGTGGGTGGTCGAGCCCGAGCCGCTGGAGGCGTAGTTGAGCTTGTCGGGGTTGGCCTTGGCATAGGCGATGAACTCTTGCAGCGTCTTGGCCGGCACCTTTGGGTGCACCAGCAACACGTTAGGGTTGGCCGCGATCACTGAGATTGGCACAAAGCCGTCGGAGTCGTACGACAGCTTTTTGTACAGGCTCTTGTTGATCGCCAGCGGCCCGGGCGGCGAGAGTAGCAGGGTGTAGCCATCTGGCGCGGCGCTGGCAACATGGTCGGCGCCAATATTGCCGTTGGCGCCAACACGGTTTTCGACGATGACGGGTTGCCCCAGCTTGGCCGTCAGCCGCTCGCCGATGATGCGCGCCAGCGTGTCAGCCGCGCCGCCCGCAGGCACCGGCACGACGATGCGAATCGGCTTGTTGGGGTATTCCTGTGCCAGTGCCACGGCCGGTGCAGCCAGGACCAGCGCCGCAGCCAGCAGCTGGCGGCGGGAAAGTGTGGTCGATCTCATAATTTATCTCCTGCTTGTGATGTTGATGGATTTGTAGATAAACCCAGAGGCTGCAGTCTGGCGGTGGTCGCCGCCGACGCAGTGCTGCGCCACCATTTGTCAGCGCCAGAGTTTAGGGCAACCGATAGCACGCACAGCGTACCGTTGGCCAGCGCCCACACGAGTGTCAGACCCTCAGCGGCGTTTAGAGCTGATCACGGTGAGCGGGTGCAGGCCACAGCTGGTCCCCAGCGTTCAGCTCAGCGCGTGCCCATCAGAACAAGGGGCTCATTGGTTTTCCAGTGTATTCAAAGTGTGAAAGACTTTAAGTGACACGGTCGGTGTACTAAACTGCGCATTGAGGACAAGGAGATATATTGCAGTTTTATTTGAATGGGTACACCCCTGGTGATCCAGATATCCGTTTGGCGGCGCCTAGCGCCGCAGCGCGGCCAGCGAGATTGCCCGACACAGTGGATGTGCTGATCGTGGGTAGCGGCCCCGCCGGTTCACTGCTGGCGGCGCAACTTTCGAACTTCCCTGGCATCAAGACCCGTTTGGTCGAACGCCGAGACGGCCCACTGCAGCTGGGTCAGGCCGACGGTGTGGCCTGCCGCACGGTAGAAATGTTCGAGGCTTTCGGCTTGGGTCAAAAGCTGATTCGTGAGGCCTACTGGGTCAACGAGACCGTGTTCTGGCGTCCGTCCGCGCAAGACCGTGGTCGGATCGCGCGTACCGGGCGAATTCAAGACACTGAGGACGGCTTGTCTGAAATGCCACATGTCATTGTTAATCAGGCGCGCCTGCAGCAATACCTGCTGGACTACATGCGCATGTCGTCCACGCGGCTTGAGGCTGACTACAACCTTGAATTTGTCAAACTGACCGTTGAGCCTAATGGCGACTATCCTGTCGTCGTGACCCTGCGTGACCTGGCCAGCGGGCAAGAGCTCACGATCCGAGCCAAGTATGTCGTGGGCTGCGATGGCGCGCGCAGCAGGGTGCGCGAGGCCATCGGTGCCGTTGCGCACGGCAGCTTCGCTAACCACGCCTGGGGTGTCGTCGACATGCTGGCCGTGACCGACTTTCCGGATATTCGGCTCAAAGCGGCGATCCAATCGGCTGACCACGGCAATATTCTCCTGATTCCTCGCGAGGGCGGCTACATGGTTCGCTTGTACGTGGACCTGGGCGAGATTGACCCGACCCAGCGCGACGCCTTGCGCGAGCAGCACACCCAAGAGGCTGTCATCGCCACCGCACAGCGCGTGCTGCACCCGTTCACGCTCGATGTGAAAAGTGTGGCGTGGTTCGCCGTTTACCAGGTTGGCCAGCGCGTGACCGACCGCTTTGACGATGTGCCTGCGCCACTGGCTGACTCCCAAATGCCACGGGTCTTCATCGCCGGCGACGCCTGCCACACGCACAGTGCCAAAGCCGGGCAGGGCATGAACGTGTCAATGCAGGACGCATTTAACCTGGGCTGGAAGCTTGCCTCGGTGCTTGAGGGCCGCGCCAAACCCGAGTTGCTGCGCACCTACTCCATCGAGCGCCACGCGGTCGCCCAGGAGTTGATCGATTTCGATCGGGAGTGGTCGAAGATCATGGGTTCGCAGCCCCTGGACCCCAGCCGCCCAGAACTCGGTGGTGTCGACCCCGCCGAATTGCAAGCTTACTTTGTGAAGTCGGGCCGGTATACCGCAGGTGTCGCCACCCGCTACACCCCGACCACGGCGCTGACAGCACCCGCCACCCATCAGGCGCTGGCCACGGGCTTCACGGTGGGCATGCGCTTTCACTCAGCGCCGGTCGTGCGCGTGGCTGACGCCAAGCCGGTGCAACTGGGCCATGCCGCGCGCGCCGATGGTGCCTGGCGCCTCTATGCATTTGCCGATGCAGACGGGAGTCGCCTGAGGGGTTTAATCGATTTTTTGGGGGAGTCACCCCGGTCGCCCATTCGTCGGTACACGCCCGTGGCCGCAGACATCGACAGTGTGATCGATGTCCTTGCCGTGTTCCAGCAAGGGCACCGCGAGATCAGGGTGGACGAGTTGCCACAGATGCTGTTGCCCCGAAAGGGACGATTTGGCCTGGTTGACTATCATAAAGTTTTCGCAGCCGACTTAAAGACCGAGGCCGATATTTTCGATCTGCGCGCCATCGACCGTGGGCAGGGCGCCCTGGTGGTGGTCAGGCCTGACCAGTACGTGTCAAATGTGCTTCCGCTGGATGACTATGACGCGCTGACGAGTTTCTTCGGCCAATTTTTTGTTTGACCAAACATACTGATGGGACGACCACAATGTTGGAGCCTGTATCTTTTAAATCCGTTCGCCTGATAGGGCCGGCCTATTACTTGCTGGCGCTGACTGCAGCCTCTCCATTGTCAGTGAGCGCCTCGGTGGTCTCGGACTGGAATAAAGTCGCGCTGGCTGAGGTCCGCCTGGCCAAACAAGGCCCCCCAGTCGTGGCCCGGTCGCTCGCCATTGCCCACACCTGTATTTACGACGCCTGGGCCTCCTACAACGATAAAGCCCTGGGGGCCGTGGTGGGTGACACGATGCGCCGGCCTACCGCAGAGCGTAATGCGGCCAACCGCAAAGAAGCCATCAGCTATGCGGCCCACGCCTGCCTGCGCAACCTTTTCCCTTCGGGCGAATCGCGCCTGCGGGCTGCCTTGGCGACCATGGGCTACAACCCGGACAACCAGTCGACCGACATCAGCACACCGGCTGGCCTGGGCAACAGCGTGGCGCTGGCGGTCATTGCCAGCCGCCGCCATGACGGCTCCAACCAATATGGCGACCTGGCGCCGGGTGCCTACAAAGACTACACAGGCTACGTGCCGCAAAACTCGCCATTGCCTTTTTGCACGCCCCAATGGTTGGCGTGCGCGCCTCTGGTCGTCAATGATGAATACAAATGGCAACCGCTCTACAACGACATGGGGACCCTGCAGTCCTTTATT
>JBIKZZ010000170.1:0-7123 GCA_044354435.1 Rhodoferax sp. | reverse complement strand
AACATCATCTGATTGGCAGTGACCGCAACTAACAGGCCCTCAAAGGCTTTGCCAGCGTCAACATATAAGATGCTATGCAAGAAAATCACTTAGCTAATCCGCCCCTATGCATTGATGCGCTGCGCGACGCTGGGCGGCTTGTTCTTGATCAGGTAGATCGGCATATTTCCGGCAAAGCGAGAATTATCTAATTTTTGCCGGAAACTGCCGTTGCGACTTGGCCGTGTTTCCGGCAAAATATATAGAATAAATAAAATGCCGGAAACGTCATGAAGCTTTTGTCAAATCAGCAACGACTGCACCAGGTCAACACCGGTCAACTTTTTGACAACTACCGGACTGCTCTGGCTCATGCGGCGTCCTATACCTACGCCATGCGTTGGAAGACAGTGCGCAATACTGAATACCTGTTCAGAGACCGGGACCGGCGCGGGAACGGCACTTCCCTTGGGCCCCGATCTGCTCAAACCGAGGACCTGTTGGCGGCCTTTACGGCCGGACGTGGTGCGGCAAAGGAGCGTCTGCACCTTATTCGGGAAAAAATTGAAGAGCAGGCAAGGCTCAACAAGGCCTTAAGGCTGAACCGGGTACCACGTGTCGTCGCCCGTGTGCTGCGTGAACTTGATCAAGCCGGCCTTCATGACAGTTTTACGGTGATTGGTACTCAGGCCTTGTACGGCTACGAGGCTGCAGCAGGCGCGCATTTTCTGCTGGAATTACTTGCCTCCGGTGATGTTGATTTGCTCTATGACACCCGTCAAAGGATGACGGTGGTGTCGGAAAAGCTAGACGGCAATGGCTTGCTAGGTTTGCTCAAAAAAGCCGACAAGACGTTTGAATGTGTTCGCGAAAACGGCTACCGCGCCGCCAATGCCGGCCAGTTCATGGTGGATCTCGTGATCGCACCTCGTGGCATGTCTGTCGCGGAAAACATCACGTTTGCCGAATCGGATCTGGTTGCCACTGAAGTGCCCGGCCTGCAATGGCTGTTGAACTCGCCCAAACTTGACACTGTCGCCGTCGACGAGGATGGCTGGCCAGTGCCGATGCGGGTGCCGGACCCGCGGGCTTTTGCCTTACACAAAGCGTGGCTCTCTGGCCTGCTCACGCGCGAACCCGTCAAAAAACCACGCGACCTGGACCAAGCGCGTGCCGTGGCAAGGCTTGTTCAAGTCGAAATGCCACACCTCCCGTTTGAAAGCACGCTGACATCGCTGCACGGCGATGTGCGGAAAATGCTGCCAATGCTATTGCGCTAGCTGTTTCTGCCACCCAACAGGTAAGCCTTCACCAGCCCCAGCCCCTTGAACGTCTGCAGTCCTATACTGAGTCCGCTCCCCAGCTGAGCGTGATCGCCCAACCCAGTCACTGTCGTCAAAAGGTCTTTACATGATTGATGTCCCCCCACTGATCCAGCGCCAAACCTTCACCCGCCCCGCGCCCGACCAAGTAGAAGCCCTGCGCGGCACACCCACCGGTTTTATTGTGGACGCCATGGGCGGCAGCGGCGCGCTGGACTATCGGCTACGGCCAGCGATTGCCGAGCAGTACGCCTTTTGCGGTGTGGCCTTGACGGTGGATGCCGGGCCCGGCGACAACCTGGCACTGGTGCATGCCTTGCAGGATGTGCAACCGGGCGATGTGCTGATGGCCAGCACTGGCGGCTTTACCGGCTGCGCCATTACCGGTGACCTGGTGCTGGGCATGGCCAAAAACTGCGGTGCTGTCGGTTTTGTGACCGACGGCTGTGTGCGGGATCTGGTGGGCTTGCGTACCGTGGGTCTGCCAGCCTGGGCAGTTGGCGTCACACCCAACTCGCCCCAGCGCCATCGGCCCGGCACCATTGGCTTTGCCATTGCGCTGGCCGGGCACCCGGTGGCTTCTGGTGACATTGTGGTGGCTGACCTGGACGGCGTGGTGGTGGTGCCGCAGGCGCGCATTGCCGCAGTGCTGGCTCGTCTGCCGCAGATTCGGGCGGCAGAGGCCCGGGCCGATGCGGCGGTGCGCGATGGCGCCAGGCTGCCGTCTTTTCTTGCGGTTGACACTGCGTCGGCAGCGCCCAAGCCATGAAAGTCGCCCTGATTGGCACTGGTGCCATGGGCTGTATTTTTGGCGTGGCGCTGGCGCGCGGCGGTGCCGAGCTGGTGTGTCTGGACCGCAATGCCGATGTGGTGGCAGCCCTACAGCAGCACGGCATCCGGGTGCGCGGCGTATTGGGTGAGCAAACTGTGCCGGTGCGCGCCACCACAGACCCAGCCCAACTGGGCCTGGCTGACATGGCCTTGGTGCTGGTAGACGCCGCAGCCACGCCAGCTGCTGCAGCTATTGCCAAGGCCTGCCTCAAGCCAGACGGTTTTGCCCTGTCGCTGCAAAACGGCATTGGCAACCTGGAGGCCCTGGTTGACGCGCTGGGTCCGCAGCGGGTGATGGCGGGCATCACCTACAACAGCGGCACGGGGGAGGGGCCCGCACGCTCCTGGCACACGCACCTGGGCCTGACCACCATGGGAGAGGCCACCGGCACGATGTCCCCAAGGCTGCAGGCCATGGCAGATAGGTTTCGCGCGCAGGGTATGGCGGTGGAACTCACTGACAAGGTGGAGGCATCGATCTGGAGCAAGTTTGTGCACAACTGTGCCATCAACCCCATCAGCGCCCTGACCGGCCTGCGACCGGCGCAGATCATGCAAACGCCACCGGCGCAGGCGCTGATGGAGCACGTGATCGATGAAATTTTGCAGGTGGTCGATGCCCTGGGCATTGTCTTGCCCGAGCATGATGTCCGCAGTGAGATCCTGCAACATTGCCGGGAGCGCATGAACCGGCCCTCGATGTTGCAGCACCTCCAGGCCGGCAAGCCCACCGAGATTGGCGCCCTGAACGAGGCCCTGGTGGCGCGTGCCGCCGACCTGGGCTTGGCTGTGCCCTTCAATACAGCGGTGGTGCTGGCCATCCGCGCGCTGGAGGCCGCGGCTGCCTTGCCGCCAGTGCCTGATGGCGTCTGACCAGGGTTTTATTGAGCATGTGGACGAGCACCCAGCCTACCCCGGCGGCAAACCCTGGTTTCGCATCGGCGAAGACCTGGACGACCGGGACTTGCTGCGCCGGCTGTTTGTGGTGACTGCGGCTGAGGTGCCGCTGCCCAAGCCGAAGATGCCGAAGTCTGGTGGCTCGCAAGTGACGTTCAAACCCGGCTACCGCCTACACACCGCAAGCGGCGCGAAATAGATAGGATTAATAAAGCGCCTTCACTCCATCAAGCAGGCTTCAGCTTCAATCCAGTCACAAACGTCCCTGACTTCTGGCGTGCCGCGCGCCCCGGGCCGTGTTAGCAAATAGTAGGCGCGGGTTGGATGGTACGCCATGTTAAACGGGCAAACAAGTCGACCTGAGTCAATTTCGCTCTGAATCAGCGGGAAGATACCCATGATCACGCTGTGCCCATCCAGTGCTGCCTGCAACACGATGTTGGAATCGCGCATGGTGACCTCATGGGCAAACCGCAGCGCACCGAGACCCACCAGGTCCAGCCAGGATGCCCACTCTTCTCGGTCCCACTTGTGGACGACGGGGTACCGTGCCAAATCTGACGGGTCTTTCAAACCCCCAAGCCTCGCCAATAGCGCGGGGCTGAGTGTTGGCGTGAAAGTTACTTCAAACAGGCGCTTGGCGTTCAACCCCAACCAATCGCCGTTACCCCAATCGATCATGACCATGGTCTCCATCTGCTCCGCGCTTGTGATGCGTGGGCTGTGATGCAGCACCAAATCAATGTGGGGATATAGCTTGCTGAATGCATCCATACGGGGCAATAGCCACCGCGCGCCGAAGATTGGGCCAACGGCTAGGGTCACGGTCTTGCGGTTCTGAAGGGCGAACGTGTCCATTTCCCTGCGGAGCTCATTGAAAGTCCGATTCACCACCTGGGCCAGTGATCGCCCCGCATCGGTCAGCGAAATCTGTCGCGGCCTTCGCGTGAAGAGCAGTACGCCCCACTCGGCCTCAAGCTGCCGAATCTGGCTACTGACACTTTGCGGAGTCACGCACAATTCCGCCGCCGCCGCCTTGAAGCTGAGCAGTCTGGCAGCAGACTCAAAGGTCCGCAAGGCGTTGAGGGGCAATCTCTGATGGGGCTGCATGCCGGGCAGTATATCGACCGCTTTTGCTCAGCGCCGCTGGCGTCGGGGGATAAGTCTCCCAAGGCCCGCACACCGATAGAGCATATTTTTATTGTCTATACGCCGAAAAAATCGTCTTGTGAAGGCTTCCATGGGGATCCAGAATAAAACCTTTCGCAAGCCATGCGAATGAAAAAAATTGATTTTTTTGAAGATTATGAGCCAATTACCACTCGTTTTAATTGATGCATTTCCACGTTCAAAGGAGATGATTTTCACCTCGGACACCGAGCAGCAGTTGCGCAGTCAAGTGAGAACCATCGAGCATTACGGGTCTCGGATGCCGGATGCGACAGTCGATGAACATCTCGAGGAGGTCTCGATCATCGTGGGGCAGACGCCAATGGACGCAATTCGCTTGAACCGCGCCAAGAAGCTCAAAGCGATCATCAATGTCAAAGGCAACTGGGAGCCAAACATTGATTACCAAGAGGCCCAGCGACTTGGCATCCATGTACTGAGCATTGCGCCGGTCATGGCGCCAGCCGTGGCTGAAATGTGCGTTGGCATGGCCATCAGCCTGGGGCGCGGCATTGTTAAAAACGACCTGTTGTTCAGGGCCGGTCTGGAGCGCTATGGTATTGCCGGCAACGCCGAGGCCATCTCGCTGTACAACGCCAAGGTGGGCTTCATAGGCTACGGCAATTTGGGGCGAGCCCTGGGGCCGTTGTTGGCGCCATATGCCTGCGACGTCCGCATCTATGACCCGTGGTTGTCCAAGGGCTATTTGGCCCAGCAGGGCTATCAGGCCGCTTCACTCAACGAAGTTTTGCAGGAGTCTCAGTACCTTTTTCTGCTTGCTGGGGTTAACCAGGAAAACGACGGTTTTCTGTCCCGCGCACTGCTGGAGACGGTCCGCAAAGACGCCTGCGTTGTATTGGCCAGCCGTTCTGAGATCGTGGATTTTGATGCATTTTTGGATTTCGCCGAGGCTGGTCGTTTTCGGGCTGCGATTGACGTCTACCCGCAAGAGCCGGTGGATCCATCCAGCCCGATGCGTAAGAGGCGGTCCATTATTTTCTCCTCCCATTTGGCGGGCGGAATGCGTGACAGCTACCAGCGTATAGCCAACAGCCTTGCCGATGAGATCCCGCAGCTGTTGCGCGAGCTGCCCCCATTGCTGCTGCAACGCGCAGAGCCACGCCTGGCTGCCATGCAAACCAGCCGCTGAAAGAAACGACCGTGTTGAAAACTCCGCCATTGAAGTTTGCCGCTATAGGGCTTGACCACCGGCATATCTATGACCAGACCAAGAGCCTTTTGGACACCGGAGCGCAGTGTGTCGGCTTCTGGTCAAACGATGATTCTCAGCCGCTGCCAGGTTTCATGGAGCGCTTTTCGCAGATACCCCGGGTCAAAGACCGCGCAAGATTAATCGAAGACGAGTCGATTCAATTGGTGGCCTGCGCGGCGGTCCCTAACGTTCGGGCAGCACTTGCTGTCGAAGCTATGCGCCATGGCAAAGACGTGATGATGGACAAGCCCGGATTGACGACGTTTAGCCAGTTAGACGAGGTCAAAAAAGCTCAGCGGGAAACGGGCCGGATCTTCTCGGTTGACTTCACCGAGCGCTTTGAAGTTCGCGCAGCCATTCGCGCCACAGAGCTCATCCAATCCGGGGCGATCGGCCAAGTGATTCACACCTGCGGGCTCGGGCCGCACCGCATGAATCGTTCATCGCGTCCAGCGTGGTTTTTTGACAAGAAGGCGTACGGTGGCATTTTGGTTGACATCGGCTCACATCAATTTGACCAGTTCCTTCACTTCACCGGCTCCAGAGACGCACGTGTGGTGAGTGCTGGCACCTTCAATCGTGCACACCCCAACGACCTGGCGCTTGAAGACTTGGGCGAAGTCGTGCTCGAGAGCGACAACGCGTCGGGCTACTTCCGTGTAGATTGGTTCACCCCCGACGGTTTGCCGACCTGGGGCGATGGTAGATTGACCCTTATCGGTACCGAGGGGACGATTGAGTTGCGCAAGTACGTCGATGTGGCCGGTCGCGCGGGTACCGACCACCTGTTCCTGACAGATAAAAGCCGTTCACTCCACATGGATTGTTCAGACGTGGAGCTCACTTACTACAAAGACCTGAGTTTTGATATTTTCAACCGGACACAGACGGCCATGTCGCAAGATCATTGCTTCAAGGTCTGCGAACTCTCCCTCACCGCGCAGGCTATGGCGGATGCGCGTAGCCAGGGTGTGCACTTCCATCCTGCAGGCCAATAGTCTTCATGGCCAACCTCAGTCTTAGTTCTGTCAGAAAGTCCTTTGGTCAGCAGGAGATCCTGCACGGCATTGACCTTGATGTCCAGGATGGGGAGTTCGTTGTTTTTGTCGGACCCTCCGGGTGCGGTAAGTCGACCCTGCTCAGGTTGATCGCCGGGCTTGATGAAGTCACAGCAGGCGACATTGTGCTGGATGGAAAAACGGTCACTCGGGTCGCAGCCGCAGAGCGTGGATTGAGCATGGTTTTTCAGAACTACGCCCTGTACCCGCATATGACCGTGTACCAAAACCTTGCGTTCGGACTTGAGAATACGCCGATGAAGAGGTCTGACATTGACCAACGCGTCCACAAGGCCGCTGACTTGCTGCAGTTGTCGCAACTGCTGGGACGCAAGCCCAGGCAGTTGTCAGGCGGGCAGCGTCAACGCGTCGCTATCGGACGCTCCATCACCCGGCAACCCAAGATATTTCTGTTTGATGAGCCGCTATCCAACTTAGATGCCGAGCTGCGGGTCCAGATGCGGCTTGAGTTGTCCAAGCTGCACAAGGACCTGCGAGCTACGATGATCTATGTGACACATGACCAAGTGGAAGCCATGACCATGGCAGACAAAATTGTTGTCTTGCGGGACGGGCAGGTGGAGCAGGTTGGCAGACCACTGGATCTCTACAACAACCCGGCAAACCGATTCGTCGCGGGTTTTATTGGCTCC
>JBIKZZ010000169.1:0-7127 GCA_044354435.1 Rhodoferax sp. | reverse complement strand
ACCTGCTCCACCAGCTGGCGAAAAGCTTGCAGATCGGTGACGGTCAGCGGTGTCATGCGTGCCAGTTGCCGCCCCTGAAGCCAATGCGTGAAGTCGGCCTCGGATTTCGCCGCCAGCAAGACGCGCCCGGTGGACGTGGCATGGACTGGCAATCGCGCCCCCAGATGCAAACCGTTGGGCGTGACGCGGCTCGGCTCACTCACCGGCGTTGTGCGGTCATTGCCGCTGCGCGCCACGATCACCACCTCGTCGCCATCCAGCACCACCGCCGAGAATGCCCCCCGCGCCCGCACGGCTAGCCGATTCAGGCTGGGCTGCAAAACACGCGGCAGACGCGCCGAAGCCAGGTAATTGCCAGAAAACCGCAGCACCTTGCTCGACAGCCAAAAATAACCGGCCTCTGTTTCCAGATAACCCAAATGCGCTAAGGTCAGCAAGTGCCGCCGCGCGGCTGCCCGGGTCAGCCCAGTGCGTTCGGCCGCGAGCGTGGCATTCAGGCGCTGGCGTTCGGTACCAAAACTCTCCAACACGGCCATACCTTTGGCCATACCGGCGATGAAATCTATTCTTGAAATTGCCATTGGCATGCACTGTAAATTTTGCGCGATTATCGCGCAGCCTGACCAATGACCGCGCAAGCCTTGTATCAAAACCATCACCGCCGTTAGCAGCAGACCTATCCTTGCGCGCTGAACCAAAGGATCATCTATGCGAACTCAAGTGGCCATCATTGGCGCCGGTCCCTCCGGCTTGTTACTGGGCCAGCTTTTGCACAAGGCCGGCATTGACACTGTGATCATTGAACGCCAAAGTGCCGACTATGTGCTGGGACGGATCCGGGCCGGGGTGCTGGAGCAGGTGACGATGGACCTGCTGGACGAGGCCGGTGTCGGCAGCCGCATGCACAGGGAGGGGCTGGTGCACGGAGGCTTTGAATTGTTGTTCAAGGGGGCACGCCACCGCATCGACATGCAGGCGCTAACCAGTGGGCGCAAGGTGATGGTGTATGGCCAGACCGAGGTCACCCGCGACCTGATGGACGCACGTGCCGCCGCTGGCCTGACCACCGTCTACGAAGCCAACGAGGTCAGTGTGCATGACTTTGATGGCGAACGGCCGCGGGTACGCTACATCAGCCAGGGCCAACAGCATGAACTGAGCTGCGACTTCATTGCCGGCTGCGATGGCTTTCATGGGGTCTGCCGCGCCAGCGTGCCACCCGGCGCCATCACAGAGTTCGAAAAGGTGTACCCCTTTGGCTGGCTGGGTGTGCTGGCCGACGTTCCGCCGGTGTCGCACGAGCTGATTTACGCCAATACGGAGCGCGGCTTTGCCCTGTGCTCGATGCGCAGCGCCACCCGCAGCCGCTACTACGTGCAATGCCCGGTCAGCGATTCGCTCAGCCGCTGGTCGGACGACGCCTTTTGGGCTGAGCTGAGGCTCCGGCTCGACCCGCAGGCGCGAGAGCAACTGGTCACCGGGCCGTCCATAGAGAAAAGCATTGCCCCCTTGCGCAGTTTTGTTGCCGAGCCGATGCGTTTCGGCAGGATGTTTCTGGCTGGCGACGCGGCGCACATCGTGCCGCCCACGGGCGCCAAGGGGCTCAACCTGGCGGCCAGCGATGTTAAGTACTTGTCTGCCGCGCTGATCGAGCACTACCAGGAGAAAAGCGCCGCCGGCATTGACAGCTATTCCGAGCGTTGCCTGCGCCGGGTCTGGCGCGCCGAGCGCTTCTCGTGGTGGTTCACCTCGCTAATGCACCAGTTCCCTGAGGCTGGTGGCTTCGGCCAAAAGGTTCAAGAAGCCGAGCTGGACTACCTGGTTGATTCCAAGGCCGCCGCCACAGCGCTGGCAGAGAACTACGTGGGTCTGCCGTTACAGTAGGGGACCATGCCCCAAACCGCCCGCCTTGCGCCCGTTCTCAAAGGGATCCGTCTCCTGAGCTTGTGCCTGAACCTGCCTGGCCCGGCCGCCCTGATGCGCTGTCGGCAAATGGGCGCACGCTGCGCCAAGCTGGAGCCCCCGGGCCCGCTAGGTGCGCCATCAGGCACCTCTGGCGACCCGATGGGCCAGTACAACCCAGCGGCCTACCGCCTGTTGCACGACGGTGTGCGCGTCGGAGTGGCCGACCTCAAAACCAGCCGGGGTCAGGCGGCCTTGCACCGGGAGCTGGCCAAGACCGATGTGCTGCTGACCTCCTTTCGGCCCTCGGCGCTGAGCAAGCTCGGTCTGGACTGGAAGCTGCTGCACCGGCAGTACCCCGCGCTGTCTCAGGTGGCGATCGTAGGGGCACCAGGCACGCGCGCCGAAGAGCCAGGCCACGACCTCACCTACCTGGCCGAGCATGACCTGGTCAGCGGTCTGGCCCTACCGCCCACCCTGTATGCCGACATGGGCGGCTCGATGGCCGCATCGGAAGCCGTGCTCAAGGCCGTTTTGCTCCAAAAAAATACCGGTAAGGGCCGATACCTGGAGGTGGCTCTGTCCGATGCGGCAGCCTACCTGGCACTGCCACGCGTCTGGGGCCTGACTCGCCCTGGTGCCGCCCTGGGTGGTGGGCACGCTGGCTATCGGGTCTACCCCTGCAAGAATGGCCGGGTGGCCGTGGCAGCGCTTGAGCCGCACTTTGCCCGTGCGCTGTGCAGCGCCGCCGGGCTGGTTTTTGGTGGGGCAGCGACCATGATGCAGCCCGCCAGCCATGACGCCATTGCCACCTTTCTGCTGGGACAGTCGTGTGAGTCGCTGGACCGGCTGGCGCTGGCGCAAGATATTCCACTGCTCACTCTGCCGGGCTGAGCAGCTCGACACACCGCCCCGGAGACCGCTGCCATGGCCTACCAAGATTACAACCAGAGCCTGCCACGCAACGGCGCCAACCACACCGCCCTGTCACCCTTGAGCTTTCTCGCGCGCTCGGCCCAGGTCTACCCGGACCGCCTGTCGGTGGTGCACGATGCGACGCGCTACACATGGGCGCAGACCTACCGGCGCTGCCGGCAACTGGCCAGCGCCCTGGCACGGCGCGGCGTCGGCACTGGCGATACGGTGGCAGCCATGCTGCCCAACACGCCGCCCATGTTTGAGGCCCACTTTGGCGTGCCCATGCTGGGCGCGGTGCTCAACACTCTGAACACCCGCCTCGATCCGGCAGCCATCGCGTTCATGCTCGAGCACGGCGAGGCACGGGTGCTCATCACTGACCGGGAATATTCGGCCACCATCCGAGCCGCACTGTCTCTGATGTCCAGCCCCTGGCCCTTGGTGGTGGACGTGGACGACCCGCTGGCAGACGGGGGTCGGCTGATCGGTGAGCTGGACTACGAGACCTTTCTGGCACAAGGCGATCCGCACTTTGAATGGACGCTTCCCGCCGATGAGTGGGACGCCATCGCTCTCAACTACACCTCGGGCACCACTGGCAACCCCAAGGGCGTCGTCACGCACCACCGTGGTGCTTACCTCAATGCGGTCTCGAATGTCGTGACCTGGTCGATGCCGCAACACCCGGTGTATTTGTGGACCCTGCCCATGTTCCACTGCAACGGCTGGTGCTTTCCCTGGACCCTGGCGTTGCAGGCCGGGGTGAGCGTCTGCCTGCGCCGGGTAGACCCGGCCCTGATTTTTCCGCTGATCCGCGAGCACCGGGTCAGCCACCTGTGCGGCGCGCCGATTGTGTATGGGCTGCTGATCAATGCGCCGGAGTCGCTGCGCCAGGGCATCAGCCACCCGGTCGCCGGCCTGATCGCGGGCGCTGCGCCACCGGCGGCGATCATCGAGGGCTGCGAGCGCATCGGCATCGACATCACGCACGTGTATGGACTGACCGAGGTCTACGGCCCTGCGGCCGTCTGTGCCAAACAGGCCGACTGGGCCGGGCTGCCGATTGGTGAGCGTGCCACGCTGAACGCGCGCCAGGGCGTGGCCTATCCGCTGCAAGAGGCCATTGCCGTTTTGGACCCTGAGACGCTGGCGCATGTGCCTGCCGACGGTCAGACCATGGGTGAAATTTTCTTTCGTGGCAACTTGGTCATGAAGGGCTACCTGAAGAACCCGCAAGCCACCCAGGATGCCTTTGCCGGCGGCTGGTTCCGCACCGGCGACCTGGCCGTCCAGCACCCCGACGGCTACATCAAAATCCGCGACCGCAGCAAGGACGTGATCATCTCGGGCGGTGAAAACATCTCCAGCATCGAGGTCGAGGACGTGCTCTACCGGCACCCGGCCGTGCTGGTGGCGGCCGTGGTGGCCAAGCCCGATGCCAAATGGGGTGAAGTGCCCTGCGCCTTTGTGGAAGTGCGCGACACGGCCAACGTGACCGAGGCCGACATCATTGAGCACTGCCGCGCTCATTTGGCACGCTTCAAGGTGCCCAAGCAGGTGGTGTTCGGTCTGCTGCCAAAGACCTCGACCGGGAAAATCCAGAAGTTTGCGCTGCGAGAGCAGTTGCGCTCGGCTTCGGCGATGGATTGACACAGCCTGATAATCCGGCCATGTCGAAGCCCCACCTCGAACTGCTCAGCCTCAAGAATGCCTGCCAGCGCCTGGCCGAAGGCTGGATTCGCTACCAGCAGAACCAGGGCGACACGCAACTGCGCGACGGCTTGATCCAGCGCTTTGAGTTCACCTATGAACTCAGCCACAAGATGCTCAAACGTTATGTGGAGGCCACCTCGGCCACACCCGACGCCTTTGACGCCATGCCCTTTGCTGACCTGATTAGAACCGGCAACGAGCAGGGCCTGCTCCTCAGCGACTGGCCCCGTTGGCGGTTGTTTCGTGAAATGCGCGGCAAAACCAGCCATACCTACGATGAGAACGTGGCCCTGGCGGTGGTAGCCGACATTCCCGCTTTCATGGAAGAAGCCCAGTTCCTGTTGGCTCAATTGCAGGCGCGGACCCATTGACATGACGCTACCCATCTCGGTTGCGCCGCAGGAGTGGGCGATTGTTCAGGGTATTCTGAAAGACATCGTCCCGCACCGCACAGTCTGGGCCTTTGGCTCCCGCGCCCGTTTTGCCGCCAAACCCTACTCTGACCTGGACCTGGCCCTGGTGGGCGCAGCGCCACTGAGCCTCGAAGCATCAGCCCGACTGCACGAGGCGTTCACCCAGTCTGATTTGCCCTACAAAGTGGACGTGGTGGATTGGGCCTCGACCTCCCCTGAGTTCCAGGCTCTTATTGCACAACACCATGTGGTGGTGCGGCCAGCCGACCCCCTACCGGCCCCGTCGGCATGACCCCAGCCGGACTACGGTGACTCAGGTGCCGACCGCACCAGCAACACCACCGCCCTCGCCTCCATCGCCTGCCCTAGCCCAACCGGGCCCAGCTTTTCGGCAGTTTTGGCTTTGACGTTGACCTGATCCAACGCCAAGCCCAGAGCCTCAGCGATGCGGGCGCACATCGTCGGAATGTGCGGCATCAATTTGGGCGCCTGCGCAATCACCGTGCTGTCGATGTTGCCAATAGCCCAGCCAGCAGCATGCACCCGGCGCGCGGCTTCGACCAGCAACACCATGGAATCAGCACCCTTGAAGGCGCCGTCGGTATCGGGAAAATGGCGGCCAATGTCGCCCAGCGCGGCCGCACCCAGCAGGGCGTCGGTGATGGCGTGCAGCAGCACGTCGGCGTCCGAATGGCCCATCAGGCCCAGATGAAATGGCACGGTGACACCGCCTAGAACCAGTGGGCGCCCGGCTACCAGCGCGTGCACGTCCCAGCCTTCACCAATCCGCAGGTTCATAAGTTTGCCTTTTTGTGGGCGTCCGACAGCAGCAGCGCCTCAGCCAGCGCAAAGTCTTCCGGGTAGGTGACCTTGAAGTTGCGCGCGCTGCCCGGCACCAGCCGGGGCTGCCAGCCCATCGCCTCCATGGCGCTGGATTCGTCGGTCACCTGCTCACCCGCCGCCTGCAGCGCCTGGCGCAGCGGGCCGATGCGAAACATCTGCGGCGTTTGGGCCAGCCACTTGTCGGCCCGGGCCACCGTGGCGGCCACGCGACCATCTTGCTCGGCTTTCAGGGTATCGGCCAGCCGGTGCGCCAGCAAGCCGCCCACCGGGTCCGAGAGGCAGGCGTCAATCAGGGTGTCGATCTGGGCCGACGTCACCAGGCAGCGGGCGGCGTCATGCACCAGCACCCAGTCTTGAGCATCAGCGCCATGCTCCAGCAAAAAATTTAGTCCATTAAATACGGTCTCAGCCCTTATCGCGCCGCCATTGTTAGCTATCAAATACTGAGCACTGAGATGGTCAAGTACAGTGTCGCCCGCAGCCAGGATAAGCGCTACCCGGTGCAGCCGCGTCACCCCAGCGAAGGCCGCCAGCGTGTGCATCACCAAGGGCTGGCCCGCCAAGGCCTGGTACTGCTTGGGACCGACTGAGCCCGCGCGTGAGCCACTGCCGGCGCAGGGAATCAAGGCCCAGAGGCGGGGCAAAACGGGTGAATTGAGCGGGTGATCAGGCATGGGCTTCACCCCATTCTAAAATCCTCTGAGGAAACCCATGGATTTACCCAAACTGAACCCGGGCAAGCGCTACACGCTGCCCCGCCCGACCGGCTCTGCCGACGCCCTCTTACTGGCCCGCCTGGGCCAACGCGACAAGGACGAGCACCGGCCCACCGCCATTGTCACGGCCGACGCCGCCGACGCCCAGCGCCTGCTCGAAGAGATCGCCTTCTTTGCGCCGGAGCTGCGCTGCGTGCTGTTTCCCGACTGGGAAACCTTGCCTTACGACACCTTTTCGCCGCACCAAGACCTGATCAGTGAGCGCCTCGCCACGCTTTGGCGCATTAGCCAGCGCGACCGGGAGGCCGGCGCCGACCTGATTCTGCTACCCGCCACCACGGCGCTTTACCGGCTGGCACCACCGGCTTTCCTGGCCGGCTACACCTTTCAGTTCAAGGTGAAACAACAGTTGGACGAGGCCAAGCTGAAAGCCCAACTGACGCTTGCCGGGTACAGCCATGTGACGCAGGTGGTCAGCCCCGGCGAATACGCGGTACGCGGCGGCTTGATCGACCTGTTTCCCATGGGCAGCCTGGTGCCGTTCCGGGTGGACCTGTTTGACAACGAGATCGACAGCATCCGCACCTTTGACCCGGACAGCCAACGCAGCCTGTACCCGGTG
>JBIKZZ010000014.1:0-27434 GCA_044354435.1 Rhodoferax sp. | reverse complement strand
AGCAGACGTTTCGCTTGGCTGTGGCACGTAAACGAAGGCCTTGGTTTGACGGTTTGTGGGCAAACGCGGGCGAGCCCGTGAAGCTTACGCCGGTGCGATCAAATTCCTAATGGACAATCTCGGTTTATCCGACATGCGGACGCGTAGTGAACTGACGCCGTGCTGGATTGGCCGCGTTGTTCAGGGTGACCAGCCTAGCCCACCGCCGCCGGACTATCCTTGCAACAACGCCGAGCCGTAGCCTACGCGGCTTGGCCCAGAGTGTTGTCTTTGCCGAACGATTCTGACAGGAGATCCGCCATATCGGTGCAGAGTCAGGAGCAAAGGCGCATTGTGGGCACGGTGCGTATGCGGTGCCTCGGCGCGCCGTCACTATGAGATTGACAGGCTCTTTGACAACCGGTCCGCATGCTCCTTGATTTCGCGAGCGATTGCCGTACTCCGCCCGCCCTCGGATAGGCTTCCGACCCCTACTACAACCAGTGAGTGTGTCAGGTGGCCTTGCGCATCCAAGATCGGGGCTGCGATGATGGTGACGCCAGGTATGTAGTTTCCCTTGTCCATGCTGTAACCCCTTTGACGTACCAAGTCCAGATCTTTGCGCCAGGCTGCGAGGTCCGGAGTTTTGCCCCAACGCACTTCACGAAACCTCTTCTCAATGTCGCGCCAAGGCAATTCTGAGTAAGCGGCAGCAAGCCGGCCGGTCGCACTGACAAGTGCCGGAAACCGACTTCCTACATCTACCTGCAAGCGAAATGGAGCTTGGGACTTAGACAACGCAAGAACCGTCATGTGATCCAGCCCCCTGACCTCAACCCCTATGGCTGACATGTTCCATTCGGCGGCTAATTGGTCAAGCACAGGCTGCACTAGGCCGGGAAAGTTGAGCCGTTCGAGAACGCTGTGCGCTAGCGGAAGCATCCCGACACCCATGGTGTATCGCTTGGTCGCAGGATCGACACGCAAGAGGTCCTCATTTACGAGCACGCGCAGAATGTGCAAGCAGGTGCTGGGAACCAGTTCGAGTTCTTCAGCAATGGATTTCACGCCGAGAGGCGTCGGGGATCGGCCCAGCAGCCGCAGAATCGCAATAGCCCGGGAAACTGCTGGCACCGGCCGAACGCGGCGCGGTGTCGGCATTTTTGCGGCTGGAGTTTGGATGGCGAGCGCAGCGGGCGATCTCTTCATTGGGTCTTCTTTCGGCATGGAATTGCATAAAGACAATTGTACTAAGACAAAAATAACCGCCATCTACAGGGCTGGCGCCAATAGAAATGTGGACCGAGCCTCAGCAGTCTTTTGGGCTGGTTATCAAAAAATTTGTACATAGACAAATTAATATGCCCGTTGACAAAATAAACCAACTCCTCAAGAATGCGCACAACCAAGCACAACGTCAAGCTGTTAATCAATATGACACCAAATTCAAGCGAAATGGCATCGTCTGGTCAAGCCGCCACGACCGGCAGCTTGGCCGGTCTGAAGGTACTTGATCTTTCGCGCGTGCTGGCTGGACCACTCTGCTCACAAATGATGGCGGACCACGGTGCCGAGGTCATCAAGCTCGAGGCACCCGCCGGTGACGAGACCCGACTTCTGGGTCCGCCTTTCGACTCTGATGGGGTAGCCACCTATTTTGGCGCTGTGAACCGGGGCAAGCGCGATATATCGGTTGATCTGAGTAAGCATGAGGGGCGTGCTGTTCTCGCGCGTTTGATCGAAGGTTGTGACGTATTGATAGAGAACTTCCTCCCCGGCGCCATGGACCGTTGGGGCCTGTCTTATGAAAAAGTGCTGTCTGTGCGCCACCCGCGCCTCGTCTATTGCCAGATAACGGGCTTCGGGACGGATGGGCCACTCGGTGGTCTGCCAGGCTACGACGCCATCCTGCAGGCGATGGGCGGGATCATGAGCATCAATGGCACGGTGGAGTCGGGCGCCACCCGACTGGGAATTCCCATCGTTGACCACGTCACGGCTTATACCGCGTTGACCGGCATCCTCATGGCATTACACGCCAGGAGCGTAACAGGTCGCGGGCAGAAGGTGGAGGCAACCCTGTTCGACACAGCACTCAGCTTATTGGTTCCGCACACAGCGAGTTGGCTGGCCTCCGGCCGCACACCCGAACTGCTAGGAAGTGCTCACCCCAATATCGCGCCATATGACAAGTTCAGCGTTGCCGACGGAGAGATTTTTCTCGGCATCCTGACTGACGGACAATTCAAAAAGTTTACGGCATTCATCGGGCGGCCCGAGCTTTCAGGCGACACACGGTTTGCCACAAATGCCGTGCGTGTGCGGCATCGAGCGCTGCTGCGATCAGAGATTGAAACCGCGCTCGCGCGGCACGAACGCGATCCGCTGTGCCGCAGCCTCATGCAACTAGGCGTGCCGGCCGGCCCGGTCAACACCGTCACGGAAGCACTTTCTCAGCCGCACGCTCTGCATCGGAGAATGATTGTGGAGCGAGGCGCGTACCGCGGCTTGGGTCCCAGCGTCCAATTGAGCGCCACGCCGCCGCAGGTTCGCACGGGTCCACCACAGTTTGGCGGTGACACCGCTGAGATCCTGCGAGAAATAGGCTACACAGCGGAGCAGATTGAGGCGCTATGCATAGCAGGAGCGATCGTGGCGCATTCCTCAGGGCGCAGCGCTACATGAGGCTTTGTTGCACAGATCGTCCGCCTGCGGTCAGAGAAGCGCGTCACCCTGATGAACGCGGCTCAACAAACACAACGTCTATGGCCGCCATCATATTCCCGTGATGAAGTTCACGGTGCGTAATTAGCGTGATTACGACAAGGCACTACAAACACAAAGCCGTGCATTCCCCCGGGAAAATTTTTGACCAGTGGCGTTTGGGCAGCGCCGGGCAGTGTGCGAATAGCGTGGAAGGAAGTCCGTATAAGAGGCGGCTTAAGGGGTACGGAAAAAAGGGGCACGGTCAGTACCAAAACACGTGCCCTTTTGTGCCAAGTGAACGACAGAGAAATGATCAGTACCGCTAACAACGCGACAAGTACTTTATCACTCGCGCCGTGCACTGACTCCGTATGCCTGCTCCATCCGTTCGATGTCAGCCGAACCCATGATCTTCCACAACTCGGTGAACGGCATCATCTGATGCCTATGCTGCTCGAAGCTGCCTGTACGCTGCAGATCGCGAAGAAAATTCTGCATCACGTGGGCGAACAGGTACATGCCGGTTCCGGCAAAAAGCGCAATCTTGAAACCATAGGCCTCCATCTCCTGGGTGCTGAGCATCGGCGTCTTGCCGCTAGTGGCCATATTGAATAAAAGCGGTTTCTTGAAAGAGCTTCCGATAATTTTGATCTGTTCCAGCGTGCGCGGCGCCTCGATGAAAAGCACATCTGCACCAGCTTCATCGTAGGCTCGGGCCCGCGCCATCGCGTCATCAAAGCCATTGACCGCGATGGCGTCGGTTCGCGCGATGACGACCAAATCCTTGTCCCGCCGGGTATCTACGGCCATGCGGATTTTTTGCACCATCTCATCGGCGGGAATCACCTGCTTGCCTTCGTAGTGGCCGCACTTTTTGGGGAAGACCTGATCTTCGATTTGAATCGCGGCGACGCCGGCTGCCTCGAATTCCTCGACCGTACGCATGACGTTGAGTACATTGCCATAGCCAGTGTCGGCATCGACGATCATCGGTATATCGACAGCACGAGCCATCCTGCGTGCGTTGTCAACCATTTCGCTCATCGTGATCAGCCCAACGTCAGGCCGGCCGGTGCGGGCCGCGGCCGTGCCAGCCCCTGTCATGTAGGCGGCGGGGAAACCCTCGGATTCGATGAATCGCGCTCCGATGCAATCGTATGCTCCGGGCAGCGTGATGATTCCGGTCAGGGCGAGCAGCTCGCGTAACTTGGTGGTAGGTTTCAAATCCCACTCCTGTTGTTGTTAGCTGGCTGGGTCTGCGGCTCAATCAGCCTTCATGCCTGAAGTCTTGACTACATCGGCCCAACGGTCCCGATCCTTGCGCACGGTTTCGCCCAACTGCTCAGGCGTGCCACCGCCCGGTTCGAGTCCGAGATTCACCAGCTTGTCCCTAATCTCGGCCAGGTTAAGAATTTTGTTGACCTCGGCATTGAGCGTGGTGACGATCGCACGGGGCGTTCCTGCAGGCACAAAAGCGCCGTACCAGAAATCGGCCACAAATCCCGGCAGGCCGGACTCGATAGCGGTGGGCACATCGGGCAGGGCCAGGGAGCGCTTGACACCGTTGACCGACACGCCGCGCAGCTTGCCGGCCTTGACCTGGCCTATGCAAGACGAAATACCAGTGAACATGACCGATGCTTCGCCGGACATCACCGCCGTGACGCCCGGGGTACTACCCTTGTAGGGCACATGCAGCATGTCCACACCGGTCATAAGGCGGAACAATTCGCCGGCCAAGTGCGGCGTGCTTCCGCTGCCGGCTGAGGCGTAGGTCAACTGCCCTGGCTTTGACTTTGCCAATGCGATCAAGTCGCCAATTGTCTTGATCGGCAGCGCGGGATTGGCAATCAGCATCAGTGGCGAGAATGCCATGATCACCACTGGCTCGAAGCTTTTAATGGGGTCGTAGGGCAGCTTGGTGTAGAGACTCGGGTTGACCACCATCGCGCCTGCTGTTCCCACCAGGACCGAGTAGCCGTCTGGTGCGGAGTTTGCGGCCAGTTCGGTGCCAACGATACCGGCTGCGCCGGTGCGGTTGTCGATCACCACTGATTGACCGACATTCTTTGCAAGCTCCAGGGCAATCACTCTGGCCAGCGCATCCCCCGTACCGCCTGGCGCTGCGGGAAGCACCAGGCGAATCGATCGACTCGGATAGGCGCCGCCGGTTTGGGCTTTGGCGCCAGGCAGACTCAGTGATGCAACCGTGGCCGCGCAAAGCCCCAGCATGCGGCGGCGATCAAGTCCAGACGACTGTGCGATCCAGCGCGATTTTGCATTCATTTAATTTGTCTCCTCTAGTGATGACGATTGGATTCAAGCAGTCTCTGGATTGGGCTCGGCCAACAGGCCCCTAGCTTCCATCAGTGGATATATACCACCCGCATTCATGATGTCCCGCAGCATTTGCGGAAAGCGCAGGCCTGGCAGTTGGACTCCGGTGGTGACATTGGTGACTTTGAATGCGTCGAAGTCGACCTCCATCACATCGCCCTCGCTGAGTGCACCAGAAATCCCAGGGCACTCCATCGCGAACAAACCATAGTTGACGCAGTTACGAAAGAAGAGGCCGTTGATCGAATCAGCCACCAGACAGGACACACCGCACATCTTGAGCGATCGAGCGCCCGGTCTACCAGAACCGGTACCAAAGTTCGAACCCCCTATCACGACGTCGCCCTGCTCGACCAGGTCCACCCAGCCCGGCCGATTGGCGGAGAACGCATACTTTGCCTGCTCTTGCATCGGCATGAGCATCGCGAAGCCCGGCAAGATGAGATCGGTGTTGATGTTGTCCCCGAATTTCCAGGTTTTAGCCTTGAATTGCATATTGAGTTCTCCCCTTACAGAAGCTCGCGCGGGTCGGTGATCGTGCCGAACACCGCGGAGGCGGCAACGGTGGCGGGTGAAGCGAGATAGATTCGCGCCTCCGAGCTTCCCATCCTTCCTTTGTAGTTGCGCGTGCTGGCAGTGATGCACACTTCACCCGGCGCCAGCACACCATTGCTGTAGCCGCAGCAGGCGCCACAGGTGGAGTTGGTGACCACCGCGCCCGCGCTCATCAAGGTCTCCACATACCCGCGTTTGACTGCTTCGAGAAAAACACCCTGCGATGCCGGCGTCAGGATGAGCCGGGTCGTTCTGGCGATCTTGCGGCCCTTGACGATGCGAGCCGCAATTTCAAAATCATCGAGCGTGCCGTTGGCACAAGAGCCAATGAATGCCTGATCGACGCGAATGCCACGCGCCTGGGCCACCGGCTTGGAGTTGCGCACGATCGTGTCGGGGTAGGCCACCAGCGGTTCGATCGCGCCCAGATCGACTGTCCTTACCTCCGCATAGATTGCATCCGCGTCGGCGAACTGCGGCTCGAACGATGCGCCGGGGTTGCGTTCGAGTACATGGGCGATGCACAAATCGTCGGCCTCGAACACCGCGAACTCAGCGCTGATCTCGGCACACATGGTGGCCAGCGTACGCCGCGAATTCATGCTCATGTTGCGCACCCCCGGGCCGCCAAACTCCACATTGCGCATCGCATGATCGCCATACTCATTGGCGATATGCAAGATGATGTCCTTGGCATTGAGCCCGGGTGCCAACTTGGAAGTGAGCTCGTAGCGAATGGTCTGGACCACGGGGAACCAGGTCTGGCCTGTGGCGATGATGTAGGCCATCTCGGGATGCCCGACACCCCGCGCCGCGCAATTGAATGCACCAGCGCTGCAGGTGTGCGAATCAACGCAAGCGAGCACTGTGCCGGGCAATGCGTAGCCATGATCGGAGACCAATTGATGGGCAATGCCGAGACCGGCGTTGATATCGTGAAAGCGGGTAATACCCTGCTTCTCCGCGAAACGCCGCGCGCCCTTGTGCATGCTGGCACGCATGATGCTATCGGCCGGCGCGATATGGTCAAGCATGATGGTGATTTTGTCAGGGTCCCAGACCTTCTTGGGTTCACGCATGCGGTTGTGCATGAAGTTCTGATCGATCACCACTGCCGTGCCCACGTTCACGGTGACCACATCCCCCGGCGCCACCGACTCGAGACCGCTCGCACGCGCGAGGATCTTCTCGACCATTGTCATTCCCATTGATTAACGCTCCTGTTGCATATGCCGTGCCAAACAAAGAATACCCATCGCACGGCAGGTTCGAGACCCTGCGGCCGAAGGCACTGTCGTGCCACTATTTTGGGTTTTTTGGAACCCCATTGGCAGGCGGTTTACCCTGCGCGGCACTCGCTGCGGTAAGGCCCAGGTTCGCATCGGTGCGAGGGCACTTTGCTGTTCTGCTTCTCGAAGCGCTGGGCCAGACATTGTCTTATCTCTCCGATTGATGCCATGTCGATGAGGCAGCCTCTGCAGGCCTGTATCATCATACGCTCATGGTTGGCCGAATGGGAATTTTCTGCCGCCGTACCAAGGGCTTGGCGATCATCCGAAATCGCAGTCTCACCTCGAGCCGCTGTAGTCTGCCGCACTCGCATTCGACCGGGCCAATGACCTGACCGACGCCTAGGCCAGTAGGCATGTGTTTGACCAACGCAGTAGAAAGCGGCTCAATTGACCGATCAACTGGACCCAGAAGGCTTGGGGGCAAGACAACGGGTAGCCGCGATGGGCTCTGTCGCTATAAGGCAAACTGAGGGTGCGATCTAAAAATGCTATCGCACATATCTCTCAATCAAATCTTATGATCACATTGGGTTAAACAGGAGCGTACAAGATGCATCTCGAAGATCTCAAACAATGGGTTGGTAAGAGCGAAACCCTGGAAGACCATGTCACCTTGGCCCCGATGGCAGCATTGGCCGCAACGCTGGACCGCGTCGACCCGCCCCCGGTGCCAGGGCAGGACCTTGCCCCCTGCTGGCATTGGCTCTACTTTTTGCCTGTGCACCCGCTGGCCATGATTGGGACGGACGGACACCCAAAACGGGGCGGCTTCTTGCCACCCGTACCACTGCCGCGCCGCATGTGGGCCGCCAGCCGCATGGAGTTCCGGCATGCGCTACGGGCCGGCTCGGCCGTGACCCGCACCAGCCGGATCGCCGACATCACCGCCAAACAGGGGCGCAGCGGCCCACTCGTCTTTGTGCGGGTGCACCACGAGCTGTCTGATAGCCAGGGCTTGGCCATCGCCGAAGACCAGGACATCGTTTACCGCGAGATGCCGCAGGCAGGCGAGACACCACCACAAGCGCCGGCGGCTCGCACCGACGAACAGTTCAGCCGTCGCATCACACCCGACCCGGTGCTGTTGTTCCGGTATTCGGCCTTGACCTTCAACGGACACCGCATCCATTACGATCGGCCGTATGCAATGCTTGAAGAGGCCTACGCGGGCCTCGTTGTCCACGGGCCACTTATTGCGACCCTGCTCATCGACCAACTGCGCCGCGTGCATCCCGGGGTACAGGTCCAGGCCTTTGAGTTCAAGGCCATCAGCCCCCTGTTTGACACCGGGCATTTTGATATATGCGGCCGGCTGGACGGTAACCTTGCCGCTCTGTGGGCGCGCGGGCCCCAAGGCCAGCTGGCCATGCAAGCCACAGCGACCCTTGCCAACCACTGAACCGGAAACAGAACCCATGAAGACCGAAGGCGACCAAAAATGCCAGCGCCGCAGCCAACATTATCCAGTCGTATTTAAGCGAGCATATGCTTGGCCTGCCACGCTCGTTTTGAAGGCTTACTAATGAGACCCCTGAATGGCGTCACTGTGGTCACCCTGGAGCAGGCCATTGCCGCGCCTTTCTGTACACGGCAACTGGCCGATCTGGGGGCGCGGGTCATCAAGGTGGAGCGGCCCGGCAGCGGTGACTTTGCCCGGGCCTACGACGGGCGGGTGCGTGGCCTATCCTCACATTTTGTGTGGACCAACCGCAGCAAAGAAAGCTTGACGCTCGACCTGAAACACGACGCGGCGCAACCGGTGCTGGGCGCGCTGATAGAACGTGCCGATGTGCTGGTGCAGAACCTGGTGCCTGGTGCCGCGGCTCGGTTGGGTTTGTCTTGGGATATCTTGAAGGACAAGCATCCCCGCCTGATCGTGTGTGACATTTCTGGTTATGGCGACGACCCCACCCGCCCCGGGCCCTACCGCGACAAAAAAGCCTACGACCTGCTGATCCAGAGCGAAGCGGGGTTTTTGTCTGTGACCGGTACACCAGAAGATCCGGTGAAGGCTGGCATTTCCATCGCCGACATTGCGGCAGGCATGTACGCCTACTCCAACATCCTGGCGGCACTGCTGCAACGCGGCCAGACGGGCCGGGGTTGCCGCATCGACGTATCAATGCTGGAGAGCATGGCCGAATGGATGTCATTTCCGATGTATTACGGGTTTGAGGGTGCCAGCGCGCCCCAGCGCAGCGGCGCGGCTCACGCCACCATCTACCCCTACGGCCCATTCCCGGCCGGGGACGGCAAGGTGGTGATGCTGGGCCTGCAAAATGAGCGGGAGTGGGCATCGTTTTGCAGCCTGGTGCTGCAGCAGCCGGCACTGGCTAACGACGCGCGCTTCGATACCAATGCCAAGCGAACCGCAGCGCGCCAGGCCTTGCGCGGCATCATCGTTCAAGCTTTTTCTGCCCTCTCGTCCGAGCAGGTGATTGCGCGCCTGGACCGGGCCCAGATCGCCAACGCCCAGGTCAATGACATGCAGGCCCTTTGGCAGCATCCGCAGCTCCAGGCGCGGCAGCGTTGGGCACAGGTCCAGACGCCAGCAGGCCCCGTGCCAGCCCTTTTGCCGGCAGGTACCGGTGTGGATGACGCCGAACTGGCCCGCATGGACCCGGTTCCGGCGCTGGGGCAGCATACCGACGCCATCCTGGCCGAGCTGGGATGGAACAGCGCTGCCATTGCCGAAATGCGGGCGCAAGGCGCCGTCTGATGATGCAACAATGATCGCCATGACCAACCCCATGACCACGCGTGTCGCTCAGGCGCGTACCCTGCTGTTCGTGCCAGGCAACCGGCCCGACCGCTTCAAGAAGGCAGTACGCAGCGGCGCAGACGCCGTGGTGCTCGACCTCGAGGACAGCGTTCCCTCTGTTGACAAGGCGGCGGCTCGGGTCGCGATTGCGCGCGATTGGACGGAGTTGCAGGGCCTGGGTGTACCCCTGATCGTGCGGATCAACACCGCCGATGGCGAAATCGGCCGAGCCGACCTGGCTTGGCTCGCTGCCCTGCCACCACCCGCAGCGGTGATGGTGCCCAAGGCCGAGACCGTATCCGCGCTGGAGCAGGTGCACCGCGCCTTGCGCGGCGTTCCCACCTTGGCTCTGATCGAAAGTGCCGCCGGCTACGCCGCGTTGCCAACCCTCGGCGGCGCTACAGGGGTATTACGGCTGGTGGTGGGGCATATCGATTTCATGGCCGATACCGGCCTCCAGTGTGACTCGGACGAAAGTGAATTGGCACCGTTGCGATTCGCAGTGAACATCGCTACACGTCTGAACCGTCTCGCACCGCCAGTGGACGGTGTCACCGTCCAAATCGGTGATGAAGACCGTCTACGCGAGGACGTGCGCCGCGCGCTTCGTTTCGGCTTCTCAGGCAAGTTGTGCATCCATCCCTCTCAGGTCGCCGTGGTGCACGATGCCTTCAGGCCCACCGCAGAGGAACTGGCCTGGGCGCGCAAGGTGCTTGCCGCTGATGCCGATGCCGGCGGGGCAGCGGTGCAGGTCGATGGTCGCATGGTGGACCTGCCGGTAGTTCTGCAAGCTCGCAGAACCTTGGCATTCGCGCCTCGGGCGTGACTCACGGGCTGCGCGGCGTCATTGCAGGCGCCCCAGCAGCCCCCGCCCAATCACCTGCGCCTGGATCTCGGCCGCGCCCTCGAAGATGTTGAGAATGCGGGCGTCGCACAACACGCGGCTGATCTCGTACTCCAGCGCATATCCGTTGCCGCCATGGATTTGCAGGCTGGTGTCGGCATTGCTCCAGGCCACGCGGGCGGCGAGCAGCTTGGCCATACCGGCTTCAATATCGCAGCGGTGGCCTTTTTCCTTTTCGCCGGCGGCGAAATGCGTGAGTTCGCGCGCGATCACCGTCTCAGCCACCATCATGGCCAGCTTGTCAGAGACGCGCGGAAATTCGATGATCGGTTTGCCGAACTGCCTGCGGTCGTTGGCATAACGCCAGCCGAGGTCAAAGGCGCGCCATCCCACTCCGATGGCGCGGGCTGCGGTCTGGATGCGTGCCGCCTCGAAGGTCTGCATGAGTTGGCGAAACCCCTGCCCGCGCACGCCGCCGAGCACCGCGTCAGCGCCGGTCTCGAAGCCGGCGAACGCGATCTCGTATTCGCGCATGCCGCGGTAACCCAGCACCGGAATGTCGCCGCCGCTCATGCCCGCTGCTGGGAAGGGCTCAGTCTGAGTGCCGCGTGGCTTTTCGGCCAGGAACATGGTCAGGCCGTCGTGGTCAGTACGCTCGGGTTCGGTCCGCGCCAGCAGCGTCATCAGGTCGCTGCGCGCACCGTGGGTGATCCATGTCTTATTGCCGTCGACGCGCCAGCGCCCATTGGGCAGTTGCGTGGCCCGGGTGCGCAGAGATGCCAGGTCGGAACCGGTATCCGGCTCGGTGAAAACGGCCGTCGGCAGCACTTCACCGGAGGCAATACGGGGCAGCCAGTACGCCTTTTGCGCGTCGGTTCCTGCCCCCATGATCAGCTCGCCGGCGATCTCCGAGCGCGTGCCCAGCGAGCCCGCGGCGATCCAAGCGCGGCTCAGTTCCTCGGTCACGATACACATCGCGCGTTTGCCCAGGCCCATGCCGCCATAGTCGGTTGGCACGGTCACACCGAAGACGCCAAGCTCGGCCAGTGCCGCCACGACGGTATCGGGAATCAGATCGTCGGCCAGATGCCAGGCGTGAGCGTGCGGCAGGATCTCGCGGGTCGCGAAGCGGCGGAACTGATCACGCACCACGTCGAGGTCTTCGTCAAACGCAGTTTCTGCAATCTCACGGCCCTGGCGCAGGTGGTCGACGAGGGCCTGGCGCGTCTCGGGCAGTGCGCCACGCGCCACGAACCAGCGCACGCTGGTGCCGCCTTGCAGCGTAGCGGCAGCGTTTTCCAGACCCAGCTCGGCGGGCCGGAAGATTTCGTTCTGCGACATCGGCAGGCCGCCGACAAGTTGTGCCAGGTATTCGCCGATGCCCACGGTCAGGGCCAGTTCCTCGCCCTCGCCGAGGCGACCGTGTTGCTGCAGGCGGTCGACCCATTGCTCCGCGCACTGGATGGCCTCCACCGTGGTCGCGATCCATGCCAGCCCGTGCAACACGCGCTGGTGGCGTTGCATCAGGGCCGCATCGGGGCGCCCATCAGGGGCGCAGCGCAAACGCACGGCCTGGGTCGCCTGCGCAGCGAATGCGCGGGCGGGCGCGACCACGTCCTGCAGATGGTTCAAGAAACTCAAATCGGTTGTCGTCACAGGGGTACTCATTTACAAAGCTGGTTCGAAGGGATTCGGGCAGGCAGTCTCACGCACTGGCCACAATGCCAGCGTCATGCAGAGCGCCAATCTGCGCCGAGGACATCGACAACACCTCGGCCAGCACCTGGTCGGTATGCTCACCGAGGTGCGGCGCCCGTACCACTGGACCGCGCGCCGTGCCGCCCAGTGTGGCGGCGGCGCCGGGTGCCGGGTAGCGGTGCCCACTGGGGTGCCCCAGCAGATTGAACAAGGGCCGCTCCAATGACAGTTGCGGGTCTTCCGCCAGCCCACGGCTTAGCGTGCGGTAAGGGGCCCAGCAGACGCCGTTCGGGTCGAATCGGCCCTGCAACTCGGCCAGCGTGTATACGGCGATGGCGCGCTCGAAGATCGGGAACAACATGTCGCGGTGCATGAAACGCACGCCCTCGTCCTGCGCAAACGATACCTTCAGCACCTTTTCCAGCTCAGCCATGGCGCTCTGCAACTGCAGCGCCTCCAGCAGCCCCGACCATTGCTTGGCCGTGATCGCCACCACCATGACGCGTTCGCCGTCGCGGGTGGTGAAGTCGCGTCCGAACGCGCCGTAAAGCGCATTGCCCAAGCGCGGGCGGTCACCGTCACTCAGCACTTCGGCAATCTGCCCCATGTGGCCCAGCGAAGCGAGCGCCATGTCGGACAGGGGCACAGTCACCTCCTGACCCAGTCCGGTCAGGCGGCGGTGCCGTTCGGCGGATACAGCCGCGAAGGCGGCATAAGCGCCAGTGAGAAGATCCCAGGCGGGCAAGACATGGTTGACAGGTTGCTCCGGGGTTTCTGATGGTCCGGTCATGTAAGGCAGGCCGATGGCCGCATTCACGGTGTAATCCAGGGCCGAAGAGCCATCACCCCAGCCAGTGACGCGCACCGTGATGAGGTCGGCGCGCCGCGCGCGCAGCGGCGCATGGGCCAGAAAACCGGTGTGAGGAAAATTGGTGACAAACACGCCACCGCCTTCGCCCGGCGCGGTGACGAGGTCGATGGCCAATGCCCGACCTGCGGGCTTTGACAAGTCAATGGCCACGGAGCGTTTTCCCTTATTGAGGCCTTCCCAATAGAAGCTGCGACCTTCGGGCGACAGCGGCCAGCGCCTGAAATCGGGCCCACCACCGATGGGATCGATGCGGATCACTTCGGCACCAAATTGCTGCATGTGCAGCGTGCACGATGGGGCCGCAATGAAGGACGCGCATTCAACGATACGCAGGCCGGCCAACAATTGGTACATGCTTCAGATCCTATCAATTGGCGCACGGGCACAACGCTGGTTCGCCGTCATTCAAGAATGATCATTCGCCGCGACGTTGTGGCTGTAAGCATAAACGACAATCTTTGCCTCGCCTGCCGCCGTGCATCAGCACCAAGACTATCCTTTCTATATCCACCAAGGACCGCCATGCTCGCCCACCTTCGCAATACCGAGATCTACTTTGACATCGACGGCATGGGCCTGGTGCCCGAGGGCTCGCGCATGCGGGAAAAGCCGGCGGCCTTTGTCATCCACGGCGGCCCAGGCGGCGAGCACAGCGACCTGAAGGCTGGCTTTGGGCCGCTGGCCGACCGGCTACAGCTGGTCTATTTTGACCACCGGGGCCAGGGCCGCTCAGCGCGTGGCGATGTGCGGCTTTACAACCTGGACGAAAACGTGGAGGACATGGAGGCGCTGCGCCGGCACCTGGGGCTGGGGCCGATTGTCAGCATGGGCACCAGCTATGGTGGCATGGTGGCCATGGCGCATGCGGCTCGCTACCCGCAGTCGGTGTCGCACCTGGTGCTGATGGTGACGGCGGCGCACGCTGGCTTTAATGCCCGGGCCCGGCAAATCGTCGCCGAGCGGGGCACGCCCGAGCAGGTGGCGGTGTGCAACGACCTGTGGGCCGGCAAACTGGACACGGCCGACAAAATGCGCCACTACTACACGCTGATGGGGCCGCTGTATGCGCTGAAGTACGACGCCGCTGCCGCGGAGCAGGGCCGAGCGCGCAGCATCCACTCCCCCGATGCCATGGCGCAGGCCTTTGCGCCGGGTGGCTTTTTGCAGACCTTTGATTTGCGCCCCGAGCTCTCACGCATCACCGCGCCCACGCTGATCCTGGCCGGCCAGCAAGACTGGATATGCCCGCCCGAGTTTTCTGAAGAAATCCACCGCCTGATCCCCGGCTCGCAGCTGCGAGTGCTGGCCAACAGCAGCCATTCTCTGCGGGTGGATACGCCCGAGGCCATGCGGGGTGCCATCAGCGCGTTTGTGACTGATGCCGCCCCGCGCGGCTGAGCAAGTCACGTCATGAGCCTTCAAAACTTTGTCATCAGCGCCCTAATGCGCTTGGCGCAACGCGCCAGCGCCAAGCTGACTGCCGAGCACCGCTTTCGGCGTAACCGGCGCTTTTTGGCCACAGACCGCAGCAAACCCGGGTCGTCGGTGCAGATCAAGCCAGCGCAGTTGGCCGGCCTGCCGGTGGAATGGGTGACGCCACGCAAGCTGACGCAGCCCGACACAGCGCCGATTTGCCTGTACCTTCACGGCGGAGCCTTTGTGATGGGCGGGCTCAACAGTCACCGCGACCTGGCGGCCCATTTGGCACAGCGGGCACAGATCCGGCTGCTGATGGTGGACTACCGGCTGGCGCCCGAGCACCCGTTTCCGGCGGCACTGGACGACGCCCTGGCGGTGTACCGCGCGCTGCTGGCGCAGGGCATCCCGGCGCAGCGCCTGCTGCTGGGCGGCGACAGTGCCGGCGGCAACCTGGCCCTGGGTACGGCGCAGGCAATCCAGTCTATGGGTCTACCGCTGCCAGCCGCCCTGGTGCTGTTCTCGCCCTGGCTTGATTTGACGGGCCAGAGCCCGTCGCGCCAGGCGAATGCCGCGACTGATGTGATGCTTTCCCAGCAGGTGCTGGACGAGGCCGCCGCTGTCTACGCGCCTGGCATGGCGCTGGACGATGCCAGGCTGTCGCCGCTGTTTGGCCCTTTGGCTGGCCTGCCGCCCTGCCTGCTGGTTGCCAGCCGCGCAGAAATTCTGATTGAAGATGCGCGGCGGCTACAGCAGCAGATGCTGGCCGCGGGCGGCCAGGTTGAACTGCTGGAATGGGCCAACACACCGCACGCCTTCCCGGTGATGGCGCGGTACCTGCCCGAGGGGCGGGCCGCGCTGGATCAGGCAGCGCGGTTTATCCGGCAGCAGACGGTCACTTGATCTGGTACACCGCCACTGAACCGGTCACCTCGTGGCCCACCACCAGCAAGGCCACCCCATTGGGGCTCTGCGCTGCGGGGATAAATTTCAACCCCTCAGGTGAAATGTCCCCGTCGGTCAGGTCTGTCGTGTTGCGAATGTGCTGCACAAATTTAGGCTTGAGCGGGTTGGTGATTTGGTACATCAGAATAGCGCTGGCACGCTCCAAGGCGACAAACGCATAGGTCTCGCTGCCCACCTGGCCCACCACCACAGACTCTGGCTCAGGCCCCTTGTTGTCGAGCCGACCCAGGAGCTGCGATGCCTTGAGCAAGGTTGCGGACTTGGTGGCGTCATCGGCCGCGTTGTTGTAAACGATACGCTCTACGTCTTCACCTGAGTCGAACACCTGCAAGCCAGTCTCGCCGTCCCAGATCGAGAACGAACGGCTGCCCAGCATATACAGGCGGTCGTAGTCTCCGTCGCCGTCGGTGTCGCCAAACTTGCCGTTGGCGTCCTTGGCCATCAAGGTCAAGCGCCCCAACTCTTGTGCGGTGTTAATCGCAGTCACGGTTGCTGCCGGGAACGCAGTAACGTCAAGGCTGGCCACCAGGTCGGCAAAGCGCGCGGTCTCAGCCGAGGCGCCCGTCATGAAGTCGTCACGGTCGTCCCCTTCGTTAGCCGTGAGGAAGTAGGTCTTGCCGTTGAGGGTGACAGTGGCAATGCCGTCGGGCATATAAACACCAAACAGGTTGGGGTAGTTTTTAAGCTGTGCCGGCTGGGTCGGACTGTTATAGACAGCACTCGTGGTGCCGGCATACCGGTCAGAGGCTGCGATCCGGTTCTTGGTCGAGTACTCCTTGTAACCCAGAGCAAAGATCTTGCTGATCTTGCCAGTTGCCAGGTCGACTGTGGCGACCGCATTGTTCTCCTGCAGGGTGACAAAAGCGGTTTTGCTGTCGGCTGAAATCGACACATATTCCGGCTCCAGGTCTTGCGCCACGGTGGCGCCCGGGCGTCCGATCCGGACACCGGCGGGCAGCTCGCCTCGACGGCTGCCGCCGACATTGAAGTCGCTAAAACCAAGAGTTATGGCCGCATCGGCCGGCACACCGCTGGTGATTGGAATGATGGAGATGGACCCTTCCGGGTCAATGCCGTCCGTCATGAAGGTAGTGCTGAGCTCGCCCTCATTGGCCACCACCAGGTACTTGCCGTCTGGCGAGAAGGCCACACCGTCCGGCAGAGAGCCGACCGTGACTTTCTTGAGATAGGTGGCAGTGCCAGCCGAGTCCAAGCTGTAAAAAGCAATGACACCGGCATTGGTCTTGGGCGAGGACTGCACCGCGATGGCCAGCAGGTTACCGCTGACGTCCAGGCTCTGCACGCCGCCGGCGGTAAAGCCACCGCCGTTCACACTGGTTGCAACGTTGACTCTGGGCGCTGCCGTCAGGTTGGTGGCGGTGGTGCTGTTGGCCAGCGCGGCAGTCGGCAAGGCAGAGAGGTCGATACGGGCGAAGGACGATGGCTCGGCAGCCGTATCGACCGTGACGAACAAGGATTTACTGCCGGGGTGGAAAGCAACAATCTCGGCCACCAGAGACGGGACGGCAACTGTACCGCCACTGGTGTATCGCCCAACCAGGCTCATGCGCGGTTGGCCGCCAAGGACCGCGAGTTGCTCTGACATGTGTTGGCGGGCCGCTGACTCTGATTTCAGGCTGGTTGAGCCGGACAGCAAGGCTGTGAGATCGTTATCGCTCGCCAGAGCCCAGTTGGCCGGCGCCTTGGCACTTTTTGCAAGTTTGTTATTGTCAAGTTGGATACCGTTGCTGGGGTTGCCATCCGCGTCTGCCGATTGCAGCAGGCGCGCAATGGCGACTGCGGCTGGGTCTTGGGCCCCCGTGCCGCTGACCAAGTCCACGGGCGTGACCATGGCCGCGCCGGCTACCGGCGGAAATGCGATGCCGCCCAGAGAGAAGGTGACATTCGAACCCGGCGTGTACGAGAAGCGCCCTGAGGCGTCAGTGGTGCCCGACATCCAGCCGTTGCTATAGCTCAGTCCCTCAACGGGCGCGTCAACAAAGATGCCAGTAGCCACAGGGGCGCTACCGCCGCCGCAGGCCGAAAGGATGGCGACAGTGATCAGGGAAAGGGACAGTGAACGATTTTTCATGCGATGGCTACCGGGTAGTGGATGTGCCACCCGACTGTATTAAGCCAAGATGAAGAAAATATGACAAGCCATGACGCCTGCCAGGGGATGGCCGCTAATGACCACGGTGGGGGCCTGGACCAGGCTGTTCAGCGCATCTGCGCACCCTCATGCGGATCGAGCCGCACAAACCACCACAAAGACAGCATATTGACCAAGCCCACGACGATGAAGGCCGGGGAAAAATCGCCCGGCTGGAGCGCAATGCCGTCTCCCCCATGCCACCAGGACGACCCGACCAGCAAGGCTGCCGCAAGGACCACGCCAAAGCTTAAGGAAACCTGCTGCGCCATGGCTGAGAGCGCGGTGGCATGGCTCATGCGGGGGGCGGGGATTTCCGAGAAGCCCAAGGTGCCCAGGCAGATCATGCACATCGAGGTGGCCAGTCCGCCCATCATCAGCACCACAAACAGCAGCAGGTGCGGCGTGCCTGGCGTGAACTGGCTGTACCCCATGTAAAACAGGCTGCTGAGCACGGTGGCGCCAATCAGGAGCTGACGAAAACCAAAACGCCGAATGGTCTGGGTCATCACCACCCGTGTGCCCAGGGCGCCCACTGCGGTAGCGACCGTGAGCGTGCCGGACGCCAGGGGAGACAAGCCAAAGCCCAGCTGCAACATCAGCGGCAGCAAAAAAGGCACGGCGCCAATGGCAATGCGTAGCGGCAGGCCGCCAAACACCGACAGGCGGAAGGTCCGGTGGCGCAGGATAGCCAGGTCCATCAGGGGATGAGCATTTTGGCGGCCGTGGCGCGTGTACAGCCAAAGTAACAGCGCCCCCAACAGCGCCGCCAGCCAGGACACCACCACGGGCACCATGGCGCGCCCAGCGGTTTCCAGCGCCCCAAGCAACATGCTCAGGCCCAGGGCCAGCATTGCGAAACCACCGAAGTCAAACGGCACGGGGTCAACTGCCGGCGGGTCATCACTGACAAAAGCCAGTGTGAGTGCAATGGCCAGCAGCCCGAACGGGATGTTGACCAAAAAGATCCAGCGCCAACTGGTAAAGGTCACGATCACACCGCCAAACAAGGGGCCCATCATGCGACCGATGACGGCCGGCACAGTAAACCAGACCATGGCCGCCACCATGCCTTCGGGCGGCACCGCACGCAGCAGGATGAGGCGGCCCACCGGCACCATCATGGCTCCACCGAGCCCCTGCAAGATGCGGAATACCACCAACTCAGGCATGCTGTCAGCCATGCCGCACAAGGCTGAGCCCAGCGAAAACAGCGCAATCGCCAGGCAAAACACGCGCCGTGCACCCAGCCGGTCGGCCAGCCAGCCACTGACAGGTAGAAAAACCGCCAGGCTGAGCAGGTAGGCGGTGATGGCCAGGTTCAGGTGCAGCGGCGGCACCGCCAGTGAGGCGGCGATGCTGGGCAGCGCCGTGACCATCACCGAGGAGTCGAGGTTTTGCAGGAAGAGTGGGCTGGCAACGATGGCGGGGATCAGTCGGTCACGTCGAAGCAGCATCGGCATATTTTAGTGAGATAGCCGAAGCCTCGCTGTGATCGCCCAAGGGGCTACAGGAAGGGTCGGCTAGCCGCGAGGCATTCAGCGGCCCAGCCCTGCGCTGGCGTGCCTGCCTCGCGCAGCAGGTGCACCACTTCGACGCTCACCGGCAGGTCAGGAGGCAGCGCCGCAAACAGGCCTGAGAGATCGATATTGCCCTCACCCGGCATGAGCCGCTCGCAACGGGCGGTGTGCAGCAACTGCTCGGTGCTGAAGTGCGTGCCGGCCTCGCCGTCACAGATCTGGGCGTAGTGCAGCAGACGGCGCGGAATGGCTCGTATGTCGTCCAGTGTGGTGTTGGAGCGGCCAAAGTGCAGCGCATCCACCAGAATGCCGGCGTTGGCCGGGTTGCCGGCGGCTTCGACCAGCGCCAAAGCGCTGCGGGCGTCGGGCACCGCCGTCCAGGGCATGAACTCCAGATCGGCCGTCAGGCCAAAGGGCGCCATCTGCTCGCACAGCCGGGCATAGCTGGTAGCCAGTCGGGCCGGGTCGGTGTCGTCACCAACCACGAGCACGGCGCGAGCGCCCAGTTCAGCGCCAGCCTCGAACAAGGGCAAGTACAGGCGGGGGTCAAAGCCTTCGCCGATGCGCACGATCTCCAGGTCAAACACGCCCACGCCGGTGTCGCGACAGGCGGCCAGGGTCTCGCGCATCAGCGCTGCGTCACCCAGCAGGTGCTGATATGGCGTGCCCGGGACGTTGGGCCACAGGCGCAGGCCAACAAAGTTGTAACCGGTAGCGGCGGCCACGCGCACCGCCTCGGGCGCCCCGCAACGGTGGGCCGTCAGGTAGGCCATGGCGTAGGCACGGGCCCCAGGGGGCGGGGGTAGCGAGGCGAGACTGTCGTTCATGGCATTCAGATCGAGAAAGACTTTGCTATGAAAAAAATAGCTATAGGGCCACGGCCATCAAAGGCTAGGGGCCTATTTTGTTAAAAAACACCCCGGCTGGCCAGCCCCGTAAATCCCATGATAATCGCGATGGGCTGCAATTCCGCCATCTCGCGCGGCTGTAGCGCGAAGGCAGGATGACCGCCGCAGAGGCCCGAATAACCCGACACACCCCCGCCACTGCAAGGAGACCTGCTTATGTCCGATTCACCGTTTGTACTGGCCGGCGTGATGGGGTGGCCGGTAGCGCACACCCGCTCGCCCGCCATCCACAACCATTGGATCGCCAAGTACGAGCTTAAGGGTGCCTATGTTCAGCTGCCGGTTCAGCCAGAGCGGCTGGAGGCGGCCATCCGCGGCCTGGCCGCACTGGGTTTTGCCGGCTGCAATGTGACCGTGCCGCACAAGGTCAGCGCCATGCGCTTCATGGACGAGTTGCACCCGGCCGCGCGCCGGGTGGCCGCCATCAACACCATCGTGGTGCAAGCCGACGGGCGCCTGCTGGGCATGAACAACGACGGCGCGGGCTATATCCAGAGCCTGCGCGACGCCGACGCCACCTGGCACGGTGATGCCGGGCCAGCGCTGGTGCTGGGTGCCGGCGGCGCGGCCAGGGCTATTGTGGTGGCCCTGCTGGACGAAGGCGTGCCTGAGCTACGCATCACCAATCGGACCCTGGAGCGGGCGCAGGAACTGGCCAACGACTTTGGCGACCGGGTCAAGGTGGTGCCCTGGGCCGAGCGCAATGAAGCCATGGCAGGCGTGAGCCTGCTGGTCAACACCACCTCGCTGGGCATGCACGGCCAGGCACCACTGGATGTGGCGTTGGACGCGCTGCCGCTGGAGGCTATGGTGTCGGATGCGGTCTATATCCCGCTGGAAACACCCCTGCTGGCGCAAGCCCGGATGCGCGGCCACCGCACGGTCAATGGTTTGGGCATGCTGCTCAACCAGGCGCGCCCGGCGTTCCAGTCGTGGTTTGGGGTGCTGCCCGAGATCACGCCCGAACTGCAGGCGGCGGTAGAAGCCACGTTTTAGAGTCAACGCGCCCTGAATTTGCTTGGTCCATCGCACCGCATGAGCCCACTCACTCGGCCTTGACCCCCACATCCTTGGCGATTTTGGTCCATTTGGTGATTTCAGCGTCGATGAAACGGCCAAACTGCTGCGGTGTGCCACCCATGGGCTCCAAGCCGCCCGCCACCAGCTTGTCGTGCACGGCTGGCGTGGTCATCACCTTGTTGAAGGCCTCGTTGATTTTCTTGGCCACATCGGGGTTCATGCCCACCGGGCCTACCAAGCCCTGCCAGGCCGTGGCATCAAAGCCGGGCAAGCCGCTCTCAGCGATGGTAGGAATGGCGGGGGCGTTGGCCGATCGCTTGGTGGTGGCCACTGCCAGCGCCCGCAGCTTGCCGGTTTGTACATGCGGCATCAGGTTAGCCTGGTCACCAAGCACCACTTGGATTTGACCTCCCAGGGCATCGGTGACCATGGGGCCGCCGCCCTTGTAAGGCACATGCACCATGTCGATGCCGGCCTGGGCCTTGAGCAGTTCGGTACCCAGATGCGGCAAGCTGCCGCTGCCGGCCGAACCGTAGGACAGCTTGCCCGGGTTGGCCTTGGCGTATTGCACCAGTTCGGCAACGGTTTTGACCGGCAGGCTGGGGTGGACCACCAACACGTAATTGACGTCCACCGTGCGCACAATGTGCGTGAAGTCTTTGCGCGGGTCATAGGGCATCTTGTCGTAGATGCCGACATTGATGGCCAAGGAGGCAATATTGCCCAGCAGCAGGGTATGGCCGTCTGGCGCGGCTTGCGCCACGATGCCAGCGCCCAGCATGCCGCTGGCGCCACCCTTGTTGTCGATCACCACCGGTTGACCCAGCGCCTCGGCCAATGCCGGCTGCACCACCCGGGCGTAAAAGTCGACCGCGCCGCCTGGCGGGAAGGGCACCACCAGCCGAATGGGCTTGCTGGGATAGGCCTGGGCCAGTACGGTACAGGCCGCCAAAAAACCAAAGAGCGCGACGCAAAGCCGCTGCCAATTAAAGCCGATGCGCATGGTGTTTGTCTCCTTTTTTGGGCAGTGTACACTTTGATTTTGCCCTCTGAAAGGCGGCGTTATGGCCCCCACCATCGACCGGTTGGACTGCTGGGTGCTGCGTGCGCCGATCGCCGTGCCTGTGGCCAACGCCTTTGGCGCCATGAGCAACCGGCCTGCCGTTTTTTTGCGCGTGAGCGCCAGCGATGGCGCCACAGGCTGGGGTGAGGTGTTCAGTAATTTCCCACAAGTGGGCGCCGAGCACCGGGCGCGGCTGGTCAGCAGCATCTTTGCGCCCATGCTGGCGGGGGTGTCAGCCGACGACCCAGCCAGCGTGCGCAGCCTGCTGGACCAGCGCACGCGGCAGATGGCGATCCAGTGTGGCGAGCCCGGGCCCTTTGCACAAATCACCGGCGCGGTGGACCAGGCACTGTGGGACATGGCCGCCCGTCGCGCCAAGCTGCCACTATGGCAACTGCTGGGCGGCAGCAGCGGCCGAGTGCGGGTCTATGCCAGTGGCATCGGGCCCGACAAGGTGGTGGCGGTGGCCTTGGCCAAACACGCCGAGGGCTACCGGGCTTTCAAACTCAAGGTCGGGTTTGGCGCTGAACGCGATGTAGCCAACCTGGCCGCCATGCGCGAAGCCCTGGGCCCGGACGTGGTGATCATGTGTGACGCCAACCAGGCTTGGTCACCGACCGATGCCGCCGCCCGCATTGCCGAGCTGGCCCCCTATAAGCCCTACTGGATTGAAGAACCCATTGGCGCCGACCAGCCCCACGCCGCCTGGCGCAGTCTGGCACAGGCCAGCCCCGTGCCCCTGGCCGCCGGCGAAAACCTGCGCGGCGAGGCTGCCTTTAGCGAGGCGATAGAAGCCGGCTACCTGCGGTTTGTGCAGCCCGACGTGGGCAAGTGGGGCGGTATCACAGGCGGGCTGTCGGTGGCGCGCCAGGCACAGGCGCAGGGCATTGCTTACTGCCCGCACTGGCTGGCCGGCGGCGTCGGTCTGGCTGCCAGCCTGCACGCCCTGGCCGGCTCCGGCACGCCCGGCGGCTGGGCTGAAGTAGACGCCAACCCTAACCCGCTGCGTGAGCAAGTGTTTCCGCTAACGGTGGTGGACGGTTGGGCCACCCTATCTGATGCGCCTGGCCTGGGTGTGGAGCCAGACCTGCAGGCGCTGGCAGGGTACAGGGTGGCGGTGTAGCCCGGCACCACCGGCTTTGGGTCAATTACGGGCCCAGCCCTTATCCAGCCTAGCGTTCGCGCTATAAATAAAGTAGCGTTTTAGCCCATCCGCCAACTGCGGCTGGCAGCGCCGCAGGTATATTCACCGCATGCGCTCAGAACCCGCCTATGCCCTGCTGGCCGACCTGCCGCTCTCGCTAGGAGATGCGCTGCGCGCGGCCGCAGCCGAAGTGCCTGACCAGCCCTTCATCCGCATGGCCAGCGGCGAATGGAGCTACGGCTGGCTGGATGCCGAGTCCGACCGGGTAGCCGCCGGCCTGCACGCGCTGGGCGTGCGCCAAGGCGAGAACGTGAGCCTGCTGCTGCCCAACTGCATTACTTTTGCCGTATTGTGGTTTGCGCTCGCCAAGCTGGGCGCGGTCACGGCGCCGGTCAACACCGCGTTTCGCGGCGCGGCCCTGCGCGACGCGATTGACCTGGTGCAGAGCCGACTGGCGATTACGGACACCACTCTTTACAGTGCGCTGACCGAGGTGCTGCCCGCGCTGCCGCGCATCAGCCAAGTGGTGCTGGCCGGCGACAACGGGCCGGCCGCCGGGCCGTCAACAACCACGTCAAGCAGCCTCCCTTATGAAGCACTGCGCCAGATCAAGCCTGACGCCAGCACCCTGCCGCGCCCGGTAGTAGGTTTTGCCGACCTGTGCCTGCTGCTGTACACCTCGGGCACCACCGGCCGCTCCAAGGCGGCAATGATTCCGCACCGGTTTGTGCTGGGACACGCCCGCCTGGTGATAGCTGGGCTGGGCCTGCGCACGGACGACGTGCTGTACTGCCCCTACCCGATGTACCACCTGGACGCGGCGGTGATGACCATCGCCCCGGCGCTGCTGCTGCGCGGGGTGGCGGCCATCGGCGAGCGCTTTAGCGTCTCGCGCTACTGGGACGAGATGCGGGCCTTCAAAGCCACCGTGTTCGATTTCATGGGCGCCACGCTGACCATGCTGTGGAAGCAACCGCCCTCGCCGGGCGACCACGAGCACGTGGCGCGGCTGGGCTGGGGCGTGCCGCTGCCGGCCTGGGCGCCAGATTTCGAGGCGCGCTTTGGCTGCCGACTGGTGGAGCTCTACGGCTCCACCGAGGCTGGGGTGATGATCTACACCCCGCTGGATGAACCCCGGCGCGTGGGCAGCTGCGGCCGGGCGATCGGCCCGTTCGAGGTGGCCCTGCAAGACGAAGACGGCTTCACGCTGGGGCCAGACGCCACCGGCGAGCTGGTGATCCGCGCGCTGGAGCCGGGCCTGCTGATGGCGGGCTATTACGGCATGCCTGAGGCCAGCCTAGAGGCCTTTCGCAACCTGTGGTTTCACACCGGCGACCTGCTGCGCCAGGACGCTGATGGGTACCTGTATTTTGTGGGCCGGCGCAAGGACATGGTGCGCCGGCGCGGCGAGAACATCTCTGCCGCCGAGGTGGAACAGGTGATCGAGGCCCACCCCGCGGTGCTGAGCTGCGCCGTGTATGGCGTGCCCAGTGAACTGACCGAAGAAGACGTCATGGCCTGCCCCCGCGCTGACGACCTGGTGCGCCGAACGCATGGCCCGCTTTATGGTGCCGCGCTACCTGCGCTTTGCCGAGAGCCTGCCCAAGACCCCCACCGACAAGGTTGAAAAATTTCGACTGCAGCAGGATGGCATCACCGCCGACACTTACGATGGTTCTCCGCCTGCGCGGGGATGACAGGCACCCACCCAACCGAGTACCCCCCATGACATTTGCCCAACTGAGTACCGAAGGCCGCGTCAGCGTGGTCACCCTGAACCGGCCCGAGCGCTTGAACGCCATCAGCGGCGACCTGCTGGTGGACCTGCACGCCGCACTTGTTCAGGCACAGGCCGACCCAGCCACCGGTGCTATTGTGCTGACCGGCGCTGGCAGAGCCTTTTGCGCCGGCGACGACCTGAAGGAGTTTGAGCAACAGTCCGAGAGCCCGGCCGCTATTGCACTGCACTGCGAGCGCATCCAGCAGATCACCCGCGACATCATGTTCGGGCCAAAGCTGGTGGTGGGCGCAGTACACGGCTACGCGGTGGGCGGCGGCTTTGAGTGGGTGCTCAACTGCGACATGGTGGTAGCCGCCGACAGCCTGGTGTGTTTTTTCCCCGAGATGGCGCTGGGGCATTTTGTGACCGGCGGCGTGACGCACCTGCTGCCGCAAACCCTGGGCCACCAACGCACCATGGAGCTGATTGTGCTGGGCGAACGCCAAAGCGCGCAGGCCCTCAAAGACCTGGGCCTGGTGAACCGCGTGGTGCCATTACCCGACATGCTGCCCGCCGCGCTGGCGCTGGCAGCACAAGTGGCCAGCCGCTCGGCGGGGGCCACCAGCCGCCTCAAGCGCCTGCTCACCAGTCAGTTGCAGACCCAGTTGGCCAACGCACTGGTGCTGGAGAGCGAGGCTGCTATGGCCTGCTTTGCCGACCCTGACACCGCGCAGCGGATCGCCGATTTTGCCGCTGGGCGCTTATGAGCTGGCGGTCACAGCGCGCAGCGCCTGCACCAGCCGGTCCAGATCGGCCTCCGAGGTGTAGATCGCAGGCGACACCCGAATGCACTGGCCCTTGGCCACACCGGCACGCCGCACCGTAAAAACGCCGAACTGGTCGCGCAATTGCGCCACGATGGCGTTGTTGTCGGCGGCAGTACCTTTGCCGGCCAGACGGAACGATGTGATGCCAGCAGCCATGCCCGGCTCGTCGGGCGTCAAGATCTCCAAACCCTTGAAGTCGCGAACCCGGCTGACCCAGTAATCGCGCAGATGGCGCAGGCGCAGCGCCTTGGCGCGCGGCCCGATCTGCTGGTGCAATGCCAGCGCACCTGGCAGCGCTAACACCGAAGCAAAGTTGTAGGTGCCAGTGTGTACCCGCGATCGGATGTCGGTAGGGGCCCAGTCCTCATCCCCCATGGCCCGGTCGATGTCGGCCAGCCGCGACTTGGCCACATACATGAAGCCGATGCCCAGCGGCGCGCCAATCCATTTGTGCAGGTTAAAGCCAATGAAGTCTACGCCCAGGTCTTGCACCTTGAAGTCGATCTGGCCCCAGGAGTGGGCGGCATCCAGCACCACATCCACGCCACGGGCGCGGGCCAGGGCGGCAATCTCAGCCACTGGCATGACCAAGCCGGTGCGGTGGCTAACGTGGGTAACCAGCAGCAGAGCTGCCTTGGGGTGGTCAGCCAACACCTTTTGATAGGTCTGGAGCACAGCCGCGCGGCTGGCCGGCTCAGGGATGCTGAACTTAACGACATTCACACCGCGGCGCTCCTTGAGCCAGTTCATGGCGTACTGCATCGAGTCGTAATCCAGGTCGGAATACAGCACAGTATCACCCGGCTGAAGCTTGTTGTAGCCGCCAATCAGCAGTTGCAGTGCTTCGGTGGCGCCACGTGTCAGGGCCACCTCTGCAGGCGCCGCGCCCACTGCGGCAGCTACGGCCAGCCGGGCCGCCTCAGCATCACGGCCAAACTGGGTGCGCGCATAGAACGAGTTCTCGCGGTTGACCATGTCAGTCTTGGCCAGGTAATCCAGCCTTACCGACTCGGCCATGATGCCCCAGTAGCCGTTCTCAAGGTTGACGATGCTGGGCGACACGGCGTAAAGCTTGCGCACTGCGTCCCAGTAGGTGACGTCAGTCGCCATGGTGCTGCTGTTGAGTGTGGGCAGCACGGCTGCGCCCGTCTGGGCTTGGGCGGATGCGCTGGTGATGGTGGCAGAAGCAGTGGCGAGGCCGAGGACAAAACTGCGGCGGTTGGTTTCGATCATGGGTTGGCTCCGAAATAATAGACCGTTAGTTTTAGCACTGGCCTATGACCAGCAGATGTCAAGCTCGGCGATAGTGCCCACGCTGCGCAGACGACCATCAACAGGCGTTCAGCCCTGTCAAGCCGTTTCGGTTTGGACAAAATGTCCGCTAGATACTTCAACCAGTGGCAAACGGACGGGACTGTGCCCTAACGGGTATACCGGGCTCCTGATCTCACGTGCGGCGTCAATCACCCGCGCCTTGCGCAAAGCAGGGTCCGGAATCGGCACAGAAGACAGCAGCCGCCGGGTGTAGGCATGGCGGGGGCGGTTCAACACCTCAGCGCTATGGCCAATCTCGACAATCCGACCCATGTGCATCACCGCGACGCGGTGACTCATCTGCTCGACGACCGCCATATCGTGCGATATAAACAGATAGG
>JBIKZZ010000455.1:0-2692 GCA_044354435.1 Rhodoferax sp. | reverse complement strand
ATGCCGTCGGCGATGGTGTTAACCGTGCTTCGCTCGACCAGTCGGCCTTCCTTCCATGAGGCCGCCATCGAGTCTGCACCCTCGGCGCAAACACCGATCACCCGGATACCGGGTGCATGTGCCTTGACCCAGCTTGCAGCGCCATTGAGCAGCGCGCCGTTGCCCAGCGGCAGCACTAGCACCTCAAAGCGACTGCGCGCCAGCAACTCCCGGGCGATGGTGCCCGCCCCTTCGGCGATGCTGACCTCTCGGCCATCCTCCACCAGCACGGCGCCCGATGATTCACAGAACCGCTGAGCCTCTTCCTTCGCGAAGTCCACGTCATCACCATGCAGCCGGACCTCAGCGCCCATGTCGCGCATGCGCGCCACTTTCATGGGATTCGCGTCGGTTGCGCAGTAGACGACCAATGGCCACCCGCGAGCCCTGCACACGTAGGCCATGGCTTGGCCCCAGTTGCCGGCTGTGGCACAGACCAGGCTTTTGCCGGCCAACGGCACGGCATTCTCATGCAGGAAGAAATCGGCGCCGCGCCCCTTGAACGAGCGAAGCGGATTGAGCGTTTCCACCTTCAACAGCAACGATGTTCCCAGCAACTGGTTCAGCGGCTCACACTCGAATTGAGGGCTGTCCCGAAACACGGGATCAATGAGCGTCGCTGCACGCTCAATGCTGCGGATGGAGATGCGCTGGGTCGGATTGATCATGTTCTTGCAGGTCGGTTGCTCTGTCGGACGTCGGGCTTGGCTGGCAGAAAACCCAATGAATTATGCCTGCGCGTGACCGGGCTAGAATGATTTGAACGCCGATTGCGGCGCAGGAGAACACGGACCATGCACGACTTCCTCATCCGTAACGCGCGCGTTTTCGATGGTCATTCGGCCGACTGCGAGGGCGGCTTGTCGGTGCGGGTGGCCGATGGTCGCATCCAGGAAATCGGTCCGTCGATCACCGCCCCGGCCTCGGCCCTGGTGATCGACGCTGGCGGGCGCACGCTGATGCCGGGGCTGATCGACTGCCACATTCACGCGCTGCACAGCGCGCTGTCGGTGCAGGAGGTGGAACTCCAGGGCGAGGCCTACCGCGCGGCCCATGCCCTGCGCATGCTGGAACACGCGTTGCAGTGCGGCTTCACGACGGTGCGCGACATGGCCGGTGGCCATTATTCTCTGGCGCGGGCGGTGGCCGATGGCCTGATCCAGGGCCCGCGCTACTTGTACGCCGGACGCGCGCTGTCCATGACGGGGGGTCATGGTGACATGCGCGCGCTGGAGGCACCCCCGCGCTACACCAGTGCCTGTGCCTGCGATGGCGGCCTGTTCAGTAATGTGTTCGGCGTCATCGCAGACGGTGTGGACGAGTGCCTGCGGGCCGCGCGCGAGGAACTGCGCATGGGAGCGCACTGCATCAAGATCATGGGTTCCGGCGGTGTCGTGTCCCCCACCGATCCCTACTGGATGACCCAGTACCGGGAGGACGAGATCCGTGCCATCGTGCAGGAGTGCGAAGCGCGCCGCACCTACGCCACTGCGCACTGCCATCCGGCGAGCGCGATCCGCCGTTGCGTCGAGTTCGGCGTCACGCGCATCGAGCATGGCAGCTTGATCGATGCCGAGACCGCCCGCTTCGTGGCCGAGCGGGGCGCCTACATCACACCCACCCTGGCGACCGCCGTGGCGCTGATGGAGACCGGGCGCCAACTCGGCATGTCGGCCGAGAGCCTGCGCAAGTGTGAGTTCGTCAACGCTGGCATGTGGGAGGGGCTGGCGCACATGCGCGCAGCCGGCGTCAAGCTGGCCTTTGGCACCGACCTGATCGGTCGCCTGCACCTGCAGCAATGCCGGGAGTTCACGATGCGCAGCCGCGTGTTCACGCCCGTGGAGATCCTGCGCCAGGCCACCTCCCTGTCGGCCGAGGCCTTGATGATGCAGGGCGAGATCGGATGCGTGAGCGCCGGTGCCTGCGCCGACCTGATCCTGGTCGACGGCGATCCGCTACAGGACATCAACCTGCTGGCCCAGGACGGCCAATGCCTGAGCCTGATCGTGCGCGCCGGCGCGATCATTCGCAACCGCCTGTAGCGCACCAGGGTGGAGCCTCGGCGGTGACAACTGGCCCCCGGTCCCGACGACCCGTTGCGCGCTGCGCTGACGGCAGTCCCAATGCCGCACCGCAAAAAATCAGTGGCCCGGCCACAGCCATGCCAACGCCATCGTGGCCTACAGCCTTGCCAAACCCGAGCGGTGCGGCTGAGCTGGGCCTAGTTGCTCAAGCGGGTGTCGACCTTGACCTGCAGCGCTGCCCGAACTGCGGTGGCGATCCGGGAGCCGCCGGTGATCGAGAAGATCCTCACGCTTCGATGCCGAGCTCGGCGTACCGTGGGGCAGGAAAAGGGCGTTTGAAAAGCCTCTCCCCTTACTCGTCGAGGCTGATGCCGTGCTTAAGCTTGGTGGCCCGCACCGCCGCCTGCACCGCCAGCAGGCAGTCGTCGCGGTAGCGCTCCAGGTCGGCGATCGAATGCCGACCCAGCTGGACCGCCGTGCCGTCGACCACCTCGTCAATCAGGCCGTCGGTCAGTTCCGGTGCCTCCAGCTTGGTCCAGGGCAGCTTGAGCGCCGGGCCGAACTGCGCCATGAAGTGCCGCATGCCGGCGTCACCGCCAGCCAGGGTGTAGATCAAAAAGCTGCCCATG
>JBIKZZ010000284.1:0-4467 GCA_044354435.1 Rhodoferax sp. | reverse complement strand
CGACCAGCGCAGACCGGCGCCGTAGCGGATGGCGTCGTCGATCTCGCCGGTGGTGGCGATGCCGTCGTTGACCAGGTGCAGCGACTCGCGCCACATGGCTTCGAGCAGCCGGTCGGCGATGAAGCCCGGGATTTCCTTGCGCACATGCAGGGGCTTCATGCCCAGCGACTGGTAAAAGGCCATGGCCGCCTGGATGGCGTCGGGCGAGGTTTTGTCCCCACCCACCACCTCCACCAGCGGCAGCAGATAGACCGGGTTGAACGGGTGGCCCACCACACAGCGCTCGGGGTGCTTGGCCTTGGCATAGAACTCGGACGGCAACAGACCCGAGGTCGATGAGCCGATCAGCACATCGGGCCGGGCGGCGGCACTGATTTTGGTGTGCAGGTCGATCTTCAGGCTCAGGGTTTCAGGGGCGCTCTCCTGAATGAAATCAGCCTGAGCCACACACGCCTCAATGGTGTCGACAAAACGAAGCCGGCTCGGAGATGCGCCCGGTTTGAGGCCCTGCTGCTCCAGCGCACCCCAGCACTTCGCCACGCGGGCGCGCAGCTGCGCCTCGGCACCGGGCGCCGGGTCCCAAGCGACCACGTCCAGCCCATTGGCCAGGGCGCGTGCCACCCAGCCGCTGCCAATGACGCCGCTGCCCAGCGCGGCAAAGGTCTTGATATCCGTGACGAATGACATATAGCGAGTTCCTTTCAAAAAGCGGCGATCAGCCGCGCGCCTTCAAACCCATCTTGACCCGGCCCTGGGCCGGCGTCATCGGCCGGGCGCCCATGCACTCGATCAGCTTGATCACGCGCTCCACCAGCGAACCGTTGCTGGCGGGCACCCCCTTGTCCAGCCACAGGTTGTCTTCCAGCCCCACGCGCACATGGCCGCCGAGCAGCACCGCCTGCGCCGCCATTGGCATCTGCATGCGGCCGATGCCGAAGCCGGCCCAGGTGGCACCGGCGGGCAGGTTGTCGACCATCGCCTTCATCGTGGTGGTGTCGGCCGGTGCGCCCCAGGGAATGCCCAAGCACAGCTGAAACAGCGGATCGCGCAACAGGCCCTCCTTGATCATCTGGTTGGCAAACCACAGGTGGCCGGTGTCAAAAATCTCCAACTCGGCCTTGACGCCAAGTTCGGTGATGCGCCGGGCACCCGCGCGCAAGGCGGCCGGGGTGGAGACGTAAATGGTGTCACCGTCGCCGAAATTGAGGGTGCCGCAATCGAGCGTGCAGATGTCGGGCAGCAGTTCCTCCACATGCACCAGCCGAGTGAGCGGGCCGACCAGGTCAGTCGCCGGTCCGAACGCCAACGGATTTTCGCCGCCCCCGATTTCCAGGTCGCCGCCCATGCCGGCGGTCAGGTTGACGATGATGTCCACGCCAGAGTCGCGGATGCGCACCATCACCTCGCGGTACAGCGCCGGGTCGCGGCTGCCCTTGCCACTCTGCGGGTCGCGCACGTGGCAGTGCACCACGGTGGCGCCGGCCTTGGCCGCCTCCACCGCCGCCGCCGCGATCTGCGTCGGCGTGACGGGAATGGCGGGGTGCTTGTCCACCGTGTCGCCGGCCCCGGTCAGGGCACAGGTGATGATCACATTGGGGTTCATGGGTCGGTACTCCTCATCAGGGTTGCGTCATGGGCTGACAATTCAGCGCACACTGTAACGCCGGCTGGAATCGTGCTGGCGCCCGAGCACGACCCCCTCTTGATTGGCGACGACCTTTTTTTGCACCCAAACGGGTCGCATCAAGAACCTCGCGGGGCGGGCGGCTGTGGCAGACTGGCACAGATTGCGCGGGCTCCACGGGCCTCGAAGGGATTGCTTTGAACACATTGTTGCTGCCGCTGGCCTCACTGCTGAGTGGCGTGAGCATGCTGGTGGTCGCCATCGGCCTGCTGTTTTCGGCCATCGGCGCCCAGGCAGGCTCGGCCAAATTTTCCAGCCTGGTGACCGGGCTGGTGATGTCGGCTTACTTTGCCGGCTTTGTGTACGGCACCTATGCCTGCCCGGCCATTATTCGCCGGGTGGGCCATATCCGGGCCTTTGCCGCCATGGCGTCGATCGCCTCGGCGCTGCCCCTGCTCCATGCGCTGTGGGTCAATCCCTGGTTCTGGGCAGGTTTGCGTTTTATCACTGGGGTGTGCATCGTCGGGCTCTACATTGTGGTGGAAAGCTGGCTCAACGTGGTGGCCCAGAGCCACCAGCGCGGCAAGGTCTTTGCAGCCTACATGGCGGTCAGCAGCGTCTCGCTGGCCATTGGCAATTGGCTGATCCTGGTGGGTGACCGCTTTGGTTTCGTGCCATTTGCGCTGGTGTCCATTCTGTTTTCCTTTGCCCTGCTGCCGCTGACCCTGACCCCGGTAGAGGAGCCACAGCCCTCCGATGCGCCCAAGCTGGGCCTGCTCAAGCTGTTTGCCATTTCGCCCATCGGCGTCATCACCGCCATTGGGTCAGGCATGTTGAGCGGGGCCTTGCTCAGTCTGGGCCACGTGTTCGGCCAGGGCGTGGGCTTCAGCGAGGTCGGCATCGCCACCTTCATGGCGGCAACCATTTTGGGTGGTGCGGTGTTCCAGTGGCCGGTGGGCCACCTGTCGGACCGGCGAGACCGGCGCTGGGTTCTGTTTTGGGTGTGTGTCGCCTGCGCCATCGTGGCGGGCGCCGGTTTCTACCTGGCGCGGGAATATGAAGCAGCCCTGATTGCCCTTGGCGTGGTCTACGGTGGGCTGGCCTTCACCATTTATGGGCTGAGCGTAGCCCATGTCAACGACCTGATTGATCCGTCACAGGTGCTCGAAGTCACCGGCGGCTTATTGCTGCTGTATGGCATTGGCGCCACCATCGGCCCGATATTGGGCGGCAGCATGATGGATTGGCTGGGTCCGGAGAGTCTCATGCTGTACTTTTGCCTGGTGCTGGCGCTGCTGGCGCTGGGCATCTGGCGCTTTGCTGGCAGTACCGTGCAGGGCTTGGGTGTGCTGCCACACAAATCAGACTACGTGCTAATGGGCAGCGGCTCTCAGGCAGTACTGCAAATGGACCCTCGCCGGGGACAGGGCGCCCCGGCGCCAGCGGCTACGGTGGCACCGCCGGTCGCCCCGCACGACAGAGGCGCGGGCTGAAGATCAATTACTTGGATTGACCGAATCCGAGCGGCTGGCCGTTCGCGCTGGCTGCCCTACACTTCGGCGGCATCCCCACACACCGTGGGTGAACGAATCCATAAAGGTCGCAAGTGACAGTCGATGAATACGACTACATCGTGGTCGGCAGCGGGTCCGCCGGCTGTGTGCTGGCCGACCGGCTCAGCGCCGACGGCCAAGCCAGCGTGCTGGTGCTGGAAGCCGGGCAGCATGACCGCCGCCTCTGGATCAACATGCCCATTGGCTACGGCAAGTCGTTCTACGACCAACGGGTCAACTGGAAGTTTGAAGCACAGCCAGACCCCGGCCTGAACAAGCGCCAGATTTACTTCCCGCGCGGGCGCGTGGTGGGCGGCTCCAGCTCCATCAACGCCATGGTGTACTGCCGTGGCCTGCCGCAAGACTTTGACGACTGGTCGGCTTTGGGCAACCCTGGTTGGTCCTGGCGCGATGTGAAGCCGGTCTATGAGCGCTTTGAGCGACCGGTCGACGCCACAGGCCGGGCCAGCCCCAACGGCCAGCTGTTTGTCAGCGATGTGCGCCGGCAACTGCACCCGATGGAGCAGGTGTTTTTTGACGGCGCGCAGCAGGCCGGCCTGCCCTTCACAGAAGATTTCAATGGGCCCGAGCCCGAAGGCGTGGGCCGCTACCGCATCAACACCCGGCACGGCATGCGCTGGTCGGCAGCCGATGCCTTTTTGCGCCCGGCGCTGCGGCGCGGCCAGGTCAGGCTGCTCACTGGCGCCATGGCCAGCCGAGTGCTGTTTGAAGGTCGCCGAGCGGTCGGCATCTGTTATCACCAAGACGGCGTGGAACACCAGGCCCGCGCCAGGCGCGCTGTGGTGCTGAGTGCTGGCGCAGTGCAAAGCCCGCAATTGCTGCAGCTCTCAGGCGTGGGGCCTGCCGACCTGCTGAGTCGCCACGGCATTCCAGTGGTGCACGCCAACAGTGCGGTCGGCGGCAACTTGCAAGACCACCTGGCCATGAGCTACTACTACAAGGCCACCCAACCCACGCTGAACAATGTACTCAGCAGCTGGCTGGGCAAGCTGCGTGTAGGGCTGCAGTACGTCACCACGCTGGGCGGGCCGCTGAGCATCAGCGTTAACCAGTGTGGCGGCTTTGTCCGCTCGCACGCTGGCGCCTGGCGCCCGGACTTGCAGTTGTACTGCAACCCCATCACCTACACACTGGCGCAGTCCGACACCGGCACCCAGATCGTGCCCGACAAATTTGCCGGCTTCATCCTGTGTTTTCAGCCCTGCCGGCCCCTGAGCCGGGGGCGGATTGACCTGGCCAGCCCGGATGTGCACGCGGCGCCCCATATCC
>JBIKZZ010000168.1:0-7184 GCA_044354435.1 Rhodoferax sp. | reverse complement strand
TCGCTCTGGGTGCCGCTGTGGGGCTCGCTCAGCGGCGCGCTGCTGGCGCTGGCGGCTGGCTGGTGGGGCCTGCGCGAGGTGCTGCGCCGGCCGGTGGTGGAGACCCTGCGGCGGGCGACTTCATCATGAACATTGACGAGCCGTCGAAGGCCGCCACGCCGTTTGACACCCTCGGTGGCGAGTCCCAGGTACTGGCGCTGGCCGAACGTTTTTATGACCTCATGGACCTGGAGCCGGCCTATGCTGCGCTACGTGCGGCGCACGGCAGCACGCTGGCCCAGGCGAGGCAAAAGCTGTTCTGGTATTTGTGCGGCTGGCTCGGTGGGCCGCAGCATTACACCGAGCGCTTCGGTCACCCCCGGCTGCGCGCCCGCCACATGCCCTTTGTCATTGGCAACACCGAGCGCGACCAGTGGCTGGCCTGCATGGACCAGGCGATGCAGGAAACCGGCGTGCCCGACGACTTGCGGCTGCGCTTGGGTGGGGCCTTCTTTCAGACGGCCGACTGGATGCGCAACACCCCTGAGGCCTGAAATCGCAGCAGGGCCCCGCCTCCGGGGACGCCTCAGGCGTCCAGGTCGATCTTGCGGTCCTGCGCCAGCTTGGTCCAGCGCTCGATGTCGGCCCGCATGAACTGGGCGAACTTCTCCGGCGACATCGAGATGGGCTCCAGCGCCTCAGATGAGAGCTTCTCGCGCAGGTCAGGCGCCTTCAACACGGTTTCAAGCGACTCGTTAAGAAGCTTTACGATGGCCGCCGGCATATTGGCCGGGCCCACCACGCCGTACCACTGCTGCGCATCAAAGCCGGGGTAGCCCAACTCCACCAGGGTGGGGGTATCTTTAAGCAGCGGGTGGCGGGTGGCGCCTGTGACCGCCAGCGGCCGCACCCGGCCCGAGCGGATGTGCGGCATGGCCGCTGCCAGCCCGGGGAACATGGCCTGCGTCTGGCCGCCGATCAGGTCGGTGAAGGCCGGTGCCACGCCCCGGTAGGGAATATGAACCATGAAGCTGTTGACCTGCTGCTTGAACAGCTCCATGGTCAGGTGCGTGAGCGATCCGGCCCCGGCCGAACCGTAGCTGAGCTTGCCCGGATTTTTGCGCAGGTAGTCGGCAAATTCCTTGAGGGTGTTGACGGGCAGGCCGCTGTTGACCACCAGCACATTGGGCGTGCCGCCGATCATGCCGATGGGCGTGAAGTCTTTAATTGGGTCGTAGGGCAGCTTCCGGGTGGCCGGGCTGGTGCCGTGGGTGGCGACATAGCCTTGCAGCAGGGTGTAGCCATCGGGCGCTGCTTTGGCCGTGACCTGACAGGCGATGACGCCGCCGCCGCCGGCCTGGTTGTCGACCAAAAAGGTCTGGTTCAGCAGCTTGCCCCAGCGTTCGGTCACGGTGCGGCCCACCATGTCGCTGCCGCCGCCGGGTGCCACGGGCACGATGTAGCGGATGGGCTTATTGGGGTAGGCGGTCTGTGCCAGCAACAGGCCAGGGCTGACCAGCAGGCCAGTGCCAGCGCCTAAAAGGAGTCGACGTTTCATGGTTACCCCAGGTTCAAAAATAATCAAATGACCGCGAGCCCCCGACGGGTGGCCCAGCCCGTCATTGTGCCGTCATCAGCAGTACCAGCAAAGCTCCGGCGCCGCCGTCCGCTGGTTTGGCCTGCACAAAGGCCAGCACTTCCTTTTTTTGCACCAGCCAGCTGTGGACCCGGCTTTTTAGAATGGGGGCCTTGCCCGGTGATCCCAGCCCTTTGCCATGCACCACCCGAACGCAGCGGATGCCGTGTTTGTGCGATTCGCGAATAAAGCTGCTCAGGGCTTCCCGCGCGTCGTCGCGCCGCAGGCCGTGCAGGTCGAGCTGGCGCTGGATGCTCCAGTCACCTCGGCGCAACTTGCGTGTCACATCGGTGCCGATGCCGGGCCGGCGAAAGCTCAAGAGATCGTCGGTATCGAGCAGGGTGCCGACATCAAATTCGTCGCTGATAGCCTCGTGCAATACCGCCTGCCAATCGTGCTGGTAGCGCATCACCACCGGCACTGGCGGGGCCTTTTTCAGCATGGCCTGCCGCTTGTCTGGCAGGGGCTGGACCACGCCCGCAGCTCGAATGAACAATTCGCGCTCGCTGGTCGCTTGGCGGCGGACGCGGGCCAGTTCGGCCGCGCGCTTGGTCTCTTGCGCTATGCGGGCCGCGATCTCGCGCTGCACCGTTTTCAGCTCGGCCAGGCTGGTGACTTTCACCTTGACTTTGACCTGTGCCGGGCTCACAGCAAGCCCCGCTCGGCCATGGACAGCGCCTGGCCTGGGGCCACGATCACGTGGTCCAGCACCCGCACGTCGACCAGTGCCAGGGTGGTTTTCAGAGTTTGCGTCAGGTGCTCGTCGGCGCGTGACGGGGCCACCGTGCCGCTGGGGTGGTTGTGCGCCAGCACCACCGCGCTGGCCTGGTGGTGCAGGGCGCGCAACACCACCTCACGCGGGTAGACGCTGGTTTGCGTCAGGGTGCCGCGGAACAGTTCTTCCATCGCCAGCAGACGGTTTTGCACATCCAGAAACAGCACGGCAAACACCTCGTGCGGCTTGGCTGCCAGGTGCAGCTGCAAGTAGTGTTTGACCGCCTCGGGTGTGGCAAACACGGCGCGCTCGCGCAGCTGCTGCCCCATGGCCCGGCGGGCCAGCTCCAGCACGCCAACCAACTCGGCGCGTTTGGCCGGGCCCAGCCCCTTCACGCTTTGGAGGTCTTGGGCACTGGCGTGCAGCAGGCCGGCGAAGCCGTCAAACCCATTGGGGTTCTCGGCGCTTTTTATTTGCAGCAGCTCGTGCGCCATCTGCAGCACGCCCTTGCCCTTGATGCCGGTGCGCAGCAGCAGCGCCAGCAACTCCACGTCACTCAGTGCGCCGGGGCCGCGCGCCAGCAGCTTTTCGCGCGGACGGGCATCGGGGGGGAGGTCTTGGAGCGGCATGGCATCGGCTTTTACAATGACTTCAGTTTATTCGGCAAACCCCGGTCGGGCGGTAGTACCCCCGACTTTTCTGTGGGACTTTTATGCTCTCGACACCCGTCTGTGTGGAACCTGGTTCCTTTCTCACGCTGCATTACCGGCTGGCTGGCCCAGCTGGCGATGTGATCAACACCTTTGGCGGCAAGCCCGCCACCCTGACGCTGGGCAGCGGCGAGCTGTCACCGGCGGTTGAGGCCTGCCTGATGGGCCTGGCTGAGGGTGCCCGCGCCAGCTTCGAGCTGCGAGCTGGCGCCGCTTTTGGGGAGCGCAACCCGGCCATGCTTCAATGGCTAGCGCGCAAAGTGCTTGCCGAGATGGGCGAGGCTGGGGCCCAGTACCAGGTGGGCGATGTGGTGCAGTTCCCCACGCCCGACGGCCAGGGCCAGTTTGCCGGTGCGGTGTGCCAGCTGCGCAGCGATGAGCGCGGCGACGCGGTCTTGTTTGATTTCAACCACCCGCTGGCTGGCCAGCCGGTGACGTTTGAAGTGCAACTGATTGGGGTGCTGTGAGCGCCGGCACCGGGCCCATCCTGCCGCAGGAGATCCTGCTGGCTGAGCCACGCGGCTTTTGCGCCGGCGTGGACCGCGCCATCGAGATCGTCGAGCGAGCCTTGCAGAAATTTGGGTCGCCGATTTACGTGCGCCATGAAATCGTGCACAACACCTATGTGGTGAACGACCTCAAAACCAAAGGCGCCATTTTTATTGAAGACCTGAACGACGTGCCACCGGGCGCTACGCTGGTGTTTTCGGCCCACGGCGTGAGCCGAGCCGTGCAGGACGAGGCGGCGGCGCGCGGCTTTCGCATCTTTGATGCCACCTGCCCGCTGGTGACCAAGGTGCATGTGGAGGTGGCCAAGCTGCATAAAGAGGGCTTTGAGTTCATCATGATCGGCCACAAGGGCCACCCTGAGGTGGAAGGCACCATGGGCCAACTCGACAGCGGCATCCACCTGGTGGAAGACGTGGCCGATGTGGCGCGGGTGCAGCCGGCACAAACCACGCGGCTGGCGCTGGTGACGCAAACTACCCTCAGCATGGACGATGCCGCCGCCATTGCCGCCGCTGTCAAGGCTCGATTCCCGCAGGTGCGCGAGCCCAAGCAGCAGGATATTTGCTACGCCACGCAGAACCGGCAGGATGCGGTCAAGCTGATGAGCCCGCAGGTGGACGTGGTGATCGTGGTCGGCAGCCCCACCAGCTCCAACAGCAATCGGCTGCGCGAGGTCGCGCGCAAGCTCGGCACCGATAGCTACATGGTCGATAGCGCCGATGAGCTGCAGGCAGAATGGTTCAACGGCCGCCAGCGTGTGGGCCTGACTGCCGGTGCCTCGGCGCCCGAGATTCTGGTGCGTCAGGTGATCGACCGCATCAAGGCGCTGGGCGCGGTGTCGGTGCGCAAGATGGACGGTATCCAGGAAACCATCAAGTTCCCCCTGCCCAAAGGCCTCAAAGCCGATGGCGGCGGTGACGCTTCCAACTAACGCACCCACAGGCCAACACCATGACCCAAACTGACATCAAACGCTCCGATATTGATAGCGCAATAAGTAGGCTGGACAAGGGCTGGAGGTACTTTTTGCGTGAAACGCCGCTGTGGCAGCTGAGTGGCCGGGCGATGGGCCTGGACTGCGCCCAGGTCTGGCTCAAGCTCGAGCACCTGCAGGTGGGTGGCAGCTTCAAGGCGCGCGGCATGCTCAACCGCATGCTGGCCCAGCCGATTCCCGCGGCCGGTGTGGTCATCGCTTCAGGCGGTAACGCTGGCATTGCGGCTGCAGCGGCGGCGCAGGCGCTGGGCGTACCCTGCGAGGTGTTTGTCTCGGCCGTCTCCAGCCAGGCCAAGCGTGATCGGCTGCGCCAGCTCGGCGCTGCAGTGACCGTGGCAGGTGAAGGTTATACGCAGGCTTATGAAGCCTGTCTGGCGCGCCAGCAGCTCAGTGGCGCGATGCTGATGCACGCCTATGACCAGGTGGAGGTCGTGGCCGGTGCTGCCACACTGGGTGCCGAGATTGAGGCCCAGGCCGGCTTGCCCGGCAGCGTGCTGGTCAGTGTGGGCGGCGGCGGCTTGATTGGTGGCTTGGCGTCCTGGTTTGAACAGCGGTCCCGGGTGGTGGCGCTAGAGCCCGAGCTGGCGCCCACTCTGCACAGCGCACGCGCTGCCGGCACCCCGGTGGATGTGGCGGTTAGTGGCGTGGCGGCTGATTCGCTGGGCGCCAAACGCATTGGCGATATTTCTTGGGCCGTGACCCAACGCCATGTCAAAGACGCGCTGCTGCTGCCCGATGCGGCCATTTGCGCGGCCCAGTTGTGGCTGTGGCAAGAGCTCAAGCTGGCGGTGGAGCCGGCCGCCGCGCTGGGCCTGGCCGCCCTGCAGACTGGCGCCTATGTGCCCAGGCCGAACGAGACGGTGTGCCTGATCCTGTGCGGCGCCAACCTCGACCCAGCCTCGCTAAACGCCGCCCCGGCGCTGTCATTCCCGTGACAACGGGAATCCAGGACGTCCTGGATGCCCGGTCAAGCCGGGCATGACGAGACCGGGCTGGCATCGTCGCCCTGAAAATCTACAATTGACCCATGCTCGACATCACCCTTCTCCGCAAAGACCTCGCCGGCGCCGTGGCGCGGCTTGAGACCCGCAAAAACCCGCAAACCTTTCTGGACGTTGAGGCTTTCAGCCGGCTCGAAGCCGAGCGCAAGACCATCCAGATGCGCACCGAAGCGCTGCAGAGCCAGCGCAACACCCTGAGCAAACAAATTGGCCAGCTTAAGGCGCGGGGCGCAGCTGGGCAGGCCGAGGCCGATGCGGCCATGGCCTCTGTGGCCAGCATCAAGGACGAACTCGAGGCATCCGCCAAGCGGCTGGAGGCCCTGCAGGCCGAGCTGCAAAGCCTGCTGCTGGCGGTGCCTAATTTGCCGCACGAGAGCGTGCCGGTGGGGGCTGATGAGCAGGGCAATGTGCTGGCGCGCAGCTGGGGAACGCCCAAGGCCTTTGACTTTCCCATCAAAGACCACGTGGACCTGGGCGAGCCGCTGGGGCTGGACTTTGGCCTGGGCGTCAAGCTCAGCGGTGCCCGCTTCACTGTGATGAAAGGCCCGATTGCCCGGCTGCACCGCGCCTTGGCGCAGTTCATGCTGGATGTGCAAACCCAGGAGCACGGCTACACCGAGTGCTATACCCCCTACATCGTCAATGCCGACACCCTGCACGGCACCGGCCAGTTGCCCAAGTTTGAAGGCGATCTGTTTGCAGCCAAGAAGGGCGGGCAAGACGGCGAAGCCAGTGAAACCGCCGCGCTCTACCTGATCCCCACCAGCGAGGTGACGCTGACCAATTTTGTGCGCGACGAGGTGCTGCCTGAGTCGGCCTTGCCGATCCGCCTCACGGCCCACACGCCCTGTTTCCGCTCAGAAGCCGGCAGCGCCGGGCGCGACACACGCGGCCTGATCCGTCAGCACCAGTTTGACAAGGTGGAGATGGTGCAGATCGTTCACCCCGACACCAGCTACGCCGCGCTGGAAGCCATGACCGGCCACGCCGAGGCCATTCTGCAAAAGCTGGGCCTGCCCTACCGGGTGATGAGCCTGTGCACCGGCGACATGGGATTTGGCGCCAGCAAGACCTATGACCTCGAAGTGTGGCTGCCAGCCCAAAACACCTTTCGCGAGATCAGCTCGGTCTCCAACTGCGAGGCCTTCCAGGCACGTCGTCTGCAGGCCCGCTTCAAGAACGCCCAGGGCAAGAACGAGTTGGTGCACACCCTGAACGGCTCCGGCCTGGCCGTGGGCCGCACCCTGGTGGCGGTGCTGGAGAATTACCAAAACGCCGACGGCTCCATCAGCGTACCGCCAGCCCTGCAGCCCTACCTGGGCGGCTTGAGCGTCATCACCGCATAAGCCGTTCCGTCATGCCCGGCCACCAACGTACGTCATGCCCGACTCGATCGGGCATCCACGGGGTGCATGGGTCCCTGGTCGTGGCCGGAGAAGACGGGTGGTTGCGGCGTATACTGAAACCGTCACCGGGGGTGTCTGGCGCAAAGCAGACTGAGAAATACCCCACACACCTGATCTGGGTCATGCCAGCGTAGGGAGCGTGAAGGAGAAAGGTCCGCCAATTCTGGCTTTCCCCAACTCATTGCGCCCTCACTGGTGCATTGAAAGGCAAAGCGATGAAAAAGCGGACTTTT
>JBIKZZ010000167.1:0-7220 GCA_044354435.1 Rhodoferax sp. | reverse complement strand
GTGGCCGGCAACGCAATCCATATCGCCTGTGGCGCGATGAGCAACAGGAGCGCCTGAGTTCTACCGAAACCGAGGCTCTTGGCTGCCTCCCATTGGGGCCGAGGTACGGCCTCGATGGCTCCTCGCCAGATCTCCCCAAGGAATCCTGCCGCGTAAAGCGATAGTGCAACGGCGGCTGAAAGTGCCGGTGCTAGCCGAACTCCCAAAGTCGCCATGCCGTAGTGAACGATGAAAAGCAGCAGAAGGGCGGGCGTACCTTGGATAACGAAAATGAACATGCGACCGAGCTCACGCAACACGACAGAGCGAGCCGTCCGCATGACTGCTACCAACAGGCCAAGGATGGCTCCCATGATGGCCGGGACAAGAAACAGCATGAGTGTGATGCCGGCACTGATCCCGAGCGAAGGGAGGTATCTGACGATGACTTCCATAGTTGCTATTCCCACCGATGGAATGTCATTCGCCATATCGCCGCAAAGGTGATCCGGCAAAGGGCAGTGAGCGCAAGGTAGAAACCCGCGGTGACGAGATAGACCTCGAAGCTACGGAAATTTAGAGATTGGATGTAATTTGCGGCCGCTGTGAGGTCTTCCGCCGATATAGCAGACACGACAGACGAACCAAGTAAAAGCAAACTGAACTGGCTCGTTAGCGACGGATAAGTGTTGCGTACCGCCTGTGGCGCCACAACAAAGATAAAGGTTTGGACTTTTGAGAATCCGATTGACCTGGCAGAGTCCAACTGCGTGGCTGGAATCGATTGGATCCCACCCCGAAGAATTTCAATGGTGTAGCCTGTGAAATTCATGATCATGGTCATCAGCGCAGCCTGATTGGCTGTGACCTGTATGCCTATGCTCGGCAAGGAGAAGTAAATGAATAGAAGTTGGACTAGAAACGGCGTATTGCGGATCACTTCCACGTACGCCCTGGCCAGGGTCGCCGCAGGTTTGAATCCGGACATCAGTGCGTAGGCCCCCACCAACGACGCGACCAAACCAAAGGCTGAAGCTTGGGCAGTCAACGCAATCGTCAGCAGAGCCCCCTGAAACAAAGCGTCCAGATGGGGCCAGACATGCCAGAACTGAAGGCTGAAATTAGGCATCGGCCTTCTCAAAGTATTCTGGATACTGCTTGATCAGCGCCTCTGCAACGCGATGGACGCGGTCCATGTGGCGGTTCATCGCACTCTCCGCACCGTCTGGATCGCCTTTCGCTAGCGCGCTGGCAATAGCCAGATGGTCAGCGATGATCTCTGGCAGGTCCGCGGAACGATTCAGGCTCAGATTGCGAAGGCGGTCCACAAACATTCGAACATCGCGAATGATGGTCCTGCACATTGCATTGCCGGCGATGGTGTGGATCGCACTGTGGAATTCAATGTCCAGCCGACTGAACACCTTAAGGTTCTTCGCGGAATGATCAAGCTTCTGCTGATCAATGAGAAACATCAGCTCATTTCGCTGGCCATCGGTGATCAGTTTGGCAGCTTCCCTGGCACACGCGCCCTCCAGCTCGCGCCGGATGAAGTTGGCTTCGAGCACTTCCTCCATACGAATACGCGACACGAAGGTTCCGGCTTGGGGTCGAATTTCTACGAGGCCGAGGTTTGCCAACCTTAGCAAAGCCTCACGCACCGGAGTCCGACTCATATTGAGCGTTTCGCAGAGGTCGCGGTCCGACAGGGCCGACCCAGGCGGGAACTCGAGACTGACGATCGCTTCGCGTAAATGTTCGAACGCGGCATCTGAGGCGCGTTGGCCAACTTTTGCAGGGAGGATTGAAGCCATGATTGGAATTATAGAATACTAATATATCAATTTACCAGGTGTCCAAAAAAAATGAGGCTGGAATCATTTATCAGCTTTTTTGTCCTGATCCCACATTGAGCAATGGCGCCGATGCCCTTTATTCAGGTGCCCCATGGCAGCGGCGTGGATGTGCCCCTGCTGCGCAGCCCGCTGCACCTGTCGGCCGCGCCGGTTGAGCACCGCGCACCGCCCACGCGCGGACAACACTCGGCCGAGGTACCGCAGGAGTTGCTGGGCAAAAGCGAAGCCGATATCAAACGCTTAAGAGCAGCGGGGGTGGTGTAGGTAGTTGAATGAAGGGTGCTTTGGTCTGTTTCTCAAAGCGACACCACGCCCATCTCGGTGGGCGGTGGGGTTCGCGGGCGCAGGCCCCATTCGCGGTTGCCCACCCGGCGCCCAACCAGACACCGTTTTGACGCTGCAACCTCAATCCACCAAAGTTAGTCGCCCGCGAGCGTGGGCCGGAGAACGCGAGCCACGCCGCCCGCCAGCAACGGGATGGTCACCTTCAGAGCACCCTGACCAAGGTGACATCCAGGCAGGCGACGGGTTGTCACCTCAGGTCGCGCGCTTCCTGAGCGGCTTGGTCCAGCCGTCGCCTGCTATTGGCGCATGATCCCCAACCTTGTCCCACGCCGCTTGGGCCGCCGACGCATCAGCCGAGGCTGCCCGTTTCTCAAAAAACTTTGCCGTCTCCATGGCGCTGATTTTTTCGGCGATCGCCACCACAAAAAACTGGTTCATCGTGGTGTCATCGCTGGCGGCGATCCGTTTGGCGGCCTGTTTGAGCGATTCTGGGAGGCGAAGGGCGTAGTTGCTCATGGTGTCATATCCTCGGAATGGCAAGATCGAAATACTTGAAGGCTTGTTCAGGCGTCAACACCTGAATGCCAAAACGCTTGGCGGGAATGAAGTCGCGCAAGTTGTAGGTCACCAGCGCACCGACCCGGGCATTCGCCGCAGCCTCCAGCACCATTTCATCAGCCGGGTCGCGCAGCTGCGGCCGCCATTGGTAGTACGTCAAAACCGGCTCCAGCAAGGCCGCCAGCTCATTCAGGATCGCATCAACATCCTTGACGCTCAAGCCCGAGGCTTCCCTTTGGTCAGCACGTTGGAGCACATCCTCGTGCTATCCGAGAGGCACCAGTCAAAGGATCGCCCGCCAGTGCGAGGTTTTCGACAGCATCACGCGCCGCTAACCATTGAAAGGCCGCAATGCCGCCAGATAATGCCAATACCGATGCAAACAAATAGGATCTCCATGCCAAAACATCTCTCCACGACGCTGGGCTGGGTTGGCTTGGCCATCGCCCTGCTTTTGGCCGCCTGTGCCGGCGGCAAGCCCGCTGAAATAGAACTGAGCTTTACCGAACGCGAACTGCAGGCGGCCTTGAACAAGGCTGACATGAGCACCCGGCTGCTGGATGGTCTTGTGGTGGTCTCGGTGACCGGGCAGCCGCAGGTCAAACTGGGCCAGCCGCCAGAGCGCATCGGCATTGCGGCCCAACTGTCGATCAAGGTGGTGGGTTTGCCCGCCATGCCGGCGAGTGTCAAGGGCTCATCCGGCCTGCGCTATGACGACGCGCAGAAAGCCTTTTTTCTGGACGCGCCGCAACTCGACGCCGTGACAGCGCCCCTGCTGCCCAAAGCCATGGAAGGTGCTGCCCGAACGGCGATCACCCGCCAGCTGGCCACCAGTTTCAGCAAGACTCCTGTCTACAGCCTGAAGACCGAGGGCTCGCTGAAAGAGCAGGCAGCCCGCCAGACCCTGAAATCGATCCGCATCGAACCGGACCGCATCGTGGCCCGCTTCGGGCTGCTGTAAACGTCTTTTCCAACCCAGGAGTGCCCGCATGAACCAGCCTGCCGCCAATCCCAACGCCATCGCCATCGCCACTTCAGCCTACGTGATCTGGGTCGAGTTTGATATTCACCCACAGCATCTGGCGCAATTCACCAGCTTGGTGCGCATCAATGCCGCGGCTTCACTGGCTAATGAGCCGGGCTGCCACCGTTTTGATGTGTTGCTGCCAATACCAGACCGCGCCACTGTGGCCTTGTACGAAATTTATGACGATGAAGCAGCTTTTGCCGCCCATCTGGCATCCCCGCACTTCAAGACCTTCGCTGCGGCGATTGAAGGCTTTGTGCGCGAACGGCGCCTGCAGGCCTACGGCTTGTTGCCGCCGGTCACCGCGGCATAGTCCACCAGAGGCTCATCGTAAATGGCCGTGCGCAAGACGCCATCGGCCTGAACAACACCCCGGTACATGCCGGCGCAGTTGAACGGCAGCGACACGCCGCCGTGTCGGTCCACCGCGATGATGCCGCCGGAGCCGCCATGCGGCGCCAGAACATCCATCACCACGCCCAGCGCGGCCTGGGCCAGAGTTTGACCGGCATGGCGCATCCTGGCGGAGATTTCATGACAGGCGGCGTAGCGGATAAAGACCTCGCCGTTGCCGGTGCCTGACAGGGCACAGGTCTCATCATCGGCCCAGGTGCCGGCACCGATCACCGGGGTGTCACCCACGCGGCCCGGGGCCTTGGCCGTCATGCCGCCGGTGGAGGTGGCCGCGGCCAGGTGGCCGTGGCTGTCGCGCGCCACCGCGCCCACGGTGCCGTGCTTGCGCGATGCATCCTGGTTTTCCACACCGGCCTGGCGCATGGCCAAGGTGTCCTGCAGGGCCTGCCAACGGGCTTGAGTGAAAAAATAGGGGGCGTCTTCAAAGGCCAGGCCCTGCGCCCGGCAAAAGGCCAGTGCACTCTCGCCGATCAGCAGCACATGCTCCGTGCGCTCCATCACCGCACGCGCCGCCAGAATGGGGTTGCGCGGCCCGCAGATGCCTGCCACCGCACCCGCAGCCCGATCCCGGCCGTCCATGATGGCCGCATCCATTTCCTGCTTGCCGGCGCTGGTGAACACCGCACCACGGCCAGCATTGAACAGTGGCTCGTCTTCGAGTGCCATCACGGCGGCCGTGACGGCGTCCAGCGCGGCACCACCCGCAGCCAGCACCAAGCGCCCGGCCTCCAGGGCGCGGCGCAAGCCGGCGTGGTAGGCCGCTTCGCGCGCCGGCGTCATGGTGTTGCGCAAGATCGTGCCGGCGCCACCGTGCACGGCCAGGCTGAAGGTGGATGGGGTGGATAAGTCTTGGGTCATGGTCGGCCTGGGTTAAACATGGATCGGGTAGGCAACAGGCGGACTCAGGAGCGTCCGCCATCGACACTGAGAACCTGCCCGGAAATCCAGCTGGCCGCATCCGAGGCCAAGAAAGTCACGGCGCTGGCAATGTCCTGCGGCCGGCCAAGGCGCTTGGTGTGAATGCTGTCGAGCAGCCGCTGCTGGCCGTCTGACCCGTAGCTCTCCCACTGCCGCTGGGTCGAGGGGTTGGACAACACAAAGCCCGGCGCCACACTGTTGACCGTGATGCCGTGCGGCCCAAGCTCCAGGCTGAGCTGCTTGGTCAGCCCGACCAGCGCGTGCTTGGAGGCGGTATAGGCCTGGATCCCGGTGAGGCTGGGGCGCAGACCGGCACCAGAAGAAATATTGATGATGCGGCCGGCGCCACTGCGTTTGAGGTGACCGGCACTGGCTTGGGCACACCAGAAGGCCCCATGCACATTGGCCTCAAACACCACCAGCCAGTCCTGCTCGGTGATGTCTTCAATCGGGCGCCCGACCTGCCCGCGCACACCCCCGGCGCAATTCACCAAAATGTCCAGGCCGCCCAATTGCTTCGCTGCGCCGTTGACAGCCTCGGCCACGCTGGCGCGCTGTGCCAGATCAATCGTGGTTGTCAGGCTGGCACCGGCAGCCCGCGCGGCCTGCAGGCCAGCGCCGTCGATGTCAAACGCCGCCACCTGCATGCCCTCGGCCACGAAGGCCTGGACGATGCTCAGTCCGATGCCTTGCGCTGCACCGGTCACGATGGCCCGACGGCCCGAAAGATTCAGATTCATGCGGCCACCAGCAGGTCGAGCGTCGCCCAGGACTGAGGCCGGCGGCCCTCCTCAATATCGTGAATCAAGGTGACCAGCCTGTCAATGGTGGGTGTGGCGAGCCCGCCTTTGGCACCGATCTGGGAGATGATGGCAATTTGGGCGTCGACTTCGGTTTTGCGTTTGCGAATGGCCAAGTCGCGCCAGATACCGGAATGGGTCTTGGCGGTGTGGCGGTTGAACTCGGCCATATCCGCCACCGAGCGTCGGGCCATCGCTTCCGTGGCATCTGGCATGAAGGCAGCTGGGTCGAAACCGTTGAAGCCCAAAGGCGTCACCCCCTGCTGCAACGCCACCGCCATAACCTCCCTACCCAAGCTTTGGAACACGGAGAAGTGGGGCTCGGAGGCCAGGTTGTCCGACATCGACGCATCTGTGAGCGCGGTGGCAAACAGGATGGCACCGTAGCCGAGCTTGCCCCACAGGTAACCCCAGATATTGGGCGTGTGAACGGCGGCCGGCTCAAACAGTTGCAGCAGCCGGTGGTAATCCGCCGCGCGTGCGGTGGCTCGGCCATCGAGCTCGCCCAGCGCCACGGTGGCCCGGTTGCCCAGCAGGATACGCCCCGGCCCCAGCCAGTCAGCGCCAAAATTGACAAAGCAGCCCACGGTTCGCTCAGCACCCACGGCTTCGGCAATGACCAACTCATTGAGACCGTTTTGCGCAGAAAGCACCGATCCATCGTGGGCCAGATGAGGTTTTAAGGCAAGCACCGCCTGATGCGTGTGATGGGCCTTGACCGCCAGAATGACCCGGTGAAAGGTGCCGCTGACCTGCGCCGGCGTAGCCGCCCGCACGGCCTGAGTGAAATGCTCAACTGGTCCTTCAATGGCGAGGCCATCACGGTTCATGGCGTCCACGTGGTCCTCTGCGATGTCCACCAGGAGGACGTCCTCACCGGCGCGGGCCAGATAGGCTCCGAGTGTTCCGCCAACGGCGCCGGCGCCCCAGATCAATATAGTGTCTTGGTTCATGCGAGTGCTTCGGTTCACAGTGCGTGGATCAGGTGACGGGTCTCTTCGACAGCCACCGACCAGACCGCGTCCATGTCATCGTCCGAACGTTGGTAGCAGCCCCCGAAGTTACCGTCTCCAATCAAGTCGCGGACCCCGGTTGGCCCAAGCGTGCGCATCAAGGCCAGGTCCACCATCGGTTTTTGTTGGACGGGCTGAACCACCCCGGCCAGACGGGTGCAGGGAAAGTTTTCCATCCAGGACGCGTGCGAGGCCACAGGATCGATCTCCTTGACCTTGGCAAACGTTTTGGGCGAATTCCACCAGTTGTGGATGCGCACCTTGCAGCCCGGGTTGGCCTCCAACCAGGCATTGACCGCGATCAGGCCCGGCGCGTTGCCGCCATGGCCGTTGACCAGCAGGATCCGCTTGAAACCGGTGCTGCGCAGGC